>NZ_JAMYVQ010000030.1:0-75513 GCF_040324155.1 Mesorhizobium sp. M0011 | reverse complement strand
ATCAACATGGACGACCTGCGCGAGCACAAGAAGCTCGCTCTACGCCAAGCCGCATGACCAGCTTCATGATCGCCCATTTTGCAGAACTTGACGCACACAACCCGAAGAAGGACCCCCACCCTAACCCTCCCCACAAGGGGGAGGGAACGCTGCCGCGTGCCTTTAAATTCTTCTTTGGCGCCGAAAGACAGGCGATTTGTCTAGGTCAGCGCCAACGGAAGTCTCCCTCCCCCTTGTGGGGAGGGGCTAGGGGTGGGGGTCCTCTTCGCAAAAAAACTGTAGGTGACAACCCAGTGATTCAGGGAGCTTATCCCGGCGCTGGCGGAACCCAGTGCCGGCGCTCACTCTAATCAGAGAAAACCGATGAACCGTCCGGCGAAAAGCACGGAAGTCCACAGCAGCATCGAAAGCACGGCCAAAGCGGTCCCACCCGCCGGCGTGTCGCCGCCCGTTGCGCGGCGCAAGCGCGTGAAGACGAGGAAGTTCATGCCAGCGAGAAGGATGAGTGCCATCTTGGCGAGGAAAACCGGCATCGCCGCATAGGTGCTCGCCTTGACGGAAAACAGCAGCGAGCCCGTGACGAGCGCACCCACGAATGCCGCCAAAGCGGTGCGGCGCAGCAGCGCGACGAACGCCGCATGCGGCAGCGAGCGGAAAGCACCGCAGATCCTGAGGTCCATGAGAACGACGCTGGTCAGCAGCGCGCCGATCGACATGATGTGCAGCGCATTGACGATGGGGTAGGCAATGAAGGAGCCCTTCAGCCACCGCGCCAACGCAAGGTGCTCGATGCCGGCGAGGAGCTCGGCCATCTACGCCGGCGGCACATGGTTGGGATAGACATCATATGTCTTGCCGCCGACGATGACGCGGACGGCTTTCATGCGCTTTTCGGTCTCGTCGACCGAGCGGTTGCCGATCGCGGTCACCTCGTCGCCGACCTTGGCAACCTCCTCCGTGAAGCCGGCTGCGATCGTGCGGGATGGCGGCGCCATCTCCACCCGCCAGGCCTCTCCCTCCGCGTCGACATCCAGCGTGGCGTGCGGATTGCCGATATAGATGGCCGTGATCTTGCCCCTGAGTTCGAAAAACCCGTCCTGCGTCCACGACCAGCCATGATGGGCATAGGCCGCGGTGCCGGCGGCAAGGATCACGGCCGCCGTCAGCAAGACGCCGCGAATTCCGTTGAACTGCATCGCTCGTCTCCTCGGTTCATCCAGAGGCATTCGAGAGTAGGACACAGCACGGCAACGTCAAATCACATCGGGCGAAGACCACCGCCGCCAGGCGCCCGCTCAATCACCGGCGACCTTGCCTTGCTAATGACATCCATGCGCGCCACTCTCGCCTCTCCTGCCGTTCTTCCCCCAGGCTGAAGACCGGACTCACATCCAAACGAGGCAAACCATGAGCAGCATGAGAGACCGTCAGGAAGGCTTCGAAAAGAAGTTTGCGATGGACGAGGAAACGAAGTTTAGGGCCATGGCGCGCCGCAACAAGCTGCTCGGCCTGTGGGCCGCCGAAAAGCTCGGCAAATCCGGTGCGGACGCCGACGTCTATGCGAAGGAAGTGGTGCACGCCGACTTCGAAGAGGCCGGCGACAACGATGTGTTCCGCAAGGTCCGCGCCGATTTCGACGCGGCAGGCATCGCCCAGTCGGATGCCCAGATACGCACCGCCATGGAAGAACTGCTGGTGACCGCGGTCGAGCAGATCAGATCGACCTGAGCGCCGCTCAGCCTTGATCGGTATAGGGCGTGCCGTCCTTGAGGCACAGGGCCACATTGTGGTGTTGGTTTGCCAAGCGGGCTGGCTTCCATGGTAGCGCTCTACGGGCCCCCCTCTGTCCTGCCGGACATCTCCCCCTCAAGGGGGGAAATTGGCAGTTTTTGAGGGGGCGCCGTAGAGCACAGACCTTAAACCGCCGCCTAACCCTGATGCGCGGCCGCCAGTTCCTTCACGTGCTTTTCGTGCATCTGCAGCGTCGGCAGGGTTTTCTTGGCGAATTCCTTCATCGCCGGGTCGTCGCCGGATTGCGCATAGCCGCTGAACAGCGCGACGGCTTCCTTGTGGGCGTTGGTCTGCATTTCGATGTATTTCGCCTGGAACTGATCGCCGCTGGCGCTCTTCAACTCATCGAGCATCTTCTGCTCCTTGGGCTGCAGGGCCGGACCGGACGGCGCTGTGGCCGAGGTTGTCTGGCCTTGGGCAAGCGCCGCCTTGAATTCCTCGCCGGCCTTGGTGTGATCGGCGATCATCTGTTTGGCAAACGCCTTGACGTCGGCGTCGGTCGCCTTCTGCTCGGCGAGCTTGCTGGACTCGATCTCGAACTCATTGGCGCTCGGCACCGTCTTGATGAAGGTCGAAGTGTCGACCTTCGTCGTCGTGGCGAGCGGCGTGGTCGTGGCGGTCGTGTTCGACTGGGCAAAGGCCGGCGCGCCGGCAAGCAATGCTGCTGCGGTCAGAATGGTAAGCGTTTTCATGGCATGTCTCCGGTTGGAATTGTCCCTCGGACAATCCAACGTCGCTTGGGCACTCCGGTTGCAGGTCATGAGGAAGAAGCCTGCGCATGTCGCCTCAATCGCCCCACCGTATCCGTGCCTGACTCGAACGCTCGCCGATGCCCTCGTGCGAGCCAGCCATGGGACTCATGTTCCGAAAATTGAAACGCGGCGGCTGACCAGAGCTGCCTTTCAGTGGCAAGACGCCTCGCCATATTGCAACTGCTCGTTCCAGTTCGGGCGGCCTTCAGGCGTGAAATCCATCAGGTTCCACAGCGTTTCGCAGGTACCAAGGCCGCGTGGGTCCTGGCCCGGCTCCGTCGGTGCGAAATCCAGTTCCGAGCTCCAGAAATGGCGTATGCCGTCGCCGTCGCGGTGGAACACCGAGAGCAGCGGGATCTGTGAGCCGTCGGCCGCCTCCGCATTGTAGTCGCGCTTGAAGCTGTTGGAAGCCGAAGACACCAGCCGCATGTTGCGCCAGCCCCGGTCGCGGCCGAGCGTGACCAGGTTTTCGAGCGCGGTCTTGCCCACCACCGCGAAATTGAAGCCGGCGGCCTGGAGATGCCCGACGGCGCCGTCGAACTGATCGAGCAATGCCGTGCAGGACGGACATGGCTGGTCCGGTCGGGCAAGCTTCGCCGTGCCGCCGCTGGTCGCCACATCGCGCTTCTCCTGCGGGTGACGCGGGAACATCATGTTGTAGAGGATCAGCGTATCCTTGCCCGGCGCGAACAGCTCCGAAAGCTTAATCTTGGCCGGCCTTCGATCGGTATCCAGCCCGTCGAACTCATAGTCCTGACGGATCAGCCCGCCCGGCGGCAGCGCGCGCCGGGCCTCGGCGACCTCTTCCATGACGCGGCGCAGCTCGATTTCCTTGCGCAGCAGTTTTTCGCGCGCGGTGCGGTATTTCGCGGATTCGTTAGGAAAGGTGATCATGATCGGCTCCTTCAAGTCGCGGCGCCGGCGTCCCGGCGCGGTTGCTCTGCGACCCAAGGACGTTTGGCGGCGATCGGTCCCGACATTCATTGCGCCTGGCGAGATGTCGCAATACCTGTTCGGGCAGCGTGATCCGGGGAACAACATGCACGACGACGAGATCGATCTGCGCTGCCCGCAAGTGGTGGCCGACAATGCCGCCAAGGGCCTCAGGCTGCGCGGAGAATTCGGCCGCGGCGGCACCGAGATCGGCGTGGCCCGCGCCACCGAGCTGAAGAACCGGGAAAAGCTCGCGCCCTCCACCATCCGCCGCATGGTCAGCTATTTCGCCCGCCACGAGATCGACAAGCGCGGCAGAAACTACGGCAATGAGCAAAACCCTTCGGCCGGTTACATTGCCTGGCTGCTGTGGGGCGGCGACGAAGGCCGCGCCTGGGCGCTGGAGCTCAAGCAGAAGATCGGCAACGCACCGGACATCTGAGCGTTTCGCCCCCTCACCCCTTGACCCCGCCGGCGGTGAGGCCGGAGACGATCTTGCGCTGGAAGATCAGCACCAGCACCACCAGCGGCACCGTGACGATCACCGAGGCCGCCATGATGTTGCCCCATGGGATCTCGAATTGCGAGTTGCCGGAGAGCAGCGCGATCGCCACCGGCACGGTCCGCTGTGCGTTGTTGGAGGTGAAGGTCAGCGCGAACAGGAACTCGTTCCACGCGCCGATGAAGGCCAGCAGCCCGGTGGTTGCCAGCGCCGGCCACATCAGCGGCAGGAAGACCCGCGTGATGATGATCCACGGCGTCGCGCCGTCTAGGATCGCCGCCTCCTCGACCTCGACCGGCAGGTCCCGGACGAAGGTGGTGAGCACCCAGACGGTGAACGGCAAGGTGAAGATCATGTAGGAGAAGATCAGCGCGAACAGCGAATTGTAGAGGCCGAACAGGCGGACCAGTTCGAACAGCCCGGCCAGCAGCGCCACCTGCGGGAACATCGACACCGACAGGATGATGAACAGCAGGGCCGAGCGACCGCGAAAGCGAATGCGCGCCAGCGCATAGGCTGATGTGACGCCGAGCAACAGCGACAACGCGACGACTGCGCCGGAGACGAAGAGCGAGTTCGCGAGGTTGCGCACGAAGCTGCCCTCGGTCAGCACATTCCGGTAATTGGCAAGACTGATCGTCGTCGGCCACAGATCGGCCCGGAACAGGTCGGTCCCCGATTTCAGGCTGGTGACGATGGCGTAGTAGAACGGGAACACGGCGACGAAGACGATGACCGCGACCAGCAGGTAAAAGGCCGTGCGCTTCAGGATCCACATGTCAGCGGCCTCCGTCCAGGCTGATCCGACCGATCCGGATGGTGACGATGGTGAGCAAAGCGAGGATCAGGAAGAGCAAGGTCGAGGCGGCGGAGCCATAGGCGAACTTGTCGAACTCGAACAGGTTCTCGCGGGCGAACACCGACATCGACTTGGTGTGCACATTGTTGGGCGTCAGCACATAGATCAGGTCGAAGATGCGCAGTGCATCGAGCGCGCGGAAGATCACGGCCACCATCAGCGCGGGGCGGATGAGCGGCAAGGTCACCCGCCAGAAGATCTGCCAGGGGTTGGCGCCGTCGAGCCTGGCGACCTCGATGATCTCCCTCGGCAGCATCTGCAGCGCGGCCAGGATGAGCAGCGTCATGAATGGTGTCGCCTTCCAGATATCGACGATGAGGACCGCCGCCATCGCCGTGTCGGCGTTGGCCGTCCAGGCGATCTTGGCGCTGATCAGGCCGAGGTTGAGCAACACGACATTGATGATGCCGAACTGGTCGTTGAGCATCCATTGCCACATCTTCGCCGAGACGATCGTCGGGATCGCCCAGGGGATCAGGATCGCTGCCCTGACGATGCCGCGGCCGGCGAATTCCGCGTTGAGAACCAGGGCAACGATGGTGCCGAGGATGGTCTCGCAGGTCACCGAAATCACTGTGAAACGAACCGTGTTCCAGACGGCACGCCACCAGACCGGATCGACGAGCAACCCGTCATAGAGGGTCCGGCCGCTCGGCATGCTGAACACCGAGAAATAATTGGCGAAGCCGACCCATTGGCGCGCATCGAGATCGGCCAGCGAGGCATCGGTGAAGCTGAAATAGACCGTGCGGGCAAGCGGCCAGCCGGCCGCCGCGGCGAGCACCAGCAGCATTGGCGCCAGGAAAAGCCACGCCGAGCGAACGCGCTGCGCCGTCAACTGCGAGTGCGCGGCCCTGGCTGTTTCCGGTTCCGTCCCTGTCATCTCGCTCCGCTCGTTGCGGTCCCGCCGGGTGGCTGTCCCAGTATCGTCACCAGCCTCGGCCCTTCAACTTGCTCAGCATCGCTTCGAGGTCGGCCAGATTGTCGGCGGCAGTGCCGTCGCCCGACAGCGTGTTGTGAACGGCGTTCCAGAACTGGCTCGACGCCTCGTTGTATTTGATCCTGGTCGCGGCCGAGGGGCGCGGCACCGCATCGAGAAAGATCTGCTTCCAGCGCGGAACGATCGGCTGTTGCCTGGCGATGTCAGCATCGTCATACAGCGCCTGGATGGTCGGCAGGTTGGACGTCTTCAGCGTGCGGTATTTCTGCATCGCGGGCGAGGCGATGAACTTGATCAGCTCGATCGCGGCATCCGGATGCTTCGAATATTTGGAAACGGCGAGGTTCCAGCCGCCCATGGTCGCGACCGGTCGGGCGCCCTCGCCCGTGCCGGCGGGCAGCGGCGCCACGTCGAACTTGCCCTTAATCGGCGAGCCCTCGCCGTTGCCGAGCGCGTAGGCATAGGGCCAGTTGCGCATGAACACCGCATTGCCTGTCTGCCAGACGCCGCGCGATTCCTCTTCCTGGTAGGCGAGCACGCCGGGCGGCGCGATGGTCCCGACCCAGCCCTTGACCATGTCGAGCACCGCCGCCGCTTGGCTGTTGTTGACGGAGATGGTGCCGTCCGGCTCGATGATCTGGCCGCCGCCATTCGACATCACCCATTCGAGCGCGTCGCAGGTCAGCCCCTCATAGGCATTGCCCTGAAAGACGAAGCCCCAGATATCCCGATTGCCAGCCGCACGCTCCTTGTCCATGACCAGCTTGGCGGTGTCGGCCAGTTCCTTCCAGGTGGCCGGCACCTTGGCGCCATATTTGTCGAGGAGATCCTTGCGGTAGTAGAGCGCCGGCGCATCGGTAAAGATCGGCAAGGCGACGAGCTTGCCGTCGACGGTCTGCGACTGGATGATCGACGGGAAATGCTCAGCCACGATATCCTTGGTCGCTGCGGTCAAATCCACGAGCTGGCTGGCGAGTTGCGGCGCCCAGATCACATCCGTCTGGTAGACGTCGATGTCGCTGTTTCCGGCGGCAAGCCAAAGCCGGTACTGGCCGAACTGGTCGGTCCCGGACGCCGGCATGACGACGATGCCGACCTTGTTGCCGCTGTCTTTCTCGTAACGGTCGAGGATCTCGCGCAGCACCTTGATGCCATCGCCGGTGTCGCCCGACACGATCGACAAATCGACGGCCCATGCTGGCGTGCCAGCGAGCATGGCAGCGATGCCGACCGCAAGGAATGCGTGAGAAAACGTCATGGTGGTGGATGTCCCTCCGCAGCCGGTGACGGAAAATCCTCCCACGCGCCGGCAGCTTGTCAGGCCCTCACCTCCCATTAAATGCGAAGCGGCGCTTTTGGGTTCCCAAATCATGCCGTTCCTGCTTGGGCGACATGCATCAGGGTGTGTTGAGATTCAGGTCAGGCAACTATGGGTGCTTCGGCCGGCGAAGGCCGGAAGCGCAGGGAACCGTCGCTTGCAGGCCGGCATCACCTGAATATCCGCACACCCTAGCCTTCCCAGGCGACAGGCATCATGCCCAGCCGCTCATAGAGCCGGACGGCGGCGGGATTCTCGACGGTGTTGGTCTTGAGGTCGACATGATCGGCGCGGCGTTCGCGAAAAACGGCGAAGGCGTGCCACATCAGCGCTTCGGCAACACCCTTGCCGCGCGCCTCGGGATGAACGGCGAGATCCTTGACGAAGGCGCGGGTCCAGCACAGTGCCGCCGCCGCCAGCCGGCCCTTGGCGTCGATGACGAGGAAGCACAGCGCCGGGTCGAATTCGGGATCGTCCGCGATACGCGGCCACCACTCGTCGAACGGGCCATCGGCGCCATCATCGAACACTTCGGTCAACAGCGCATGCAGGGCGGGCGCGTCCCCGGGCTCGAAGCTGCGCATGACAAAACCCTCCGGCCAATGTGGCGGAACCAGCGTCTCGTCGAGGATTTTGCGCAGCCGGATGTCGTTCAAAGCCGGCGGGCGCGGTTCAGGCATCGCGCTCAGGCGTCGGGCTGCAGGCGGCGGCGCTGGCGGTCGCGGCCAAGGCCGGTCGCCTCGAGCAGGCCCTTGCGCTTGGCGTCGTAATAATAGCCGGTCTGGTAGAGCCAGTCGGCCTTCTTGGCGTTGCCGCCGGCCACCAGCCAGGCGCCGCGCAGATATTTCACCGCGTATTTCAGATTGGTATCGGCGTCGAACAGGCCCTTGGCCGGCCCGTCATAGCCCATGCCGCGCGCCGTCGCGTGCTTGATCTGCATCAGTCCCCAATGGCCGTTGTTGTAGGCTTTCGGGTTGAAGGTGCTCTCGCGGTTGACGACATGGCGCACCAGATCCACCGGCACCTGATAGATCGCCGCATATTTCTCGATCAGCCGCTCGACATCGCCACGCACGCCCGTCGTGTGTTCTTCTTGCACGGGCCCTGCCGGGAACTGGACCAGGGCCGCCGGGTTCTGCGGCACGACATAGGCGACCTGCTGGACGCCCGGCATGCGATCGCCCTTGGCGGTTGCCGGTATGACCAGCCCCGCGGTCGTATAGGTCTCGGCCGCCTTGACCGGCTCGCTCGCCTTTGCCGGCGGCGGCGCCTGCCAGGCATTGGCGGTCATCACCGCGGGCACGGCTGGTGCCGCCGGTGTCGATCCGGCAAAAGCGGCGGTCGCGGCAGCCGGCTGTGCTGTGGGATCGAGCGGCAGTTCGGCCGTCTGAGCGGGGGCGATTCCCGATGATTCCGGCAGCACCGAAACCGTCTCCGGCAGAGGCACGGTGAAGCCGGCGTCAGTGCCGGCGACGGTCGCTGTTTCGGTGAGAGCAGGCGCGGACTTCATCTGCGAGGTCGACGTGCAGCCGCTGATGCCGGCGGCGGCCAGGATCACGCCGATCGCGATAAGGTTGAGTTTTGCTGGCAAGCCGCGCTCGGGTCCGGTTTGTCGGGTTGTTAAGAAATCCCTTACACCAGCGATTCAGGCCGGGCAATCGGGGCGATCAGGTGGTTTTCGGGTGGCGAGACGCAGGCGGTGGTGCCATATTGTTCCGGATATGTACTGTGACGAATCCCGGATTTCGCCACTTTGCGGGAAGGAGCGCATCATGGTCACGACAGCTTCGATCACGGCCGGCCACGCAGTGTTAGAAACAGTGATCGGTTTCATGGGCATTGCCTGGAGCGAAAAGGGCCTGATCCGGCTCTGCCTGCCCGAACGCAGCCGCGAAGCGGTGGAGCGGCGCCTGCTGCGCCATGGCGGCGTTTCCACCTCCACGGCGCAGCCGCCATGGGTGGTCGAGCTGATCGCAGCGATCAAGGCCTATGCGGCGGGCGAGGACATCGATTTCTCCGCCGTGCCGGTCGATCTCGACGGCGTCGACGATTTCCGCCTCGCCATTTACGACGCGGCGCGAAAACTCTCCTTCGGCGAAACCACCACCTATGGTGAGCTGGCCAAAACCGCCGGCCATGCCGGGCTCGCCCGCGAAACCGGGGCCGCCCTTGGCGCCAATCCGGTGCCGCTGGTCATCCCTTGCCATCGCATCCTTGCCGCCGGCGGCAAGATCGGCGGCTTCTCGGCGCCCGGCGGATCGATCACCAAGGAGAAGATGCTGGCCATGGAAGGCGTGCGCGTCGGCCCGCTGCCACCGGCGCAGGTGTCGTTCGGGTTTTGAACGGCGGCCGGTGCTGGCAGTAAGCCGGGATCAGTACATCGATCGCCTGTTGACCGGGTTGGCGGGCACCGGCTTCCAACGCGGAAAATATCCACGATGACCGTCTCTGGCGTGTCAGCCGTTTTCGGCTGAACGACCTGGGGCATGACAAGATCGCCTTGGGCGATCACCCGCTTGAAGTCGACCGCCTGTTTCGGCCAATGGGCAACTCCCATCTTTTCCAGAAGCTGCCTGACCGAGTCGCGACCGTCCGTCATCGTCGGGTTTAAGTTGCAGCATGGATGTCTCCCTGGTTGCGTCGGTGTCAGTTCAGTGCGCGCGCGACGAGGACCGTATCGACATACTGCCGCATGCGGATGATCTTGCCGTCCCGCAGTTCGTAGAGATGAGCGAAGGGGGCCGTCATGGATTTTCCCGTCGCCTTGTATGTACCGGAATACACGCCGAAGGCCGCCACCCGGTCGCCATCGGCAATGAAACTGTGCACGGCGGCGTGGTATCCGGTCCACTCCGAGCCGAGCCGCTTGAAAACACCCTGCATCAGGGCCTCGACGCCGATATAGGTGCCGGCATAGGGAAACCCTTCCGCCTCGGTCCATTCGATGTCGGCGGAAAGAACGGCCAGCAGATTGCGGCCGTTCTCCTCGGAAGTTCCCTCGTAGGTTCTACGGATCAAATCGAGGTTCGTCGCCATCTCAGCCCCACTTCATCTCGCCCTTGGCGACCTTGGATCCGACATCGAGGGCGACGCCCATACCGAGGCCGGGGAAGCGGGCCTCCATGGCCGACTTCAACGCGGCGCTGTCTGCCGCCTTGCCCAGTTCTTCCTCGAAGGTGATGAGATAGGACTTGGTGAACTCCACCGCCGAAGGACCGATCGCGGCATCGGGGGCCATGTGGCCAGGCACCACGACAGCGGGCTTGCGGGCGGCAATCGCGTCCAGCGTCTTGATCCAAGCGGCGCGGCTCTCCCTGGTCTGCGTGTCGGCGGTCCAGACATGAACGCCCGAGAAGATCATCACTCCGCCGAAAACGGCATTGAGCGACGGCACGAACAGATAGCGGCGGTTGGCCAATCCTTCTTCCGCATTGACGATCTCGACAGTCTCGCCATCGACGGTCAGCGTTGCGCCGTCGAATGCCTCGGGGAAGACGATGTCGGACAGCGCCTGCGGGCCATTTTCCTTCAATTGCGGACCCCAGACGGCGAGCTTCTTCTCCACATTGCCCTTGATGGCTTCCAGCGTGGCGGAGGCGGCGATCACTTTCGCCTCCGGGAAGGCGTCCCGCACCGGCTTCAGGCCGAAGTAGTAATCGGGATCGGACTGAGTGACGTAGATGGTGGTCAGCTTCTTGCCGTTGGCCTTGATGGCATCGGCGAGCGCTTTGCCGTCCGGATAGGTGAAGCCGCCATCGATCAACAGGGCTTCGCTCGGCCCCGACAGCAGCACCGGCGCACGGAAGAAGCCGTTTGGACCCGCCGGGAAGTGTTTCCAGCCAAGCTTGGCGCCGGCGGCTCGGCCGCTGCCGATGGGAGCGAAAACGGCGGTTGCGCCGAGAGCCAATGAGGTCTTCATGATCTGTCTCCTCGTGAGCATGGAATGTCTCCGTTGAATGAAAGGGATCGGATGCGGCTACGCACCCGCCGGCCGCAGGGCGGACGGTGGAACGGCACGGTAGGCCCTCTGGATTTAATCAATAAATTGGCTATAATAATACAAACTGTATGTTGAAAGCTTACAATGAGCCTTCGTGGTGGAATCGATAAACCTCAATCGCCTCGCCTATTTTGCCACCGTGGTCGACGCCGGTTCCTTCACCCGCGCGGCCGAGCGGCTTGGCATCACGAAAACAGTCGTCAGCCAACAAGTCGCTCGCCTCGAGGCTGAGCTGCGGACCACGCTTCTCGTTCGCACGACGCGAAGGGTCGAGCCGACGGAAGCAGGCCGTCTTCTGCATGCACGCTGCGTTCTGATCCTGCGGGATGTCGAAGAAGCGATCGCCGAGGTTGGCGAGGCCAACGCCGAGGTGGCCGGTGTGCTGCGTGTTTCCGCGTCCAATGATTATGGCGCGATCGTGCTGGCCCCGATCGCCGCCCGCTTTCGCCAGAAATTTCCTGCCTGCGGCGTCGAACTGCTCATTTCCGATGCCATAATTGACTTGATCGACAACAAGATAGACCTGTCCATCCGGGTCGGCTGGCTGGAGGACTCCAGCCAGCAGGCGCGCCGCATCGGCACCTTCCGGCAAATCCTGGTCGCGTCGCGGGATTTCGCCGCCGGGATCAGAGTAGACAAGCCAGAAGACCTTTCTTCCTTACCGCTCGTTGCCAATGCCGTGCTTCGCAAGCCGTTCACCTGGAACTTCACCCGAGGCGGTTTCGAGCCGCGCACCATCACCCTGCGCGAGGCATTCTCCATCAACTCGACGCCGGCTGTGCTGGAAGCGACGCTCGCCGGGGGCGGACTGGCAGTTCTGCCGGACTATCTGGTCGTCGACCACCTATCGCAAGGCCGCCTCGTCCACGTGCTCCCCGACTGGGTGCTGCCCTCCGGCGGCATTCACGTGGTCTATCCGGCAGCGCGCTTTCGCCCGCAAAAGGTGACGCAATTTGTGTCCATGCTCACAGAACACATCCGGGATTGAGAGCAATGGCTGCCGGTCGATAAGCGCTAGTTGTTGTGGAAGAACCGCCGGCGGAAATGCCGGTCATTGTCCGGCCGCTTACAGTTGTAGACCGGGCAGGACTTTGTGTCGGCGCTCGGCACGTAGGCCCGTGTCCTCACCTCGCCCATGCTGCAGAATCGCTGGCTCTGTACATAGCGGTCGTAGAGCGGCAGCCCAGGCACCCGCTTCGACTGATAGCGCAGGATGACGGCCCCTTGCCGGGCGATCGTCCCCTGAACCTTGCCGCAGCTCATACGCGTCGGGTCGTAGCGCGAGATCGCCTGCGCCTGAGCGGCGACAAGCGTGAGGCAGGCGGCAAGCAGAATGATTTTCATGGTCGTCTCCCCTGATCCGCCGCTCGAGAACAGCGTGATCTGCCGCAACGTTTTCAGCAGATTGGGGCAGCCGTTGGGCAGCGCTCGATCACGGCTTTCTCACGCAGTCTTGTATTTTATGCGAAACCAGCCTATATGCCTTCCATTGATATTTCGGCCGATCGATCCGGGCCTCGCGATCTTCGCGTTTGCTGACGTCTATCTCCAAAATCTCGATGCACACCGGCTGGACTTCGGTCCGGTCAATCTAAAGCAAATGTTGAAGGACTATCTAAAATGGCAACAGGAACGGTCAAGTGGTTCAACGCCACCAAGGGCTTCGGCTTCATTCAGCCTGACGCGGGCGGCGCGGACGTTTTCGTCCATATCTCCGCTGTCGAGCGTGCTGGACTGTCGACCCTGGTCGAAGGCCAGAAGATCAACTTCGAGATCGAGCAGGACCGCCGCACTGGCAAGTCGTCCGCTGGATCTCTGAGCAAGGCAGCCTGATTTTGCGAAGTGCGCGCGCCGGGCGAGAGCTCGGGGCGCGCGGCAAGTCACGGATGTACTGACAGTCGCGCGAGAAGCGCGCTGGAGCGGAAAGACCCGACAAGCTGGATCAGCAGATAGCTGCCAGCCCGGACCCGACGCTCCCGATCAGGCTACCAAGCATGGAAGGCGGGATTTATCCCGCCTTTTTGCTGTCTGGAGATCGGCGCCGCAGGCGATACGACCACCGGCGTTACTTACTCCACCCAATCGATCGGCACATGCCCCGGATCGGCCTCTACCCGGCCAAGCCAGGCCGCCACCGCCGGATAGGCGTCGAGCTGGAAACCACCCTGCTCCGCCGTATGCGTATAGGCATACAGCGCGATGTCGGCGACGCTGAGCGTGCTGCCGGAAAAGAAAGCATTGTTTTCCAGATGCCTGTTCATCACGCCGAGCGCCTTGTTGCCGCGCTCCAGCGTCACCGCCAGCCGCTCCGGCGTGGCATCCCCAGCACGTTCGGGGAAGGTCAGCAGCGCCTTGCGCACGGCAATGTAGGGCTCGTGGCTGTATTGTTCGAAGAACAGCCATTGATAGGCGAGCCCACGCTCATATCTGTCGACCGGCAGGAAGCGTGTGCCTTCGGCGAGATAGAGCAGGATGGCGTTGGATTCGGCCAGCCGCCGGCCATCGTCGAACTCGAGCAGCGGCACCATAGCGTTCGGATTCTTGGCGACAAAGTCGGCTTTGCGCGTATCGCCGGTGTGCGAACTCACTTCGACATTGGTAAAGCCAAGGCCAAGCTTGGCCATCAGCAGGCGCGGCTTGTAACAATTGCCGCTGTCGATCATGCCGTAAAGTATCATGGCTGTTCCCCGGAGCACTGTCTCCGCGCGATTATCGCAGCGGCGGCGGTCTCAACCAATGATTTGTTTTGGTACGACGATCAGCGCCGCTGATGCAAAGCGTCCAAGGACGCTCACGGCACCAATTGTCGGCATGCCCTAGCCAAAGAGGGGCACGACCTTGCTGTCCCGGCCCAGCAGCGCATCGATGACCAGCGGCTTTTCCTCGAATACCGTGCCGGCAAGTGCGGGACGGGCGAGGAGAAAACCCTGCAGCAGGTCGACGCCGCCTTCGAGCGCGACGCGCAGATGGGTGGGCTGCTCGATGCCTTCGACCAGCACCTTGGCGCCGCGGTCATGCAGGCTGGAAACCAGCGGGCGGAAGAACCGTTCGGCGGCAGCGTGACGGCAGAACTCCGCGAACCAGGTGCCGTCGATCTTGACGATGTCGGGCTTGAGCAGGCTCACCCGCTCTTCGGTCGAGTGCCCGGAGCCGAAATCGTCGATGGCGATGCGGATGCCGTCGCGCCGCATTTCGCGCACCAGCCGCGTGAGAAGCGCATCGTCGGCCGCCTGTTCGGTGATTTCGCAGACCAGCATGGCCGACGCCAGGCCGAACTCGCCGAGATGCCTGGTCATCAGGCGAATTTCGGCCAGTGCCCGCCCGGCATGGTCATTGATCAACGGATTGTAGTTGAAGAACAGGTCGAGCCCGTCGACGCCGATGTTGCGGAAATTCCTGAGATGCAGCGCCCGGCACATGCTTTCCACAAACAGCCGGTCCGAGACGGCAACGCTTTCAAAGAACATCTTTGGCGCGCCGGGGCGGCCGGCACGGTGCGGCTCGATCAGGGCTTCGGCCGCCACCGCGTGAAGGAACCGGCCGCGCGGCGCGAAAATCGGCTGGTAGGCACTGCGCAGCCGGAACTCGCCATATATGCCGTATTCGATGCCGACTTCGTCGACCTGGATCGCATCGCCGACATTGCGCCGCCGATCATCTCTCATGTCGCCACCCGGCGCCCGAAGGCCTTGACCGGCCGCGCCGAAGGCGTTGCCACGGCAGGAGCAGACGTGTCGACGGCAGCAGCGACAGGCGCCTGTCTGGCCATGCCGAAGACGCCAAAGCTGGTCGGCGCCAATTCGGGCCGCGCCAGCACGAAACCCTGCACCATCGACGCACCCGATTTCTCGGCGAGCTCCAGTTGCCAGCCCTCCTCGATGCCTTCGAACACCGTATGGATGCCTTGCTCCTCGAAGTTCTTCACCATGGTGGTCAGCAACGCGAAGCCGGCGCCGGACTCCATCAGCTGCGTGATCCAGTAGGCATCGAACTTGACGATATCCGGCTTCAACTCCTTGACCCGATTGATGTCGGAATCGTCGGCGCCATAATCGTCGACGGCGATGCGAAAACCGTTGGCCCTCAGTGCCGCGACGAAGCCGTGCAAGGCTTCCTGCGACGCCGACCGCTGCTCGGTCACCTCGCAGACGACGCGGCGCGGATCGATGCCGGCCTCATGCAGCACCAGCCGCATTTCGCGCAAGGCGGCGTCGGCAACGGTGCGTTCGGTGAACACCGACGGGTCGAAATTGACGAAGATCGACGCTTCCCGCGGCAGGCAGGCACCGGCGTTGAGAAGATGCAGCGTCCTGGTCAGCGCCTCGATATGCAGGCGGTCGGCGGCCGGGCAGGTCGAGAAGAAATTCATCGGCGATTGCGGCTCGCCGTCGCGGAACGGCCGGATCAGCCCTTCGAACGCGACCACCGATAGCTTGCCTTCCTTGAAAGCGAAGATCGGCTGGAAGGCGCTTTGCAGCGTGTAGATGCCCCAGACACCGGTGGAGGTGCCGTCGTCCTGGCGGATGATGTGGGCAAGCCCGACGCTGCGCGACACGGTTCCTCGCTCCGCAATTGGTCTGTGATCCTGCCACTCAAGCCTCTACCGCTCGTTAATGAATTTATTGTTGCCGACCGGGTCCCGATCACGGCTCCTTGAGACCTGGATCAGCCGACAATGCTTGCGTTGCGCGAAATCATGCGACATGAGAAGCGCCGCGGCCGCTTCCGGACGCGCCGATCTTCCATGGAGACGTCAAGCTCATGGCCTTTCTTGCCGACACCCTTTCCCGCGTGAAGCCTTCCGCCACCATCGCGGTCACGCAGAAAGCGCGCGAGCTGAAAAATGCCGGCCGTGACATTATCGGGCTTGGCGCCGGCGAACCGGATTTCGACACGCCAGACAACATCAAGAATGCGGCGATTGCGGCAATCCACCGTGGCGAAACCAAGTATCCGCCGGTTTCGGGCATCGTGCCGCTGCGCGAGGCGATCGCAAAAAAGTTCAAGCGCGAGAACAATCTCGACTACAAGCCCGAGCAGACCATAGTCGGCACCGGCGGCAAACAGATCCTGTTCAACGCCTTCATGGCGACGCTGAACCCCGGCGACGAGGTCATCATTCCTCGCCCCTACTGGGTCAGCTACCCCGAGATGGTGGCGATCTGCGGCGGCACCTCCGTGTTTGCCGACACCTCGATCGACGATGGCTTCAAGCTGACCGCTTCCGTGCTGGAAAAGGCGATCACGCCGAAGACCAAATGGCTGCTGATGAACTCGCCGTCGAACCCGTCGGGCGCTGCCTATACCGAGGCCGAACTGCGCGCACTGGCCGACGTGCTGTTGAGGCATCCGCATGTCTGGACGCTGACCGACGACATGTACGAGCACCTGACCTATGGCGATTTCGTCTTCAAGACCATCGCCGAGGTCGAGCCTAAGCTCTACGAGCGCACGCTGACCATGAACGGCGTGTCGAAAGCCTATGCAATGACCGGCTGGCGCATCGGTTATGCGGCGGGTCCGGTTCAACTGATCAAGGCGATGGACATGATCCAGGGTCAGCAGACATCGGGCGCCTGCACCATTGCGCAATGGGCATCCGTCGAGGCGCTGAATGGCCCGCAGGATTTCATCGCCAAAAACAAGGCGATCTTTCAAGGCAGGCGCGACCTTGTCGTGTCGATGCTCAACCAGGCACGCGGCATCACCTGTCCGTCGCCGGAAGGCGCCTTCTATGTCTATCCCTCCTGCGCCCAGCTGATCGGCAAGAAGACCAAAGCTGGCAGGCTGATCGACACCGACGAGACCTTCTGCTCGGAACTGCTCGAAGCCGAGGGCGTCGCGGTGGTGTTCGGCTCGGCCTTCGGCCTTGGGCCCAACTTCCGCATCTCCTACGCGACCTCGGAGAGGCTTCTGGAAGAAGCCTGCACACGCATCCAGCGTTTTACGGCTTCGCTGACCTGACCGACGCACTATGAACGCGAAAAACCCCGAAGGTTGTATCCAACTTTCGGGGGTCAGTTCATCACCGCCGTTTTTAATGGGTCGTCAGCCTCACGCCTCGTGCTTGGTCTCTTTGGCAGAGCGCGCTTCGGCCGGCGCCAACACGGCAACCAGCAGTGCGGCGGTGAGGAACGCGCCGATCGCTGCCATCAGCATCGCGGCGTGGAAGCCGCCGGCATAAGCGGCAGCATAGAGTTCATGCACGCGGCTTTCGCCCATCGCCGCATCGGTTGCGAAATCATGCCGCGAAATTGCAGCACGGGCCATCGCTTCCGCGTCGGCGACACCGGCATCGCCGAGATACCCGGTCAAAAGGTTGGTCGCCCGCATGCTCATCAAGGCGCCGAGCAAGGCGATGCCGATGGCAAGACCGCTCTGGCGGGTGGCATTGATGACCGCCGACACCATGCCCGAGCGTTCGCGCGGCGCATAGGACATGGCCGCGGCGCTGCCGGTCGGGATTGCAAGCGCATTGCCGAGACCGCCAATGGCGAACAGAAGGCACAGCATCGCATAGGGCGTCGAAGGACCGGCCCAGCACATGCCGAGCATGGACAGGCCGATAGCAACATAGCCGATGGTCATCAGCGCGGAGTGACCATAGCGCGCGCTCAGCTTGCCGATCCATGGCGATACCACGATCTGAACGATGAAGGCCGGCGCCATGCGCAGGCCGGTCTGCGTCGGCGACCAGCCCTGCACCTGCTGCAGGAACATCGAGAAGAAGAAGACGCTGGAATAGGAGGTGAAGCCGAGCGCGAACGAAGCGACATTGGCGACGGCGAAGCGAACGTCACGGAACAGGCCAAGCGGCAGCATCGGCCGTGCCGTGCGCGCCTCGAAGCCGAGGAAAGCAGCCAGGCCGACGACGCCGGCGATGAGCGCCGCGACCGTCCTTGGCTCGCCCCAGCCATTCTCGCCGGCCGAGATCAGGCCAAAGGTCAGCGCCCCCAGCCACAGGATGCTGAGAGCCAGGCCGACGAGATCGAGATGGGCATGTTCGGGATGCGCCGTCTCGTTGATCGAAGCAGCACCGAGCGCGATCGTGATCAAGCCAAGCGGCAGGTTGATCAGGAAGATGCTTTGCCAGCCGACGGTCTCGACCAGGATGCCACCGAGGACGGGACCAACGAGCAGGGAGATGGCGGCGAACGACGCCCAGCCGCCAATGACGCCGGCGCGCTGGCGCGCATCGGGAAAGGCCTGCGTCAGGATCGACAGCGCGCCCGGAATGAGCAGCGAGCCGGCGATGCCCTGTACGACCCGGCCGGCCAGCAGCACCGGCAGATTGGGCGCGACGGCGCAGATCAGCGAGCCGGCCACGAAGATGCCGACGCCGGCCAGCCACGAGCGCTTGCGGCCGTAGCGGTCGCCGATCAGGCCCGACGACAGCATGAAGGCGGACAGGCACAGCGTGTAGGCATCGACCACCCATTGCAGGCCGCCGAAATCGGTCCGCAGCGCCTGCTGGATGGTCGGCAGCGCGACATTGACGATGCTGACGTCGAGCAGAGCCACGAACGAACCAAGATAGACAGCGGCGACCAGGGGCAAACGGTGCTTTGACATGGCTACGTCCGGACGTGAGTTTCGCAATCATCACTGACCGACGGTCAGTTGAACGGGCGGCATGGCGCTGTCGATCCGGCGATTGAGCATGGCCTGCGCCACGATACGGGACTCGCCGCGAGTCGCCCTCTTCTAAAAATGTACGGCTGGAAGAGAAGCCGGCTTCCTGCGGACTGAGCATTCAGCCGCCATATTGTTCCGATGTCACCCCCTCCAGCCAATCGACATGGACATCGTCGAGCGCCTCCTGCATCGCGATATGCGTCATCGCCGATTTCGGCGCCGCGCCATGCCAGTGTTTTTCGCCAGGCGCGAACGAGATGACGTCGCCGGCCCTGATCTCCTGGACCGGGCCGCCCCACGTCTGGGCAAGCCCGGCGCCCACCGTCACGTAAAGCGTCTGGCCAAGCGGATGCGTATGCCAGTGGGTGCGCGCGCCCGGTTCGAAGCTGACCAGCGTGGCCCGCAGCCGCGCCGGCGCCTCTTTCTCGATGATCGGCGTCTGCAGCACCCGGCCGGTAAAGTATTTTTCCGGTGCGATGACGGTCGGCACGCTGCCGCAGGCAATGATCTTCATGGGTCGATGGTCCTTCAAACAGCGGGCGACGGATCGCCTGTTTTCAGTTTCGGCCGATATCGGTCGACGTGCAACAGCTTCCGGCTGCCAGCCCAGCATATGATCCGCACGGTCCACGGCCGAGCAAAGGGTTTCTATTTTTCTTGCCCTGCCGGCAAACAAGTGGGACGATGGCTTTGGGCAGGTGGCACTTGAAAAGAACCCGCCCGCGACGGTCGAACAGGCCGGCCGCCGCTCAGGACCGATTGACCAAGCCTGAACCATACATGCCAGTCGGTCCTACGGGAAACGCCTGAGTGGAGGTCAGTCATGGGTACTCGCGCCGGAGGACGACGCACGGGACCGAAATGCATTGCCATAGTCGGTCCCTTCGCAAGCGGTAAGACGACACTTCTCGAAGCCATATTGGCCCGTACGGGCTCAATTCCCCGACAAAATCCCGTTTCATCAGGTAACACCGTTTCAGATCATTCGCCCGAGGCGCGTGCCCACGCCATGAGCGTCGAGGCGACGGTCGCCACGACCGAGTTCATGGGCGAGCAGATCACCTTCGTCGACTGTCCCGGTTCCATCGAATTCTCCTTCGAGGCCGAGCCGGTGCTGGCCGCCTGCGACCTCGCGGTGGTCGTAGCCGAGGCCGACGAAAAGAAGATCCCTGCCCTGCAACTGATCATGCGCAAGCTCGACGATCTCGGCGTGCCGCGCATTCTGTTCCTCAACAAGGTCGACAAGGCAATCATCGGTGTGCGCGACACGCTGAAGATGCTGCAGCCGGCCAGTGCCGTGCCGTTGCTGCTGCGCCAGATTCCGCTGCGCAAGGACGGCGTCGTCATTGGTTCGATCGACCTGGCGCTGGAGCGCGCCTACATCTATCGCGAATATGCCGAAAGCGAGGTGGCGCAGATTCCCGGCGACGACAAGGCACGCGAATTGGAGGCACGCTTCTCCATGCTGGAGACGCTGGCCGACCATGACGACCAGTTGATGGAACAGCTGCTCGAAGAGATCGAGCCGCCCAAGGACGCCGTCTTCGACGACCTTGCCGCCGATCTGCGCGACGGCGCGGTGACGCCGGTGCTGATCGGCACCGCCGAGAAAGGCAACGGCGTGCTGCGCCTCTTGAAGGCGATCCGCCACGACGCGCCCGACATCGAGGCGACCCGCAAGCGGCTCGGCGCACCCGACGGCGCGGCCACCTTGGTCCAGGTGATGAAGACCATCCACACGCCGCATGGCGGCAAACTGTCGGTATCACGTATCCTCTCCGGCCAGGTCGTCGACGGCTCCGAACTTTGGCTGCCCGGCGGCGACACGGCCAAGGTCTCCGGCATTTACCGAATGCTCGGCAAGGACCAGGTTAAGCTCACCATCGCCAAGGCCGGCGACACGGTGGCGCTGGGCAAGCTGGACGAGGTCAAGACCGGCCAGACGCTGAGCTCGGCCAAGGGCGGCACCAAGCCGCTCGTCCAGTTCGAGCCGCCGCAGCCGGTCTTCGCCTTCGCGCTCCGCCCCAAGGAGCGCAAGGACGAAGTGAAGATGTCGGCTGCCATCCAGCGGCTGGCCGAGGAGGACCCCTCGCTCAGCCTGCGCCACAATCAGGAGTCGGCCGAAACCGTGCTGTCGGGCCATGGCGAGATGCATCTGCGCGTGGTGCGCGAGCGGCTGGAAGGCAAGAACCAGATACCGGTCGAAGGCCATCCGCCGGCGGTGCCCTATCGCGAGACGATCCGCAAATCGGCGCAGCAGCGCGGCCGTCACAAGAAACAGTCCGGCGGCCATGGCCAGTTCGGCGACGTGGTGATCGAGATCAAGCCGCTGCCGCGCGGTTCCGGCTTCCAGTTCACCGATACAATTACCGGCGGCGTCGTGCCCAAGACCTACATCCAGTCGGTCGAGACCGGGGTGCGCGATTATCTGAAATTCGGGCCGCTGGGCTTTCCGGTCGTGGATGTCGCAGTCAACCTGTCGGACGGCTCCTATCATGCGGTCGATTCCTCCGACATGGCCTTCCAGATGGCGGCCAGGCTGGCGATGAAGGAAGGCATGGCCGCGTGCTTGCCGGTGCTCCTGGAGCCCGTGATGAAGGTCGAGATCGTCACCCCCTCCGACGCCACCTCGAAGATCATCGCTCTCATCCCGCAGCGGCGCGGTCAGATCCTCGGCTACGACGCGCGGCCCGACTGGCCGGGATGGGATGTCGTCGAGGCAACCATGCCGCAAGCCGAGATCGGCGACCTGATCATCGAGTTGCGCTCCGCGACCGCGGGCGTTGCCAGCTATCGTGCCGTCTTCGACCACATGGCCGAACTCACCGGCCGTCTGGCCGACGAGGCGATGAACACCAACGGCAAGGCTGCCTGATGGCGTGGCGTTCCTCTCGAACCTGATTCGGGGGAACAAGAGAAAACGACGTCCGGCGGGGCCGGACGTCGTTTTGTTCGCGGACCGTTTCCTTGGGAGGTAAAACGTCAGGTCCGCCGCATTTGGTACCGCCGTGTTCGGCGGAAAAACGGTTCGGACGCGGTAGCCGCCTGAGCCCGGGCCGTACGAGTGATGCCCCCATCTCCCGTCCGAACCACACCGCGTCCTATGATCTACATAGCAGGTCGCGAGCGTCCGGGATATGTTACCAGAGGTTACATGTCACCGTTACGTGGCAATTGTGATGGAATTTTTGGCCGGCCCAGCAGGGCACAGGCAACAAAAAAGCCGGATCAATGAAGATCCGGCTGAGTTTGATTGGAGTGCCTGTTAAGGCTAACCTCCAGAGGGGAACACTCGAGGACGCTAATGGGAGGAGAACGCGCCCAGGAGATGATCTATATATGTGCTCATCATGCCCAAGAAACAAGCATCTATTTTGCAACACACACATGCAAAAAGACGCAGGCTGTGGTCTAACCCATTCCAGAAGCCAATAGGACCAGCAAAATCGTCGAAATGGAGCGCTGAATCGGGCAATTGCAACTACAGAATCGCCAATCTCGGCTGGCTTTCGGCTCGAAATGCCAAAACTGGGCAATGATGTGGAAGCGGGCAGCAGGCGTGCATTTCTAAGGCAATCGGGGAGGAAGCAGCCAATGCGGACGTTTTCGGCGATCGCGGGCAGTGCGGCCTTCTTCATCGCGGCGCCCTGCGTGGTTGCCGGGCTGGTGCCTTGGCTGTTGACCGATCGCTGGGGCTTGCCGTGGTCTGGTCTGCCGGGCTTTGTCCCTGTCGGCGGGCTTCTGATCGTCGCCGCGGTCGCGGCACTCCTGCATGCCTTCGGCCGTTTTGCGCTCGAGGGCCTGGGCACACCCGCACCGGTCGCCCCGACCGAGAGGCTGGTGATCGGCGGCATCTACCGCCATGTCCGCAACCCGATGTATGTCGCCGTGCTGTCGATCATCCTCGGCCAGGCGCTGCTGTTCTCGAGCTGGGCGCTTGTCGCCTATGCAGTCATCGGCGCGATCGTCATGGGCTCTTTCGTGCGGTTCTACGAGGAGCCGACCTTGGCTCACCGCTACGGCGCCGAATACGACACCTACCGCCGCAACGTCCCGGGCTGGCTGCCTCGACTGTCGCCCTGGCGTGGTTGAGCCACCATCGCAGGGCGCGTTGAGATTCAGGTCAGGCCGAGTCGAGAATGGTGGCTGCCGAGAACCGGAGCGGAGCGTACTTAAGTACGTGAGCACAGTTCTACCGCGATGCGGTAGACGGGGAAGCGCAGGAAGCGGCCATTCGCGGGCCGGCCTCACTTGAATATCGGCATGCCCTCAGAAGGACCAGCTTCGGGCCTTGGCGATGATGAAGTCCCGGAACACATGCAGCTTGGCCTGGTTCTTCATCGCGTCGGGATAGGCGAAATAGGTGTCGAAAGACGGCACCTCGGTCTCCGGCAGCAGCTGCACCAGATCGGAGTCCTTGCTGATCACATAGTCGGGCAGCATGGCGATGCCGGCACCGCCCTGCACCGCACGCTTGATCGACAGTATGTCGTTGATCTGCAGCGTCGGCACCCTTTGTCCGCCTTCGAAATCACCGACCGTTTCCAGCCAGTTCAGCTCCGACAGATGCGACGGCACCGGCACGCCGAAGGTGACGATGCGATGGGCCTTCAGCTCGGCGACGGAAGACGGCTTGCCATGCTTGGCGACATAGGATGGGGCCGCGTAGAGGTGGAAATGCACGGTGAACAGGCGGCGCTGGATCAGGTCCGGCTGCTGCGGTTGGCGCAGCCGGATGGCGCAATCGGCCTGGCGCATGGTGAGATCGAGTTCCTCGTTGGCGAGGATCAGCTGCAGGCTGATTTCGGGATAGAGTTCGATGAATTCCTGCACCCGCTCGGTCAGCCAGCCGGCGCCCAGCCCCACCGTCGTCGTCACCCGCAGCACGCCCGACGGGCGATCCTTGGTCTCGGTCAGCCGGGACTTGATGGTCTCCAGCTTCATCAGCACGTCATGCGCCGTGCGAAACAGCATCTCACCCTGCTCGGTCAGCACCAGCCCGCGGGCGTGGCGGTTGAACAGCGGCACGCCGACATCATGCTCGAGCGCGCTGACCTGCCGCGAGATCGCCGATTGCGACAGATGCAATGTCTCGGCCGCATGGGTAAACGACCCCGCCTCCGCCGCAGCGTGAAACACGCGTAGCTTGTCCCAGTCCAACGCCATGATTCCCCTCGTTCTGTTTTGGCGTCTGAATGAAAAATCAGGCTTTTACACGGCGTTTCTAAGCCGCTCTCTGAACTCTCTACTCGGCCGCTTCGCGATGCACTTCGATGCCGGCCAGATACTTCTCCGCCTCGAGCGCGGCCATGCAGCCGAGCCCCGCTGCCGTCACCGCCTGGCGGTAGATATCGTCGGTCACATCGCCGGCCGCGAACACGCCCGGCACATCGGTGCGGGTCGAATCCGGCGCCGTCCACAGATAGCCGTTCGGCTTCTGCTTGAGCTTGCCGGCGAACAGTTCAACCGCCGGCGCATGGCCGATGGCCACGAACACGCCGTCGACCTTGAGGTGCGACACCTCGCCGGTCACCGCATGCTTGAGCTTCAGCCCCTCGACCGAGGGCGGCAGCGGCGTCTTGCCGGGTCGACCGGTGATCTCATCGACGATCGTGTCCCAGATGATGCGGACATTGTCCTTCTTCAGAAGCCGCTCGCGCAGGATACGTTCAGCGCGAAAATCGCTTCGCCTGTGGATGACCGTCACGCTCTTGGCGAGATTGGACAGATAGAGCGCCTCTTCCACCGCGGAATTGCCGCCACCGATCACCGCGACATCCTTGCCCCTGTAGAAGAAACCATCGCAGGTGGCGCAGGCCGAGACTCCAAAACCCATGAAGTCCTGCTCGGTCGGGATGCCCAGCCATTTCGCTTGCGCACCGGTGGCGATGATCAGCGCGTCGGCGGTATAGGTGGTGCCGGAATCGCCCTTGGCACGGAACGGTCGCACGTTGAGGTCGACCTCGGTGATGATGTCGTTGATGATGTCGGTGCCGACATGCTCGGCCTGTTTCAGCATCTGCTCCATCAGCCACGGACCCTGGATCGGGTCGGCGAAGCCGGGATAGTTCTCGACATCGGTGGTGATCATCAACTGCCCGCCCTGCTGCAGGCCGGCAACCAGCATCGGCTTCAGCATGGCGCGGGCGGCATAGACCGCTGCCGTATAGCCGGCCGGACCGGAACCGATGATGAGAACGGGCGCGTGCTTGGTGGTCATCTAAAGCCTCTGCGGAGGGCTGCCGGCAATTGCGGCATGGAAAACTCGATCATTGTCGCGCGTAATGTAAGTGTTGCCCACGACGCCAGCAAGGCAAGTTGGAGTTCGTCCCCGGAAAGCTTTGTCACACCTGTCGCCCGCTGATCCCGTGAAATATTCCGGGCGAAGGATGGAATGGACCGCGAAGTCGTTTAATTACAAAATCACGCAAGATTCTTGCGTATTGCCCCTGTGATCGAGAACCCCCATGCCGCTCAAGGCCGACCTCGACGCCATCGACTGGAAGATCCTGCGCGAATTGCAGGGCGACGGCCGCATGACCAATGTCGAACTGTCGAATCGCGTCGGCATTTCGGCGCCGCCATGCCTGCGCCGCGTCAAGCGCCTGGAGGAAGCCGGCATCATCCGTGGCTACCGTGCCTTGCTCAATGCACCAGCGCTCGGCCTCGATGTCGTTGCCTTCTGCCTGGTCGGCCTGCATCATCAGGCAGATGCCGAGCTGCGCATCTTTGCCGAGCGCACCCGCGGCTGGCCGATCGTACGCGACGCCTGGATGGTGTCGGGCGAATCCGATTTCCTGCTCCATTGCGTGGCGAGCGACCTTGGCGCTTTCCAGACCTTCGTCATCGAGGAACTGACCTCGACCCCGAATGTCGACACGGTGCGAACAGCGCTCACCATCCGCCGGGTCAAGGACGAAGGGCTGGTCTCGTTCGCACAGCCTTGACCCGGTTGAACCGCAGCGGGCTTTCGCCGATGCGGCTTGAACGCCTCGCCATATCAGCGCCGCTTTGGCGTTCGATAGCTCTCCTGTGAAGCCGGATGTTCTGCCGTAGCCGTCTTGTTGGTTTCCTAGAGCAATTCCAGAAAAAGTGTGTAACGGTTTTCCTGGGGAAAGCGCATAGCGCTTTCGGGATTGCGTAAACAAGTGGCGCAGGGCAGCCCAATTCCGAGAATTGTGTGCCGTGGGGTGGGACGATGACTCGATTTTCTAGCCCGGTTTCGGCGCTGGTCATCTGCATGAACGAGGCCGATATGATCGGCGAGTGCCTGGAAAGCGTCGATTTCTGCGCCGAGATCATCGTCGTCGATTCGGGCTCGACGGACAGCACTCTGGACGTCGTCAATGGGTACATCGCCAAAGGCTACCCGATAAGGCTGTTTCACAACGATTGGCCGGGCTTTCCTCGTCAGCGGCAATTCGCGCTCGATCAGGCCACGCAACCATGGTGCCTTTCGATTGAAGCCGACGAGGCCATCGACGACGTGCTCAGGCAGTCAATCATGAATGTGACCCAGCTTGGGAGTGACGCCTTCGACGGATGGTACATCAGACGCCGCGACAAGCTGAAGGGCTATGGCTATGCGCACCGCTGGGTGCTTCACAACAGGCTGCTGCGTCTTTTCCGCCGCGACAAGGCCACGATGGACCTTAATCTGCGGGTCCATGAGTCGTTCGAGGTGCCAGGCGAAACCGGCACGATAGAAAATGGCGTGCTGCTGCATCGCCGCGAAATGACCATTGCCGAGGATCTGGCAAGAGCCAACACCTACTCCAGCCTCAAGGTTGCCACGCTGGTCGAACGGGGCAAGAAGCCCGGCCTGATAAGACTGGTGCTGTCGCCTCTCGGCAACTTCCTGAAGTTCTACCTGGCCAAGCGCTACTTCCTGTGCGGCCGGCACGGATTCGTCTATTCGATGCTGGTGATGCTGTATTCGTTCGCGACAGAGGCCAAGCTTTATGAAGCCTGGCGAGACAAAGATCGGATGTAAGCCGTCACGGCGCGCCCGAGGCGGTGCCAAGCGCAGCTATTGCGGCGAGCAGGCCGTCGAAATCCGCGCGGGCGCACCAAGGCTGAATTGTGAAGCCCGATCGGACAGCCGCTTGCCCGTCTACCAGCCAGCCCTGCGCGAGGCCGGCGCGTTGTCCCGCCTCCATGTCGGCCTCCTTGTCGCCGACGATCAGCGAACGCCGCAGATCGAGCCCGAGGCGCCCGGCCGCCTCCAGCAACATGCCCGGATTGGGCTTGCGCATCGGATGATCGGCGACCGCAAGCACACCGGTGCCAGCTTCGTGATAGGCGCAGGCGACGACCATATCGACGAACGCATTTTCGGCGCGCAGCAGCTCGAGCACGCGGCCGTTGACGGCAGCGAAATCGCCCCAGCCGAAATAGCCACGCGCGATGCCCGACTGGTTGGTGACGATGATGACCGGAATGCCGGCCCGGTTGGCGGCGGCTATCACCGCGGCTATGTCCGCGCGCAGCACCATTTCGGCAGGATCATCCGGATAGCCCGTATCGACATTGATGGTGCCGTCGCGATCGAGGAACAGCGCCGGCGAGCCGGCGGCGAACAGCCTTGAGCCGACCTGCTCGACCCATAGGCCAGGCTCCGCCAGCGGATAGCGGCCAGAGGTCGGGGGATCAGCCATTGCTGAGGCGCGCTTCGACCACCTCGCACAAATGATGGTAAAGGCACAGATGCCCCTGCTGGATGATCGGCGTCGAGGTCGACGGCACGTTGAGCAGGATATCGGACAGAGGCTTCAGCTTGCCGCCGGTGTCGCCGGTCATGCCGATCACCGTCATGTCCATCCTCCGCGCCTGTTCGGCGGCGGCAAGGATGCTCGGCGAATTGCCGCTGGTCGAGATCGCCAGGAGCACCCCGCCGGCGGCGCCATGCGCCTCGACCTGGCGCGAAAAAACCGTGTCGAATCCATAGTCGTTGCCCCAGGCGGTCAGCACCGCTGCATTGGCCGGCAGCGCGATGACATTGTAGGCCTTGCGCTCCTTGAGAAAGCGGCCGACCAGTTCGCCGGCAATGTGGATGGCGTCGCTGGCCGAGCCGCCATTGCCGGCGATGAGCAAGGCTTTCCCCGACGAAAGCGCCGTCACCACCGCGCTCGCTGCCCGCCCCATCTCACCGGTCAGGTCCCGTTCGACCATGGCTGATATGGCAGCCGCGGAGCGGACAAGATAATCGTTCAACTCGGACATGAAACCCTCAGTTTGTGGTGCCGCCGGCGCGCAATTTGCCAATGGTGTTGGTGGTGCTTTTTCCGGCGACCAGATCGACCAGCACGACGCGTCCGCCGGCCTTCTGCACCACATCGGCGCCGACCACGGTGTCGACCGTGTAATCGGCCCCCTTGACCAGTATGTCGGGCAGCAGCGCTTCGATCAGCGCCAGCGGCGTATCTTCCTCGAACACCACGACCGCATCGACCGAGGCAAGTGCTGCCAGCACGCAGGCGCGGTCGTGCTGGTCGTTGACCGGGCGCCCGGCGCCCTTCAGTCGCCGCACCGAGGCATCGCTGTTAAGGCCGAGCACCAGCCGGTCGCACTGGCTGCGCGCCGCGTGCAGCAAGCTGACATGGCCGGCATGCAGGATGTCGAAGCAGCCATTGGTGAAGCCGACGCTCAGGCCCTCTTCCTTCCACGCCGCCACCATGCGGGCGGCCGATGTGGCATCGAGGATGGCGTCCTTGTGGGCGGTCGGCCCATGTGAACGGAACAGCGCGCCGGTGAGTTCCTCGACCGTCAGCCGCGCGGTGCCACGCTTGCCCACCACGACGCCACCAGCGGCATTGGCGATCGAAGCGGCCATGACCGTATCGGCGCCCACGGCCAGCGCCAGCGCGAAGCTCGCGATCACCGTGTCGCCGGCGCCCGAAACGTCGAACACTTCGCGCGCCTGGGTGGCGATGTGGCGCGCCTCGTCGGGACCGACCACGCTCATGCCCTTTTCGCTGCGCGTCGCAACGACGAAATCGAAACCATGTGCCGAAATCAGCTCGCGTGCGGCAGCCACGATCTCGTCATCGGCGAACACCGCATGGCCGACGGCCTCGCCGAGTTCCTTGCGGTTGGGGGTGATGGCGGTCGCCCCGGCATAGCGGGCGTAATCGCGGCCCTTCGGGTCGACCAGCACCGGCTTTCCAGCCTCGCGGCAGATGGCGATCAAGTCGCCGGCGACGCCGTCGAGCAGGATGCCCTTGCCGTAGTCGGACAGGATGACGATGTCGGCGCGCGTCAGTGCGGCGCGGAAATGCCTGATCAGACCGGCGCGCTCCGCAGCACCGAGCGGCTTGATCTCCTCCTCGTCGAAGCGCAGCACCTGCTGGTTGAGCGCACTGAAACGGCTCTTCGACGAGGTCATGCGGCCACGCTCCTGTGCGAGGCCCGCCGTATCGGCGCCAAGCTCGCCGAGCATCCGCACCAGGCTATCGCCTGCCACATCGGTGCCGATGACCGAGACGGGAACAGCGGCAGCACCAAGCGAAACGATGTTGGCCACGACATTGCCGGCACCGCCCATGGTCGAGGTCTCACCGCGCCCGTGCAGCACCGGGATCGGCGCCTCCGGCGAGATCCGCTCGATGACGCCGTTGACGAAACGATCGAGGATGAAGTCGCCGACCACCAGCACAGTGGCCTGGCCGAACCGCGCAATGGCGCGGTGCAACGGTTCGGGAGAAGGCGGATTGTGCTTGATCATGTCACTGGCAACACAGGGAAAAGGCCGATTTCAATCTCATAAGTGCTCATCAATCGACTGGTCGGATCGCTCATGGCGAAAGCCGATATACCGCAAATTCACGCAGCGCAACGGCAGGCATGATCCCGGCAGGCTCGGGCGGTCAGCTCTTCTGCAGGGCGACATGGACGCCCAGCCCGACCAGCACGGCCCCTCCCGCCCGTTGCATCAGCCGCTGTGCCCGGCTCGAACGCCGCAAACGGCCGATCACGGCGCCCGCCAGGAACACACAGACGATATCGGCCGAGGAGAACATCAGATTAACGATCGTGCCGAGCACGACGAACTGCAGCCAGACCGGAAACGCCGCCGAGGCGTCGATGAATTGCGGCAGGAACGCCATGAAGAAGATCGCTGTCTTCGGATTGAGCACCTCGACGGTGATGCTCTCGAAAAAGGCGCGCCGCGCTGATTTGCGCTCGATGGCAGGCAGCGACGCATCGCCGTCTGCGCGCTTGCGAAACAGCGAGACGCCAAGCCAGATCAGATAGAGCGCGCCGACCAGCTTGACCGCCAGGTAGAGGGTCGGCACGGCATGAAACAGCACCGACAGCCCGGCAGCCGCGGCGAAAACATGCACGTAGCCGCCCAGATGGATGCCAAGTGCCGCCGTCAGGCCGGACCAGCGGCCGCGCGCCATCGTCTGCGCGGCGGCATAGAGCATGGCCGGGCCTGGAATGTAGGCGAAGATCGCCGTGGTGGCGAAAAACGCGATGAGCAGTTCGGTCGATGGCATTTTTGGTCCCTCACGATCGTGCTCTGTTCTGTCGATTCAGTCCGCGCGCGGGATGGCTTTGGACTGACCCGTGCGGACAACCGCAGTAAAAGCGAACATAATTTTCTTGTGAAATGACGGGCTGAACGCGCCGATTCGCGCACCCGGCTCGAAATAGGCTGACGCTTCCAGGATATCATGATTGTACTCGTCGACCATGACCCAAAGGGGCATAGGTCGAGGCCCGCACGGTGGCGTTCAATTTCCGGGATGCTGACGGCAACGCGATCACGGCCCGGCTGCGTGGAAGTGATTGCAAGGATGAAGAGGTCCGTACCGCCGGCTTTCCCAGGAAGGACAGCCACAAAGGCTACAGGCCGTGACTTCCGGCCTTCGGTCTCGCCGTCTCCGTGTTGGCGATGCCAAAGATATGGATATCGCCAGACGTCCGCAGCGGCGGGTTTAATCACGGTCCAATTCCGCGGCGTACTCCTCAAGCATCTCGACATGTTCGGTCGGGGCATCCTCCGCAGCGTAGACGCGGCGGCTGTCGTTGCCGAAGCGCGCTTCGTAGGCCTCGATGCTCATCAGGACGTATCTCGGCTTGTTGTGGCGAGTGATGGAGACCGGCTGCTGGCTGGCAGCTGCAAGCACATCTCCAAGATTCTGTTTCAGATCGGTCGATGGATAGTTTTTCATGGGATGTCCCGTTTTGTCCATAATAGACAAAACAGACAAAACAGACAAGCGCATAAAAATGGCAGGACAGGCACATGCCTGGCTTTATCGACAGCCCGCCTAGCCTCCCCTATAAGGGCCGGAATCGCAAGCAACCAGAGGCCCTTCATGATCATCGTCACGGGCGGCGCCGGTATGATCGGCTCCAACATCGTCGCCGCGCTGAATGCCGAAGGGCATGACGACATCCTCGTCGTCGACGACCTTACCGACGGTCACAAGATCGCCAATCTTGCCGATCTCAAGATCGCCGACTATCTCGACAAGGACGACTTTCTGCCCCGCATGGAGGCAGGCTCGCTCGGCCGCATCGAGGCCGTCTTCCACCAGGGCGCCTGCTCGACCACCACCGAGTGGAACGGCAAGTTCATGATGGAGGTGAACTACGCCTTCTCGAAACGGCTGCTGCACGCAAGCCAGGCGCTGCGCGTGCCCTTCCTCTACGCCTCCTCGGCTTCCGTCTATGGCGGCGGCTCGGAGTTTCGCGAGGATCCGGCGCTCGAGCGGCCGCTCAACGTCTACGCCTATTCGAAAAAACTGTTCGACGATTATGTCCGGCGAACCGTGTTCGCCGGGCGCACCGCCTTCGATACCGACCATTCACAGGTCGTGGGTTTGCGTTACTTCAACGTCTATGGCCCGCGCGAAGCGCACAAGGGCGCCATGGCCTCCGTCGCCTTCCATCTGTTCAACCAGGTCGAACGCGGCGAGAACCCGAAACTGTTCGGCGCCCATGACGGGTTCGGGCCCGGCGAACAAAGCCGCGACTTCATCCATGTCGGCGACGTCGCCGACGTCAATCTGTGGCTGTGGAAACAGGGCTCAAGCGGCATCTTCAATTGCGGTACCGGCCGTGCCCAGCCTTTCCGCGCCATAGCCGAAACAGTGATCGACACGCTGGGCAAGGGCGAGATCGAGTTCATCACCTTCCCCGACCATCTCAAGGGCAGCTACCAGAGCTTTACGCAAGCTGATATGTCCCGTTTGCGCGCGGCCGGTTACAATGGCCAATTCCGGACAGTGGAAACCGGTGTCAGAGACTATGTCGAATGGCTGAAAGCCCAACGATCCTCGTGATCGGCCCACGCTGGGTGGGCGACATGGTGATGGCGCAGTGCCTGTTTTCGGCGCTGAAGGAGTTGCATCCCAACGCCGCCATCGATGTGCTGGCGCCGGCCTGGGCAGCGCCGCTGGTCAACCGCATGCCCGAAATCCGCCAGCAGATCGACTTTCCGCTCAAACCCGGTGCGCTCGAATTCACCCATCGGCGACGCTTCGGCCGCCTGCTGCGCGGCCGCTACGACATCGCCTATGTCCTGCCGGGCAGCTGGAAGTCGGCGCTGATCCCGTTCTTTGCCCGCATTCCGCGCCGGGTCGGCAACCTGCGCGAGATGCGCTATGGCCTGTTGACCGACATCGTGCCATTGCCCGACAGCATCAAACGACGCACCGCGCAGGCCTATTTCGGCCTTGCCCAGGGCGGTGGTTTCCGGGCGCCACGGCTTAGCGTGGACACGAAAAACCAGGTCGACCTGCTCGGCCGGTTCGGCCTAGCGCCGCAGAAATTCGTGGCCCTGATGCCCGGCGCCGAATTCGGCCCGGCCAAGCGCTGGCCCAGCGAAAGTTATGCCGGGCTTGCCCGCGATTTCATGGGCAAAGGCTTGAAGGTCGCTCTGTTCGGCTCGAAGAACGACCGCGACGTGACGGCGGAGATCGCGGCCCAGGCCCCCGGCGTCGTCGATCTCGCCGGACAGACGCGGCTGGAGGACGCCATCGACCTGATATCCGCCGCAAGGCTGGCCGTGTCCAACGACAGCGGGCTGATGCATGTCGCGGCCGCCGTCGGTACGCCGATCGTCGCCGTCTACGGCTCGACCTCGCCCGAGAACACGCCACCGCTGGCCGAGCACCGGGAACTGGTCTGGCTTAGCCTGTCGTGCTCGCCCTGCCACCAGAAGGTCTGCCCGCTCGGCCATCTCAACTGCCTGAAGACGCTGGAAGTCGGCCAAGTCGCGGCAGCGGCGGAGCGGCTGCTGGACATCCCGGCAGCGGCATGAAGGTGCTGATCGTCAAGACGTCATCCATGGGCGATGTCATTCACACCTTTCCGGCCGTCGAGGATGCCCGTCGCAACCGCCCGGACCTGACCTTCGACTGGTGCGTCGAAGAGGCATTTGCCGGCATCGTCGCGCTTCACCCGGCGATCGACCGGATTCATACAGTGGCGATCCGGCGCTGGCGCAAGGCGCTGCTCGACGGCGCCACCTGGCGCGAGGCGGCCGCCCTGCGGCGGACCTTGCGCGATTGCCGGTACGACCTCGTCATCGATGCGCAAGGCCTCCTGAAATCGGCTCTGGTGGCAAGACAGGTGGGCTCCCCCATTGCCGGCTTCGACCGTTCGAGCGCGCGCGAACCTTCTGCGACGCTGTTCTACGATGCCACTTATCCCGTGCCGCGCGACCTGCACGCCATCGAGCGGACACGGCGGCTGTTCGGGCTGGCGCTCGGCTATCAGCCCGATCTTTCGACCCTGGACTCCGGCATCGTGCCGCCCGCCGGCACTCTGGTGGGCCCTTCTGGAAAAACCGCCTTCCTGCTGCACGGCACCAGCCGCGAAGACAAGAAATGGCCGGCCGAAGACTGGATTGAAACCGCCCGCCTGCTGGCTGAACGTGGGATGACGCCGGTCACCACATGGTCGAACGAGCGCGAGAAGGCCGTGGCCGAAGCCATTGCCAAGGCAGTGCCATCGACAGTTGTGGTGCCAAAGTCACCGCTGGCCGACATCGCTGCGTTCATCGGCCGCTCGGAACTGGTCATCGGCGCCGACACCGGGCTGACCCATCTCGCCAGCGCCTTCGGCCTGCCAACGGTTGCGGTGTTCCTGGCAACCGAGCCCGGGTTGACGGGGCCTCGCGGGCAATATGCGTCGACGCTTTTGGCTCAGCCCGGGAAGCGTGTGATGCCGGCGGAGGTGGTGGCGGAGGCTGAAAGGCTGGCGGGACTCCAGGTCCTTGGCAAGGCCAACGCTGGCAAGAACTGAAGTCAATCGGAAAGGCTGGCGCTGCCCTCATCCGCCTGCCGGCACCTTCTCCCCGTATAACGACGGGGAGAAGGGATCTGAACGCAAGGCCAGCGTCTATTCTGCTACGTTGAAAATTGGCGAAATCGTCGATGAGAGCATCTTTCTCCCCGTCACTATACGGGGAGAAATGCCCGGCAGGGCAATGAGGGGCGGCGCAAACCTCAGCTTAAAAGTCGCAGCCGCTCCCCCCTCAAATTCCCTAGATGAACTGCACCTGGACGATCTCATACCCCCTGGCACCGCCAGGCGCATTGACCTCGATGGCGTCGCCGACTTCCTTGCCGATGAGCGCACGCGCGATCGGCGAGGAGATCGAAATGCGGCCGGACTTCACGTCCGCCTCCTGGTCGCCGACGATCCGGTAGGTCTTCTTTTCCTCGGTGTCCTCGTCGACCAGCACCACGGTGGCGCCGAACTTGATCTTGTCGCCGCTGAGCTTGCTGACGTCGATCACTTCGGCGCGCGCGATATAATCTTCAAGCTCGTTGACGCGGCCCTCGTTGAGGCTCTGCGCCTCTTTGGCGGCATGATATTCGGCATTTTCGGACAGGTCGCCATGCGAGCGCGCTTCGGAGATCGCCTCGATGATGCGCGGCCGCTCTTCCTGCTGGCGCCAGCGCAGTTCTTCCTTCAATGACGCGAACCCCTCGCCTGTCATCGGGACCTTGTTCATGATGCCTGACCTTTCCTGCTGCCACCCCCGCGTTTCGGGGAAAGCCTTGTCGATGGTACAAAAAGAAAACGGGTCCGGCAGCCTCGGGCTAACGGAACCGTTTCACCGCAATTTCCCTGAATATAGCAATCTTCGCCGGTTTTTCACGCCCAAAAATCGGTTTTGTAAAAATCATCCCCGCATTCATCAGCCGGGGGCGGTGAATGAGACTGGGGCAACAAAAAAGCGGCCGCGATCGCTCGCGGCCGCTTAAAAGAGCCCTGGAATCTTTTCAGCTTCGCATAAAATGGTCGATCTGCTCGGCCAGCATGCCGTATTCGCGCGAACCCTTGCCGGTCCGCTTCTCGATTTCCATCAGCTGTTGCTGGGCGCCGGCCAGATCGCCGATCTGCAGATGCGCTTCGCCGAGATATTCACGCACCAGCGTGTAGTTCGGATCGATGCGCAGCGCTTCCTCGTAATAGCCGAGGCCAACGGTGACGCGGCCGGAATGGCGGTGCGAATAGCCGAGATAGTTGAGGATGCGCGGATCCTGCTTGTTGGCGGCAAGGCTGAGCACGGCGATCGCCTCGTCATAGCGCCCGGCCATCGCCAACGCATGGCCAGCATCATAGATGCTGTCGTCGTCGAGCATGCCCTCCTGGGGTGCGACGCACTTTTTCTTCTTCTTGTCCCAGACTTCGCCCTTCTTGCATTGGGTGACGGTCTGATCGCTGCCGCCACTGTCACCGCCGGCGGCGAACACCGGAACGGCAAGGAACTGCAGCGCGACAAGGGCAGTCGCCGCCTGGATCAGCACTCTTTTATGCATCGAAACCTCCTGGAGGGGTGAGAATGCAACACTAACGCCGGTCGGCTTGCGTTTCATCCCGGAAAATTACGTGCGGGAGAACATCAGGTGACGGATGCTGCGAATCCGCTATCATCCGGCAAACGACCTGAGGGAGACGGCCCTTGCAGCGGCGGCTTGAAAAGGACTGGGAGCTTTCGATCGGCCCCGACACGGTGCGCCTGTTCATCCTCAAGGCCAAGGCGCTGAGTGCGGCCGTCAATGAAGACTATGCCGATGGCGCCGAGCACGAGGTCGAACTCGACGGCGAGTCCCATGTCAACCATCGCCATGACGGCCTTGCCGAGGAAAGCTCGGAGAATCTGACCGAGGAAGAGCTGCGCGAGCTGATAAACGACCTCAATGTCGATGAAGCAGCCGAGCTGATCGCGCTGGCCTGGGTCGGTCGCGGCGACTACGACGCCACAGAATGGGCGGACGCGCTGGCGGCAGCGCGCGAACGCGCCAACAAGCGCACCGCGAAATACCTGCTCGGCATGCCGCTGCTCGCCGACTGGCTGGAGGAAGGGCTGGAAGCGATCGGTGCGTAACGACGCGGTTACCGTTCGTGATGGGGCCAAGGCAACTTTCCTCGCGTCGGCGCCGTTGACGGCGATGGGGTCGATTGTCTTTTCCCGAATATGCAGGATCGCGTTCGTCATGACCATCACGGTCTTGCTGGTGATGCCGGCCGAGGCGAGACATCGCCATCGGCATCACGAGCCGTTGACACCGAGGATAGAGCAGCCGTTGACACCAAGAGCCGAACAGCCCCTTAAACCGCGAGGCGGAAAGCGCCTGAAACCACGAAGACACCGGTCGGTGACGCCGAAGCAGGCACAGCAGAAAACGCTGCCGCCGCTGCCCTTGCCTGCCGATGTTCCGATGCCCAGACCCGGCATTTCGGGATCCGGACCCGCCATTCCGGTGCCGGAACCACGCCCGGCGGACGCTGCGAAAACCGCCGGCGCGCCCGACCGTTCCAATGAAGAAAAATCCCGTCAGGAAAAGCAGGCACTCCCCGAGGCGTCGGCTCCCGAACCCTCAGCCGATACGGAAAGCGAACCGGAGCCGCCCGCGGTCGCGCCAACGCCGACACCAAAACCCGACATCGCGGAGCCCGAGGCTCAGCCGCCCAACATTGGCCCGCAGCCGTCGCAAAAGCCGGCCGATGCAGACGACGAGAAGATGCTGCCAGACCCGCGCTCGGCCGACTTGCCCGATGAAAAAATGCCAGCCGAGGAAGTCGCATGCCGCGAACGGCTGAAGACGCTCGGCGTCGAGTTCGAAGAACACAAGGCGGAAAGCCAGCCTGAAATCGGCTGTTCGATCCCCTACCCCATCGTGCTGAAGACCCTTGGAAAGTCCGTAGCCATCGGCCCCGGCGCCGAGCTCAACTGCAAGATGGCCGAGGCGGCGGCACGTTTTGCGGCCGATGTGATCCAGCCGGCGGCGAAAGCCGAATTCGGCGCCGACCTGAAATCGATCGGCCAGGCGTCGGCCTTCGTCTGCCGGCCACGCAACGGCACACGAAAACTGTCGGAACACGCGTTCGGCAACGCACTCGACATCGCCAGCTTCACGCTGTCGGACGGCAAGAAGATCGAGGTCGGCCCAGCGCCGCCGGAGAAAGACGCTAAATTCCTCAATGCCGTGCGCAAGGCGGCCTGCGGACCTTTCAAGACGGTGCTCGGTCCGGGCGCCGATCCTGATCATTCCCTGCATTTCCATCTCGATCTCGAACCGCGCCGGCACGGCGGGACGTTCTGCCAGTGAACATGGCTGATCCAGCCGCGTGCCGCAATTCGGCCGCAGGCATGAACGCGGGCGCTGAGTTTTCCTTTACCCTTGATCGTTAAAATGCCGGATATCCATCAACGGGATTCCGCCAATGGCCGGCAAATTTCGGGCCGTGTTTTTCGCCACCGCGCGCCAGTCAAAATATCCAGCAATGCTGACCGCCGGCCTGGCGCTGGCGGCGCTTTCCGCCTGCAACACCGGCAGTGTGCTGTCGCTGGAGCCGGCCGTCGACGTCGGCGCGCAGACGGCTGCCGTGCCGCAATATGCCGGCATGCAGAAGCTTGTCCCTTCCAATCCGTACATGACGCAGGCCGCTTATCCGCGCATGGACGAGCCGATGTCGCCCGTCGAGCAGATGCCGGCCAGCGAAACCGACTGCCGGCAGCAATTGAAGCGCCTCGATGTCGCCTACACCGACCTGGCGCCGATCCATGAAGGCCAGTGCGGCATCGATTATCCGGTCAAGGTTTCGGCCATCGGCAACATCCAGATGAAACCCGCCGCGACCCTCACCTGCGACATGGCCGCCACCTTTGCCGGCTGGACGAAGAACGAGCTCGTCCCCTCCGCCCGCTGGCGTTATTTCTCCGGTGTCAAGACCATCCACCAGGGCTCCAGCTATTCCTGCCGCAGGATTGCCGGCGAAGGTGTACTGTCCGAGCACGGCAAGGGCAATGCGCTCGACGTCATGAGCATCGAACTCAACAATGGCGACGACATCGACGTGCGCAAGCCCGGCCTGTTCGCCTTCCGCACCCGGGGCTTCCTCAACAATGTACGCGCCGACGGCTGCCAGTATTTCACCACCGTGCTCGGCCCCGGCTACAATTACGACCACCGCAACCATTTCCATTTCGACATCAAGAACCGCAAGAACGGTTATCGCGCCTGCCGTTAGAAAGAGATCAGCCTAGTCGGCGCCACCGGTTGAAGCGGCGATTTGCCGTGCGACCAAGTCCTGGATGCGCCAGAGATTCCGGTCGCGGATGCCGCTCTCTTCAAGCTTGCTCACGGTCCTGAACAAATACTGCGCCGAAGAGCCCCAATGACCGGCAGCCCGTGCCAGAGTGTCGGCAACCTGCTCCAATGGCAACCGGCCGGCATAGGCCCTGCCATCCGGCGCCGCGACGAAGGCCAAGGCATGCAGCGGCCCGTCCTTGGTCTTGACCTTGATCCAGCATGGCACGTTGGTTGGCGGGTTGGCATCGATCTCGCGGCGCATCAACTGGCCGAGTTGCCCGAAATGGTCTTCCGCGGGCAGCCGATAGACGATGCCGTTGCAACTGCCGCCTCGATCGAGCGCCAGCATCAGGGCCGGCAAATCACGGGTTCCGCGCCAGCGGGTCAGCTTCAGGCAAAACGAGCGGTGCCATCCCGGCGCCGTGGCCGGGCGCTGCTCGACATGGGCGAACTCGGGGTTCCAGATCAACGACCCGTAGGCAAAGACCCAAAGCGTGTCGGGACGATGCTGCGAAAGCAGCTTTTCGACCAGGCCATCGAACTCCGCATCGGTGTGCTCGCTGGTTCCGGGCTCTGGCCCGGGATCAGGCTCGACACGCTCAACTTGCGCGACAAGCTCGGCGGTCAACGCCATTGGCTTGCGGCCTGCCAGCTTCCGCTCCATTGCTGCCCCCACGAAGAAACGATGGCCCACGATAAAGCGGCGGCGCGCTGCTGGCCATTGATTTCCAGGGTCCCTCGGGCAAAAGATACCGCACGGATCGGGCGGCGTTCATGAGCCAGCGAAGTTTTCGGCGACGCGTTGCAATCTGGGTGGCGACCTTGCTGGCCGCCTATCTGGCGCTCGCCTATTTCGCCGCACCGGAATTCTGGACGTTTCACGATCGCGGCTTTCGCAAGCACAGCTTCGAGATGGTGACGCACACGCCGCAAGGCATTCCGGGCGATCCCATCAATGTCGGTCTTGTCGGTACGCGAAAGGAAGTAGTCCACGCCTTCGCCGTCGCCGGCTGGGACACCGCCGACGCCGTGACCCTGAAGACCGCGATCGAGATCGGTGAAAGCGTGCTGTTCGACCACCCCTACCCCGATGCGCCGGTCAGCAGGCTGCTGTTCGATGGCCGCGCCCAGGATCTCGCCTTCGAAAAGCCGGAGGGCCTCAGCGCCGACCGCCGGCATCATGTCCGCTTCTGGCGGACCGATGCAAGCGGCGACGATGGCCGGCCGCTGTGGCTGGGCTCGGCCAGCTTCGATCGCGGCGTCGGCCTCAGCCACGACACCGGCGCTGTCACCCACCATATCGACCCCGACATCGACGCCGAGCGCGATTTCCTGATGCGCGACCTGGCCACCGCCGGCACGCTGATCTCGACCAGCGACATATCGGGCGTCGGCGCCACCAGTACCGGGCGCAATGGCGGCGGCGATCCCTATTTCACGGACGGCGAGGCAATTGTCGGCGTACTCAAACAGTAGGTCGCGCGGGCCTTGCAGGCTGAAACAGTCCGGCGGTTTCAAAAGGAGCTTCTGATGTTCGACTCGGAAAGCGTAGTGGATAACTACTGCAGGGCATGGTTCGACCCGGAGCCTGAGGAACGTCGCCGCCTGTTGTTGGCCTCATTCGAACCGGAAGGCACATACATTGATCCGACGGTGCATATCTCCGGAGCCAAGGCACTGCTCCAACACATTGATCAGGTGCTGAAAGCTCGTCCGGGCTTCTGGCTCGAACGGACGACCTTGGTCGACGTTCATCACGACTTCCTGCGTTTTGGCTGGGTGCAGAGAGGCGAAAACGGATTTCGAGGCACCGAAAGCATGGATATGTGCCGCGTTTCCAAGGAGGGAAAGCTGTCGCTGGTCGTCGGCTTTTTCGGACCCTTCAGAGCAATGCCGGATCCCTGACGGTTCCTCACCGCCTTGGGATGCTGCGTGAGCGAAATGCCGGTCATTTCTCAAAAATCACGTCAGACTATTTTCGAAGACCGCGCCGCAATGCTATTGACCGCTCATGTTATACGTAGAAATCGCTATCGTGGTCGTCCTCATCTGTGTGAACGGCCTTCTGTCGATGTCCGAACTTGCCATCGTCTCGTCGCGACCGGCCCGCCTGAAAGCGATGATCGACCGCGGCATCAATGGCGCCGGCCGCGCGCTCGAGCTTGGCTCGAATCCCGGCAAGTTCCTCTCCTCGGTGCAGATCGGCATCACCCTGGTCGGCGTCCTCTCCGGCGCCTTTTCCGGCGCCACGCTCGGCGAACGGCTGGCGCAGTTCCTGGCCTCGACCGGCATCCGCGAGACCGTCGCCGATCCGCTCGGCGTCGGCATCGTCGTCGCCATCATCACCTATTTCTCGCTGATCGTCGGCGAGCTGGTGCCCAAGCAGATTGCCTTGCGCGACCCAGAGCGGGTCGCCGCCAGGGTCGCTCCGGCAATGACCATCCTCGCCACCATCTCGGCGCCGCTGGTCTTCCTGCTCGACTTCTCCGGCCGCACCATATTGTGGCTGCTCGGCCAGCGCGGCGAAAGCGAGGAGAAAGTCACCGATGAGGAGATCAAGATGCTGGTCGCCGAGGCCGAGCATCACGGCACGATCGAATCGGACGAGCGGCGCATGATCGCCGGCGTCATGCGGCTTGGCGACCGCGCCGTGCGCGCGGTGATGACGCCGCGCACCGAGGTCGACTGGATCAATCTGCAATCCGACGAGGCGGCCATCCGCAAGCTGCTCATGGAAACCCAGCATTCGCGCCTGCCGGCAGGCGACGGCGGCGTTGACGTCATGGTCGGCGTCGTCCAGACGCGTGACGTGCTGGCCGCACTGCTTGCCGGCCGCGTGCTCGACCCGCGCAGGCATGTGCGCGCAGCCCCTATCGTGTACGACCAGGCCGACGCACTGGATGTGCTGCAGAAGCTGAAGGAATCCGACGTGCCGATGGCGCTGGTGCATGACGAATACGGCCATTTCGAAGGCATCGTCACCCCGGCCGACATCCTCGAAGCCATCACCGGCGTGTTCCGCGCGGACACTGACGCCGGTGATGAGGAAAACGCCGTCAAGCGCGAGGACGGCTCGTGGCTGCTCGCCGGCTACATGCAGGCCGACGAGATGGCCGACATTCTCGGCATCGACTTGCCGGAAAACCGCGATTACGAAACCGTCGCCGGTTATGTGCTGTCGCACATGCACCATCTGCCGGCGACTGGCGAATGCGTCGACGCGCAGGGCTGGCGCTTCGAGGTGGTCGATCTCGACGGCCGCCGCATCGACAAGCTGATCGCCACCCGCCTGCCCGGCGCCCACCGCGAGGCGGTGCGCTGACATGTTCGAATGTCAGCTTTTGGCCGGTTAGCTGACGCCGCCCTCTGCCAGAGGTCGAACTGGTTTCAACAAACCGAAGAAGCCAATGATGCGCGTTATCCGTTTCTGCTCCTCATCTAGAAAGGCGATGTCCAGGCCCTCGGGTAAAGACGAACCGTCAGGCATCACAAACTTCCACGCGAAGCGCGCGACGCCGTGATGAACATCCACGTTGCTGGTCCGCAGAATGCAGGCACCAGGATGCTTGCTCTGAATTCCTGCAATGTGGGCTAGCAGTTCTTCGGCACCAACAGCGTGAACGGTTCTGTATACGTCGCGCCATCGCTCAAGACCGATAGCAGCGACGCCCGCCGCTTCTCGGCGTTTTCGGTGGACCACGATGCACAATACTTATCAATGAGATACGTCAAAGGCATGCTACTTCCCTGTCGCCAGAAAATGCGAGAGCGCGGCGAAATCATCGTGCAAGTGGCCCGCCGCTATGGCCCGTTTGAATATCGCATCATAACCATCGACTATTGAACGGTCGATTCCGCGGAACTGCATCAACTCCAACAGATGCTGTATTGCGCTGTGGTGCGCCGAGATCGACGAGAGCGTTTCGTTATCGCTGGCAAATCGGCCAGCGCTCGTCCGCTTGATGAGGTCGGTCACCAGGCCGTCGATGACCGGCGCCGTCGCGGACCACTGCCGCGCCAGTTCACCGAGTTCGATCTCTTCGGCCTGCGACACGGCGATCGCATGGAGCGTCCCGAACAGAGCGCCCCACATGATAGCCAGTAGTGCGCTATCGAGCGCGTTCGCACGCCCTGGTTCTGCGCCAACATGCTGGACATTGCCACCCAAGGCGCGAAACACATCGCGGTTCGTGTCGAATTTCTCCCTTGGCCCGGCAAGCAGGATGGTCCCGGCGTCCGTGCCGATATAATCCGGCGTCGCCATGATCGCGCCATCAAGGTAGTTTGCGCCGTGCTTCGTACACCATTCAGCGGCTTCCCGTGCGCCACTCGACGTCCCCGAAGTCAACTCCACGATCAGCTTGCCGCGAATGGCTGAGGCGATGGCGTCACTGTGGAGAAGCGCTTTTGTCGCCTCATAGTCGCTGACATTCACAATGATGATCTCGCCTGCGTTCACGGCTTCCTCCACGGAGGACGCGGCGATTGCGCCCAGCCTGGCGAGTGGATCGGTCTTCTGTCTGGTTCTGTTCCAGACAGTCGTCGGATATCCCGACTGAAGCAGGCTGCCGGCGAGCGCCGAGCCCATACGGCCCGTTCCAATGACCGTGATTGAAAGCTTCATTCCACACTCCATATCAATTGGCGGCGTCAGACCGCGTTTTGCTGTGATCGTCTTGAGAGGTATGTCAAAACGAGCGGCGCGCGATACGCACCCGGGCGTAAGTGGTCACCAGAAGGTAAGGAACGCGCGATGAACAATTCCGCGGACAATGGCTTTGCAGCGGCCGTCAGGATGGTCGAAGGAAAGAGGAAAGTAGATATCCTTTGCGAGCTCGGAACGGCGTCGCGCAGATTTGGTCGATTGAAACAGGCGCTTTCTGGCATCAGCGAAAAGATGCTGGCGCAACAATTGCGAGAACTGGAGGCCGACGGCCTTGTCGACCGTAAAGTCTTTTCCGTGGTTCCAGCGAAGGTAGTCTATTCGCTGACAGAACGCGGCGCGGCGCTCAACGCAGCAGCAGGTTCACTATGTCTGTGGGCCGAGCAATTCGGCCTGCCCGGCTGCACTCAGATTGCCAATGGCGTACATATGGATGCCCTCTGATGCATGTCGCCCAGAGCGACCTCGATTTGGGAGAACAACATGCATAAAAACGAGGACCTAAAACGGGTCGCCTGAACCCGTTCGTACGGGACACGCTTCAGGGGTGCGACGCGCTCGATGTCCTGTCGAGATTAAAGGCGTTCCGATGGTGCTGGTCCATGACGAGTACTACCGTTTCGCACCGCCACAACGGCCGGCATTCTCCCATCAACGGGCTCCGTCGCCGGCTATGTGCTGGCGCACATGCATTATGCCGGCGACTGGTGAATGCGTCGACGCGCAGGGCTGGCGCTTCGAGGTGGCGATCTCGACGGCCGCCGCATCCCGCCTGGCAGGCGCCCATCGCGAGGCGGTGCGCTGACGCCCGAGCAATTGCGGCATTCGCTCTATCGTTCCCAGAAGGACTTGGCGATCTCTCCCTCGACCTGCTCTATCGTCAGGCCGATATCGTCGATCAGATGCGGATTGTCCTTCGACATCTGCCTGAGTTGCCAGCGAAAGCGTATCCGTTCGCGCCAGGTCCGATCGTGCCAGCTCGCTATGATGCTTCGCAGGGTCTTCAGGAGCCGGCGCGATGCCGGCCGCACGGGCGTTCCCGGTCGCGCTGCACAACGCTGGGCTGATGCAAGTGTATTGGTCATGGCAACCTCCATATGGTTTGAGGGCCTAAGGGCTCTCGATGAGGTTGAATTCTGCGCGATACGGACGGCGCCGTAATTAAGCCCTCCCAAATAGTTCTCAAAACTTCCAAACGAGCTAGAGCAGTTCACCGGTTCACGGAACCGGTAACCTACTCTAACCCTTTGTTTTGACGCAATTCCGAACAGAAAACCGCTTCACACTTTTCCTGGAATTGCTCTATAGATGCGCCTATGGGATCGCGTTTTGCCTTTGGTCCGTTCGTGCTTGATCCGGGTGCGGGAACGCTGCTTCGGAACGACGTCCCCGTTGCCGTTGGCTATCGCGGGCTGAGCCTGCTTGCAGCACTCGTCGGGCAGCCCGGTGAAATCTTGGGAAAGGCCGAGTTGATGGACGCTGCATGGCCGGGCACGGCCGTGGAGGAAGGCAACCTCACCGTCCAGATCGCGCAGTTGCGCAAGCTGCTTGGTCCTGTCGGCGAGAACGGCGAATGGATATCCACCGTTCCGCGCGTCGGCTACCGTTTCACGGGGGCCGTCGAACAGCTCGGCCAGGCCAAGCGAAAACCCTTGCCGCTGCCCGACAAACCATCGATAGCCGTGCTGCCCTTCGTCAATTTCAGCAACGATCCCGAGCAGGATTCCTTCGTGGACGGGTTGACTGAAGACCTGATCACCGACCTGTCCAGGATCTCCGGCCTGTTCGTCATCGCCCGCAACTCGACCTTTGCCTACAAGGGAAAAGCGATGGACGTGCGCGAGATCGCCGGGGACCTTGGCGTGCGCTACCTGCTGGAAGGCAGCGCAAGACGCGCCGCGGGGCGCGTGCGCATCAACGCACAGCTGATTGACGCGGTGAGCGGCGATCATCTGTGGGCGGAACGCTTCGATCGCGGCCTGGACGACATCTTTGCCGTTCAGGACGAGGTGACGGCCAAGATCGTGGAGGCATTGCTTGGCCGTCTGCGCACGCTGCCGCCGCGCAACCGGCCCAGCAATCTCGAGGCTTACGATCTCTGCGTGCGGGCGCGCAAGCTGATCGACGACTCGCCGCAGATGGCGCAGGAAGCGCATCTGATGCTGACGCGCGCGGTGTCGCTCGATCCCGGATACGCCGAGCCCTATCGCTGGCTTGCCATGAACCACTGGATGGGACAGGTGCATTGGGGCGGACCAACCGAAGCTGCCCGCAGCGTTGCCTTGGAGCTGGCGCGCAAGGCTGTGGCGATCGATCCCAACGATGCTGGCTGTCGCTGGATCCTGGCCTACCTGCTTGCCTATGAGCGCAGCTTCGCCGAGGCGGATGCCGAATTCGCCAAGGCGATCGAGCTCGACCCGAACGAGGCCGACACCTGGGCGGCATTGTCCGACATCGCGGTCCTGGCCGGCCGGGTCGAAGAGGGTCTCGAGCACATCCGCAAGGCGTTCCGGCTGAACCCGTTTCCGGCGAGCTGGTACTATCTGACGCTCGGCCAGGCGCAATATGCGGCGCGCGACTATCAAGCCGCTATCGAGACGTTGCGCCGTGACGAGACCTATCGCACAAGCTCACGCCGTTTCCTGGCGGCAAGCCTGGCGCAACTCGGCCGGCTGGACGAGGCGCGCGCGGAGGCCGAGCTGTTTCTCGTCGGCAACCCGCATTTCACAACCCATCACTGGGCGACGACCGAGCCATTCCGCGACGCCGCTACGCTCGAGCATTTCGTCGATGGTTTTCGCAAGGCCGGTCTTCCGGAGTGACGCGCCGGCATCCGGCCTACCCGCAGCAAAGGCGAAGTGGTGCGCTAACCCGGATCTAGGCATGGGCATGATCTCGGTGGCGCGAGACCTTCTCGCGGTTACCGCAGGTACGCATGCTGCACCAGCGCCGCTTGCCGCCTCGCGACGTATCGAGGAAAAGCCAGCCACAGCGAGGGCAGGAATGCAGCCTGTCGCGCGGCAGGGTGAAGAACGCTTCGATGGACAGCATGGCCAGCAAGGCGGTGACGGCATCCGGGTCCCGCCACCGGGCAAGGGCAAGCTTCGGTCTGGTGCGATCCAGCTCGATAGAGCCGGCGGCAAGCGAGCTTGCCGTGCGCGAGAATAACACGCCTAGAGCAATTCCAGGAAAAGTGTGAAGCGGTTTTCCGTCCGGGATTGCGTCAAAACAAAGAGTTAGAGCAGCTCGCCGTTTCCGTGAAACGGTGAAATGATCTAGCGGTTCGACCGCGGACGGTTTGCCCGCGGCGATTGACTCGAAAACCTGAAATGACGCCTCCCGCACTTCGCGGACCCGTTCCACGAACCGCCCATCCGCTATCTCGGCGACGGCCTGCGCCTGGCGATCGTCGGCAAGCCCTGAGGCGTTGAACCAGTTCGCAACATCCCGGACGGACTTGAACAGTTCATTATCAGCTGCTGGCGCCCGCCGGTCGAACACGGCGTTCGACAGGTCCAAAGCGGGATGCCCGCCTATGAAGTGATCCGGCACCCATTCGGTGTGTGCATGGCTCACGGAACATAACCTCATTAGCTGCATTATACGGTTACAAGATGAATCACTATCACACCGGTATACGGTGTCAAAGCCACCCCGGTTCGGCGCCAGGCCCTGGAGAAAGAGGATGTGCAGCAATCGTTACAAGACCCGCCACGAAACCATCAATGTCGACGGCCTCGACGTCTTCTACCGCCATGCCGGCGACCCAGGCAGACCGGCAATCCTGCTGCTGCACGGATATCCGACTTCGTCGCACGTCTATCGCAATGTCATCGAACCGCTGGCGGAGACAGCCTATGTGGTGGCGCCGGATCTGCCCGGTTTCGGCTTTTCGTCCGCCCCTTCCATCGATGCCTATGACTACACGTTCGAGAACCTGGCCAACACGATCGAAGCCTTCATCGAGGCCCTCGGCCTCCAGCGATTCTTCCTCTACATCACTGACTTCGGCACGCCCGTCGGCTATCATCTCGCCACACGGCGGCCGGATCGCATCCTCGGCCTGATCGCGCAGGACAGCAACGCTCATGACGAGGGGCTGGGACCGGAATGGGACGCGCCGAAGGCGTTCTTCGCCGAACCGACTGAAGAAAACCGCGCCAAACTGCCGGACTGGATGAATTTCGAGGGGACCCGGAACCAATATATCGGCGGTCTCCCCGAGCGTCTGAAGGTGTTGTTTCCGCCCGAGGGTTGGTATCTCGATACGGAGCGTCTGGCGAGGCCCGGCAACACCGACATTCAGTTCGAACTCTTCACCGATTATGGCTCGCACATCGCCCGCTTCCCGGCCATCCAGGCCGATCTCCGCGACCAACAGCCAGCATGCCTCGTGCTGTGGGGACGGCACGACGCCTTCTTCGCGCTGGACGAGATCATGGCCTACAGCCGCGACCTCGACGCAGTCGAAATCCATGTCTTTGAGAGCGGACACATGCTTCTCGAAACGCATCATCGCCAATGCGCGGCTCTCATCGCTCACTTCATCCACGAGGTGGAGACTGGGGTATTTCGCGAACCTGCCGGGCGCTGAACGTCGGCGCTCAAACCGCCACTTCGATGGGCTCGGCAAGCCTGGGATTGGCCCGCGCGGCGATCAGGCAGCCGGCGACGATCAGGCACGCTCCGGTCAAGGTGGTCCAGGTCGCCTCCTCGCCGAAGAAGAACCAGCCGAGCGCGACCGCCCAGATAAAGGCCGAGTATTCCGTCGGGATCAGATATTGCGCTTCGGCGCGGGCGTAGGACCAGCTCATCAGGAACTGCCCGGCAAGCGACAGCACCGTCACCCCGGCCAAAGGAAGCCAAAGATTGCTCGGTAGGGCGACGGCAAGCCAGGGTGCTGCGAGACCGAGGAGGATGGCAACGCAAAGGTTCTGGAACAGCATGATCTCGATGGGCTTGGCCAACTGCGCCTGTTGCCGGGCGAGGATCAGATTGTAGCCGTAGAACACCGTCGACACGAGCACCGCTGCCGTGCCGAGCATGGCATCTTGCGAATAGTCTGCCTTCCCGAACTGGCCGGCCATGATGATGGCGACACCGGCAATGCCGGCCAAAGATGCCCAGACAGCCTGGCGCCGGATCCGTTCGCCCAGCAGCAGCGCGGCGAGAAACAGGGCAAACAAGGGCGCCACGAAACTGAGCCCGATCGCCTCCGCGAGCGGCAGCCTGGCCAAGCCCCAGAAGAAGGATATCAGGACGATGCCGACAATCGCGGCACGCAGCGCATGCAGCCTCAGCACCGGAACGGTTGGCGTTAGGCGCGGTCCCGCCAACCAGGCCGCGCCCGCGACCACGGTCGCGACCATGCTGCGCCACAGCAAGGTGTTGTAGACGCCGACCGCGATGACCAGGATCTTCATCGCCGCATCCATCCCGGACAGCAGGAAGATCGCAAGCGCGCAAACGAGCACCGGGATCATCGGGGAAACGGCGCCGGTCAGGCTGGATGTCTTCACGGCTTCACTCATGTGACGGATTGCAGCCCGATATATCAGGCCACAGGGCGCGACCAGATGGCAGTCCCGTCGATGTAGCAGTCCAACCCCGATTGGCGTCGTGTTCGCGGCTATCGCCATATCAGGGTATCAGTACCACCTTCCCAGTCGACCGGCGCTCATCCAGCAACCGGTGCGCTTCCCCGGCCTGGTCGAGCCGGAATCTGCCGCCGATCGTGACCTGCAGCCGGCCGCCTGCCGCCATTTGGAACAACTCGGACAGGCTGGCTTTCAGCACGTCGGGAGACAGCAGCGGCAGCAGCGCGAAACCCCTGAGTGACTGGTTGCGGCCGATCAACTGCTCCAGATCGGAGGCAGCGAGGCCAAAGCGTCCGAGCGCAGCAAACACCAGTTCGCCGCCAGGCGCCAGGGCCTCAAGCAAGGCAGCGGTGAGCGCACCGCCGACTGTGTCGTAGATGATGTTGGCGCCCTCCCCGCCGGTGAGGTCGCGGACGCGAGCGGGCCAGTCCGGCTTGGTATAGTCGACTGCGGCATCGGCGCCGAGCGACAAGGCGAAATCCAGCTTTGCCTTGCCGCCGGCGGCTGCGATCACCTGGCGTGCGCCCTTCAGCCTGGCCAGTTGGACAAGCAGCGTTCCCACACCGCCCGATGCGGCCGGCACCAGCACCGCCTTGTCATCGGGCGGGCTTTGCCGAAGCAGATGAAGGGCCGTCAGCCCCTGCACCATCAGCGCCGTGGCAGCCTCGAACGGCAGCGCATCCGGCAGCGGCACGACGAGATCGGCTGACATCGTCACCTGCTCCGCATAGCCGCTGTGGGGACGCTGCGACATGAACAAAGGCGCGGCCACGCGGCGACCCAGCAATTGCGCATCCACACCTTGCCCGACGGCCTCGACGACACCCGCCGCCTCGACGCCTGGGATCATCGGCAGTTGCGGCGTCACCGCGTAGCGGTTCGCGCGCATCAGCACTTCGAAGAAGTTGATCCCGGCGGCGTGGACACGGATCAGCACCTCGCCGGACTGCGGCACCGGCGCCGGCAGATCGACCACCTCCAGCACCTCGGGACCGCCGAAGCGGCTGAGTTGAATGGCTTTCATGGCAAACTCCGATAGCACTGGCATCGGCAGCGGTTTGCCACTATCTGCGGAGCCTCGACTACACACTCATTTGTCCCCTGCTGACCAGGAGGTGACCATGCCAGATCCCAAGAGAATGCCGATCAAAAGACTGCCTGTGCTGCCGGCGGAACGGGCGCTGAAAGTGATCGCGGGTCGCTGGAAGGCGGTCATCCTCTACCATCTCTTCGATGGTCCCCGGCGGCTATCGGCACTCAAGGCGCTGATGCCGGGCATCGCCCAGAAAGTGCTGATCCAGCAGCTGCGCGAAATGGAGGAGCACGGCCTGGTCAGCCGCGAAATCTTCGCCGAAGTGCCATCGCGCGTCGAATATTCGGCGACGCGCCTCGGCCTCAGCCTCGAGCCGATCCTGCTGGCGCTCTGCCAATGGGGCCAGCACCACGCCGACGAGTGGAACGAGACGAACCGCCTCGCAGACTGCATCATACGGCCGAGGCAGGCGACGCCTGCACAAATAGCATAAATCGAATTGACGGGGCGACGCGGGTTGCCGTCGCAGGTTGTCGATTGTCCACAGAACGGATCGGAAAATGCACCGCATAGCTTCGGGCGACCTTTATCAGACCTACGATCTTGGTGACTTGCGCATCACCTCCTTGCGCGATGGCTATGTCGACATGCCGATCGGACGGCTTCGGCAACGCGGCGACAAGCCATTTGGCGACGAATTACCGAAACAAGTCGCGTTGGTTGATGGTCAACTCAGGCTTTCCGTCAATGCCTTCGCGATTGACGATGGAAACGGGATCATCCTGATCGATACCGGCGCCTCGAACGCCTGGCATCCCACCATGGGCCGACTTCCCGAGGCGCTGGACGAAGCTGGCATCGATGCCGGACGAGTCCGTACCGTCTGCTTCACCCACACGCATCTCGACCACATCCATGGTCTTGTGCTTGCCGACGGCCGCGACGCTTTCCCGCGCCTGGCGCGCTTGCTCGTTCCCGGGGAAGAACTCGGCTTTTTTCGCGCCGAAGCGCGGCTCGAACGATTTCACGGCATGGCGGAACCCTTCGAAGCCGGAGACCGTATCGGGACACATGTCGACATTGTCGGCGCTCATGGCCATGAAGCGGGACACAGCTGCTTTCGTGTTTCTGCCGGCGGCGAACGCATTTTGATCTGGGGCGACACCGTTCACGTCCCATCGCTTCAGTTCGATCGACCTGAGGTGACATGGGAATTCGACGCCGATCAGGACCAGGCGCGCGAAAGCCGGTTGCGGTTGCTGGCGCTTGCAGCCGACGATCATTGTTTCGTCGCCGGCGCGCATCTGGATTCGCCCGGTGTCGGCCGCGTCGTCCGATCCGGCGCCAGCTTTCAATTCGAGCCGCTATAATTGAAAAAGGGCGGCGCAAGACGCCGCCCCCGGATCCTTGGGAGGATAATTCGAATTGGCGGTCAGGCCGCCTTGACTTCCTCGGCAACGGCGTCGGCCTGACGCGCCGCCTTGAGCACCTTGGCCCACCACGCAACATCGTTGACCAGCGCAGTGGCGGCCTGGTTCAGATGCTCGAGGTCTTCCAGCTTCTTCTCGCCCTGGCGGACGGCGAGGAAATCGCCCCACGCGATATGGACGGCCGACTTGACCGGCGCCATCTGCAATTCGACGGCATACAGTCTAAGCTGTTCGACGGCACGCGAGCCGCCGACGCTGCCATAACCGACGAAGCCTGCCGGCTTCTTGTTCCATTCATTGGCGGCGTAGTCGATGGCGTTCTTCAGCACGGCCGTCGGGCCATGATTGTATTCGGCGGCGGTGAAGATGAAGCCGTCGAATTCGGCGACCTTCTTCTGCCAGCGCTGTGCCACTTCGTTCTGCGACGGCGCCCAGGCGGAGGATGCGACCTCGTCGAAGAACGGCAGCGGGAAGTCGCGCAAGTCGACGATCTCGACATCGATGTCGGCATGCGATTTGGCGATCTTGGCGATCCACTGGGTTGGCACATCGGCGAAACGAGCGGCGCGCGTCGATCCGACGACGATGGCAATTTTGGGTTTGGACATAAGGGCTCTCCTTGCACGAAGTACTGGTATCATTTGGATACCTGCGCTATATGAGATACTGCAAACGCGATGCACAAGAAGGCACTTTTTTGTTACCGAGGCACCCACACCGCACCGAGGACTGCCGCGCCATCTCGGAAATCCTGCAGCGCGTCGGCGACAAATGGACCGTTCTGGTCGTCGGCAAGCTGGGCGACGGACCGATGCGTTTCAACGAATTGCGCGCCGCCGTCGGCGGCATCTCGCAGAAGATGCTGACCACCACCTTGCGCGGTCTGGAGCGTGACGGCTTCGTCACCCGCACCGTGTTTCCAACCATTCCGCCGCGCGTCGATTATGAGCTGACCGAGCTCGGCCACGAGCTGCTGATCCCCGTCAGCGCACTGAGCGAATGGGCGCGCGCGAACACCATGCGCGTCAAGGCGGCGCGCGAAAAATTCGACGGCACGCACGCCTGAAACCCTTGCACGGCAAGGGATTCAGCCCCGCACGCAACATCCGGCTTGCCTGATCGGAAATTCTATCTCGGCTGCGCGGATGGTTGCCCGAATGCACGCGCCGTTTTGGCTGGCGGATTGCCGCTCATGCCGTCCGCTGACGGCTGCCGCTCAGGCTCCTGACATGCGGACATCGCATCGCGCCGCGGCACAGGTATCACACCGTGCGCCCCGCTCGCCGGGAGCCTTGTCCTCATGCGTGCAGGCAATGCGCGAGATATCTTCCTTCACCTCCGCGTAGGCGGTCACGCCGAGCAGGCAGGTCGTCGCGACCAGGGCTGCCACGAGCCAACCGTTCAGCAGATGTTGACGCATTGTCTCTCCTCCGATTGCAGCAGGATCGGGCATGGAGGCAACCGTTGGATGTCGCGAAACGGGTCTCCCGGAGGGGCACTGTTACAAATGACCAAGCGTGGGAGAAACGGCTTGCGTCAGCCTTCGGCAGGAACCGCTTTCGGCTTGCCCTCGCCATCCAGCGCCACCATGACGAAATCGGCATGGGTGACCTTTTCCATCAGGTCGGAGAGGTAGCGCTGCGCCCAGGCCTCGACCTTAAGCGTCATCGAGGTGCGGCCGACGCGTTCGACATGGGTGTAGATGCACAGCGTGTCGCCGATCTTCATCGGCTTGGCGAAGGACATCTCTTTCACCGCAGCCGTCACCACGCGGCCCTTGGCGCGCTCGGCGGCACGGATGCCGCAGGCCAGGTCCATCTGCGCCATCACCCAGCCGCCGAAAATGTCGCCGGCCGCATTGGCATCCGAAGGCATGGCCAGGGTGCGCAGCGTCAGATCGCCAAGCGGCCGTCCTTCAGCGTAGTGCACCATGCGAGAAATCCTTCGAGACCGGCTGCCCTCGATCCCGTATCGTCACGGCGCCTGAAGGTCAACGCGCCACGGCATGGCCACGAGACTCCGAACTGACAAAAGACCTGCGACAGCCGGGTCGCGGTGTCGGCAGCTTTTTTGCCGCAGCTTTTCACAATAGGAATTTTTTCTTGACTCAGTGACCTCAGCTATGGTACATTTTTGCCTATGGTGCTGATTTGCGCCAGTGACCCGCCGCACAGGCGGGTTTTTCGTTTGATGCAACCGTCAGCCAACGCCCGGCGAAGGCTCCGTTAACCCGAGTTGGTGGGCTCTGGCATGGCGATGGGTGGAAGACGGCAATTCGCATCACCCGGCGAAGGTCGATCAGAAATAGCGCCTGAGGTTCGTGCGAATACGATCGAGCACGCTGTCCCCGGAAAGGTCTGGAGAAAATTCCTTGCCGGTGATCGCCTCATAGGCCTGCGCATAGACCCGCGAAGCCTGTTCGACGATCTCGTCGGGTATCTCTGGAATCGGGTCCTTGTAAGGATCGCATCTGGCCGAGACCCAGGACCGGATGAAATCCTTGTCAAAACTCTCCGGCCGGCTGCCGCTGGCGAGCGCCTGTCCGTAGCTCGATGCGATCCAGTACCGGCTGCTGTCCGGGGTGTGGATTTCATCGGCAAGAATGATGGTCCCGTCCTTGTCGGTGCCGAATTCGTACTTCGTGTCGGCCAGGATCAGGCCGCGTTCCGCGGCGCGCTGCTGGCCGCGGGCGAACAGCCGCATGGCGTAGTCCGATACTGTATCCCACTGCGCCTGCGTGAGCAGGCCCTGCTCGAGGATCTCCGCTTTGGACAGCGGTTCGTCATGGCCGCCATGCGCGGCCTTGCTGGTCGGCGTGATGATCGGCTCCGCCAGTCTTTCATTGTCGCGCAGGCCATCCGCCAGGCGGATGCCGTACATGTCGCGGTCACCGCGCTTGTAGCGCGTCAGGATCGAGGTGCTGGTGGTGCCCGCCAGATAGCCGCGCACGACGATCTCGACCGGCAGGATGTCGAGCCTCGTGCCGACGACGACGTTCGGGTCGGGGTATTCGAGAACATGGTTCGGGCAGATGTCGGCGGTTTCCTCGAACCAGTAGCGCGCCGTCTGCGTCAGGATCTCTCCTTTGTACGGGATCGAAGTCAGGATGGTGTCGAAGGCACTGAGGCGGTCGGTGGCGATGATGATGCGCCGGCCATCCGCAAGGTCGTAGTTCTCGCGGACCTTGCCGCTGTAGTGGCCCGGCAGTTCGGGGATGAACGCGTCAGGGAGGGTTCGCATATGATTTCCTGCCTTCCGCAGAGTGGCCAGAGCATGATTCCGAAAAGTTGCAGACTTTCGGAGAAAATCATGCGCCAAAATAATGCCATCGCATAGGCTGTCGAGAAGGTAGATATCAAGCGCGATTGTCGGGCATCCCCGCAAACCCGGCCAGTTCGACGGTCGCTTTTTTCACAACTGATGCCGGATGGCGCGGCGACTTCGGAATGCCGTCGCGTCTAGGCTGCAGCCAATTTTCCGGAGCCGCCCGCATCATCATGCAGACCTATGATTTCATCATCGTCGGCTCCGGCTCGGCCGGCTCGGTCCTGGCCGAAAAACTCTCAGCCTCGGGACGCTTCTCGGTGCTGGTGCTGGAGGCCGGCGGCACCGACCGCCGCTTCTACGTGCAGATGCCGCTCGGCTACGGCAAGACCTTCTTCGATCCTGCCGTCAACTGGAACTACAAGGCCGAGCCGGACCCGGGCCTCACCGGCAATGCCGACCACTGGCCGCGCGGCAAGCTGCTCGGCGGTTCGAGCTCGATCAACGCCATGGTCTGGATCAGGGGCGCGCGCGAGGATTTCGATGCCTGGGCCGCCGCCGGCAATCCCGGCTGGGGCTATGACGATCTGCTTCCCGCCTTCAAGGCGCTCGAGGACAACCAGGCCGGTGCCGACACATGGCGCGGCACGGGCGGCCCGCTGCATGTCACCGACTGTTCGGACGCAGTCCATCCGCTGACCAAACGCTATCTCGCCGCCGGCCAGCAGGCCGGCCTGCCGCTCAACCCGGATTTCAACGGCGCCGCCCAGGAAGGCGTCGGCATCTACCAGATCTCGACCCGCAACGGCCGCCGCATGTCGGCGGCGCGCGCTTTCCTGCGCCCGGCGATGAAGCGCGGGAATGTCCGCGTCGAGATGAAGGCGCTGGCGACAAAAATCCTGTTCGAGGGCAAGCGTGCCGTCGGCGTCGAATACCAGCAGAACGGCGGGATGAAGACGGCGCGTGCCGGCCGCGAAATCATCCTGTCGGGCGGTTCGATCAACTCGCCGCAATTGCTGCAACTGTCCGGCGTCGGCCCTTCCGCCCTGCTTGGGAGCCTGGGCATTCCCGTCGTCCATGCCAACGAAAATGTCGGTGCGCATCTGCAGGACCATGTCGGCATCAACTACACCTTCAAGGGCCGGCTGCCGACGCTCAACCAGACGCTGCGTCCCTGGTGGGGCAAGCTGCTGGTCGGTATGCAATACATCCTGACCCGCTCCGGCCCACTGTCGCTGTCGATGAACAATGCCGGTGGCTTCTTCCGCACCGACCCGGCGGCGACGCGGCCAAACATGCAGCTCTATTTCCAGGCCTTCTCGACCGTCATTCCCAAGAGCGGCGAGCGCCCCATCCTGACGCCCGACCCATGGCCGGGCTTTTCCATCGGCCTATCCAACTGCCGCCCGTCGAGCCGTGGAGAGATCATGATCCGCTCGGCCAACCCACGCGACTACCCCAAGATAACGGCCAATGCCTACTCCACCAATGCCGATGTCGAGGAGATGCTGGCGGCGGTGAAATTCGTGCGCAAGATCGCCTCGATGCCCGCCATGGCCGAGATCATCGAGGAAGAGGTGTTGCCCGGCCCGTCGATCACCTCGGACGCCGATCTGGTCCAGGATTTCAGGAAGCGCTCGGGCACCGTCTATCACCCGGTCTCGACCTGCCGCATGGGGCCGGATCCCGCGCGCGCCGTCGTCGACCCCCGCCTCAAGGTGCATGGTCTGGAAGGTTTGCGCGTCATCGATGCCTCGATCTTTCCCGACAACATCACTGGCAACACCAACGCCGCCTCGATCATGACCGGTTGGAAAGGCGCCGAATTGGTTCTGGAGGACCAAGAATGAAGATCACCGACGTCAAGACCTGGGTTGTCGGCAATCCGCCGCCCGGCATCGGCGGCAAGTATTTCATCTTCGTCAAGCTGACCACCGATGGTGGCGTGGTCGGCTATGGCGAGGCCTACAACGCCACCTTCTCGGCCCATGTTACCGCCCGGATGGTCGAGGACATGGCCGAGCGCTATCTCGTCGGCCGCGATCCGCACGACATCGAGAACTTCTTCCGCCGCGCCTATTCCTCCGGCTTCACCCAGCGCCCCGATGTGTCCGGCATGGGCTGCTTCTCGGCGCTGGAAATGGCCTGCTGGGACATTATCGGCAAGGAAGCCGACAAGCCGGTCTACAAACTGCTCGGCGGCCAGGTGCACGAGACGCTGCGCTCCTACACCTATCTCTATCCGCACAGCGGCAGCGTCCACTCCGAGGACGCGCACGGCAAGAACGTCTACAACGATCCAGATCTCGCCGCTGCCTGTGCGCTCGAATATGTCGAGCAGGGTTTCAATGCCGTCAAGCTCGACCCGGCCGGCCCCTACACCGCCTTCGACGGCCATCAGCCGCGCCTCGTCGACATCGATGTCTCCACCCGCATGATCAAGGCGATCCGCGAGGCGGTAGGCACCCGCGCCGACATCCTGTTCGGCACGCACGGCCAGTTCACGGCGTCCGGCGCGCTGCGCATGGCGCGCGCCATCGAGCCCTACGATCCCTTGTGGTTCGAGGAGCCGGTGCCGCCTGATATGCCTGAGGTCATGGCCCAAGTGGCCCGCGCGACCTCGATCCCGATCGCCACCGGCGAGCGGCTGACGACCAAATTCGAGTTCGCCCGCGTCATCGAGAACCGCGCCGCGACCATCCTTCAGCCGGACCTCGGCCGCTCCGGCGGCATTCTCGAAACCAAGAAGATCGCCGCCATGGCCGAGGCCTACCACATCCAGATCGCGCCGCATTGCTATTGCGGACCGATCGTCGGTGCCGCCAACATCCAGCTGGCGGTAACGCTGCCCAACTTCCTCATCCTCGAATCGCTGAAGCAGTGGGACGGTTTCCACGCCACGCTGCTGAAGAAGAAGATCGAGTGGCAGGACGGCAAAATCATCCCGTCGAAGGAGCCCGGCCTCGGCGTCGAGCTCAACGAAGCGGTCTGCGACGCACATCCCTATACGGGCAAGGAATTGCATCTGCAGATGATGCAGACGCCGTTGATGCCGTGAGCGAAAGCTACGCCTTCATCGGTCTTGGCCATCTCGGCGGCAACCTTGCCGCCAGCCTGATCCGCAACGGCTTTGCCGTCACCGTCTTCGACCGTGACCCCACCGGCGGCGCGCGCCTGGGGGCGCGCGGGGCCACAGCGGCAAGCAGCCCCGCCGAGGCCGCCGCACGGGCCGGCAACGCCATCTCCTGCCTGCCCTCTCCGAAGGTCAGCGAAGCCGTGCTGGCGGGCGCCGATGGTCTGCTGGAGGGCCTGCCCACAGGCGGCACCTGGATCGAGATGTCGACCAACGGCCGCGACGAGATTCTCCGCCTCGCGGCCCTCGCCTCGGCCAAAGGCATCGAGACGCTGGAATGCCCGGTCACCGGCGGCGTGCATCTGGCGGCGGCCGGAAAGATCACCGCGCTGGTCGGCGGCGATCCAGCGCTCTATGCGCGCCATCGCCCGGCAATCGAAGCGATGTGCGCGAAATCGTTCTTGATGGGGCCGGTCGGCTCGGCGGCGGTGATCAAGGTGATCACCAACATGCTCGCCTTCGTTCACCTCGTCGCCGCCGGCGAGGCGCTGATGCTGGCCAAGCGAGGCGGGCTCGACCTCGCCCAAGCTTATCACGCCATCGTCGCCTCCTCCGGCAACAGCTTCGTCCACGATACCGAAAGCCAGCTCATTCTCAACGGCTCCTACGATATCGGCTTCACCATGGATCTGGCGCTGAAGGACCTCAGCTTCGCGCTCGCCATGGGCGAACAGTCAGGCGTGCCGCTTGAGCTGGCGTCGCGCGTCAACGCGATTTTTCAGCAAGGCAAGGCCGCCTATGGCGGCGGCGCCTGGTCGACCCAGATCGTCAAACTGTTGGAAGATGCCGTCGGCACCGACCTGCGCGCACCTGGTTTCCCGGCCAAGCTCGAACTCTGACGCCGGCTGGATATTAAGCGATTTCAGCGAGTTGGCTGGATCGGCGGATTCATCTGAATCAATCCGTCAACGGCTTGATTCAGTATCTGAGCGTCAACGCACCCGGCAGGATCTCGAAGGTCGCGGGTATGCGTCCCGGCGACTCGCCGTCTATGTCGACCAGCGCGCCGTTCTTCTCGACATCGCCGAGCGGTTCGACCACCACTTTCCTGCCGCGCAAGATGGTGATCGCTGGATGGTTGCGGTGCCGGCCGCCATAGAGCAGCCGGATGTCCCAGATCAGCTTCAGCTTGCCGGCGGCGCGCAGGATGACGATGTCGAACTGCCCGTCGGTCAGTTCCGCATCCGGCGCGATCATCATGCCGCCGCCGAAGAATTTTCCGTTGGCGACCGCCACCAGCGCCATGCGCGCTTCGACGGGCGCGCCGTCGTCGACCGTGATCCTGACGTCCTGGAAGCGGTAGCGGATGAACTCGACCACGGTGCGCCACAGGAAAAGCGCCTTGGCCGACATCCTGCCCTTGCGCTTGTCGGCATTGACGGCGCGGTCAGTGGCGCCGGAAAGCCCCAGGCTGGCGATGTTGATGAAATGCCGGCTGGCCAGCGCGCCGTGATCGTCGATGTAGCAGATGCGCCCGGCATCGACCTTGCGACCCTTGGCTTCGGCCAACCGCTTCAGCACGGCATCCACCTCTTTCGGCAGGCCGAGCCCGCGCGCGAAATCGATGCCGGTGCCGCACGGCAAGAGGCCGAGCTCGGTGGTCCGGCCGCTTTCCTGGAACGCCTGCAGCAGTCCATCGGCCACTTCGCTGGCAGTGCCGTCGCCGCCGGCCGCAATCACCAGGTCGAAGCCAATCATCGCGAGATCGATTGCCAGCCTTTCGGCGTCACCTTCCGCCTGCGTTTCGCGCAGCTCGAATTCGCCAAAATGCTTTTTCAGCGACACGGCGACATCAGGCCAATGCCGTTTCAGCCGGCCCCCACCGGCAATCGGGTTGAGAACCACTCCGACTTTCAAGCAACCCTCCCGCAAGGATCGAGGCGCTCGGCGCCTCGAATCCTTTGCCGGCATTGAAGACTGCACCCGCCCGCAGAGCAAGGCCGAATGTCCGCCGATGACGCCCATCGTGGCGGACAGGAAAATTTCGTTACCCCAGCTTGATCCCCGATAATCCCGTTATCCACAGGCCTCCGGCCATTCCCCAGGACCCTTACCCGGCGTAGGTTAAACCCATCTCAGGCGGCTACCGATCATCAAGCCGAAAGGCGAAGTGAAAGGCGGATTTCCTGAGGCCCGTACGGCCCGAAGCGAGAGCAGGCTTGCCTGTTTCGAGGGACGGAGCCGAGACCTACGGGGCCGCGGAAAGCGTGCCAACGCCGACGGCGGACCGATGCTGCCATGAAGGACGGCAGAAACCTTCGATGGTGCGCAGGGCAAAGCCCGCAAGGGTGGAAACCAGCGTGGTCCCGAACGGACGCTGCTCTCGGGCGGCGGACTGGCAGGACCGTCAAAATCAAGGCCGGCAAGGCGCGACGACTTTACGGAAGTTGCTGCCGCGACCGTGTCCTGATCTGACAGGGAGGCGCTGGGAGAAATCCCGGCGCCGACTGTCTTTTTGCCCCTCGATATCCTTCGCCGGCGATCTCGCGGGCGCCGCTTCACCGCGCGCTAAAATCGGTTAGTATCGCTGCGTCGTCAGAGTCTGTTTGCAAAGCGGACTCGTAGAGGGGGGATACTTCATGACGCTGATCCAGAAGCTTGCCGTCGCCTATGCTTTCCTGTTTTTCGGCGTCGTCGCCATTGGCTACATACCCGCGTTCAATGACGCTGGCGGCAATCTGTTCGGTCTGTTTTCGCTGCAATGGTATGACGACCTACTGCACGCCTTCTCCGGCGTCTGGGCGCTGGCCGCCGCCTTCATCTCGCACCGCCAGGCGGTGTTCTATTTCAAGCTGTTCGGTTCGGTCTACCTGTTCGACGGCGTGCTCGGTCTGGTCACCGGTTCCGGCTGCCTCGATGCCGGCATCTTCATCAACGGCTTCCGCTCCCTCAACGATATCGAATTCCCGGCCCGCTTCTTCGCCAACCTGCCGCACCTGGTCATCGGTGGCTTCGCCGTCTATGTCGGTTTCCGGCTGGCCAGGCGCATACACGAACACTTCGCCACGGCCTGATCTGGCATGTTCCTGTTCCGCTGGCTGAAGCGCATCATCAAGACGATCCTGTGGGTGATCGTCATCGTCATCCTCATCCCGATCGCCGGGCTGAGCTACGGCTTCCTGACGACGTCGTCGCTCGACAAGACGCCGCTGCCCGGCATTGCCGACGGCGCCCCGCCCAAGGCGCTGGCCGACAAGGTCCGCGCCGAGATCCTCGGCTACCAGCGGCCGGAGGAATCGACCTTCCTCACCTATCCGGAATGGGCGATCGTCTACGCCGCGCGCGAATATGCCGGCTTCGTCGACAAGGACCAGCCGAGCGGCTTTCCCTACTGGTCCTATGTCGGCCGCTTCTGGCAGGACTACGCCATGGTCATCCGCGCCAGTTCTGCCTACAAGTTCAACTACGCCAACCACCAGATGCTGGTCATCATCGGCACCAGCCACTCGATCGAGCATATCCTGCAGTGGGCCTATGAGAACACGGTCGGCCGCATCACCGAGGCGACGACGGCCAAGCGCACCGCCGCCGACATCTATCAGGCCAAGGTGGCGGCGGACTATGCAGGGTTTCTCGACCAGGTGCCCTGGTATCAGTTCCCCTATGCCGAGAAGCGCGCCGGCCTGTTTGCCGTGCAGCCGGCGCAGGGCGACAGCTCGATCCGGACCAGCGAACGCAAGCTGGCGTTCGGCCTCGCCGACACCATCAAGCAGGGCTATGCCGACCTGATCACCAAGGCGCTCGCCGCCACGATGGACCCTGCCTTGCTCGACATCCATGTCTGGGCCAAGGGGCCGGTCGGCGAAGCCACCCGCAACGAGCCCGACACCTTGCTCGAACGCGACATGGGCGCTGACGGCACCATCTTCGTCACCAGGCGCTATCAGGTCTTCACCGAAATGATCCCGCGCCTGATCGACAGGGGCGTCTCCTTCGTCGAGATCGGCGGCAATGACGAGATCATGGTCACGGTGCTCTCCACCGATACGATCGCTGTTCCCGAAGGCATGCGCATCCTATTCAGCTATCCGCTCCCGGCCGATCAATCCACGCGCCGCACCGGCATGATCGTCGCCGTGCGCAAGCTGCATCTCGTGCTGCCGGCGCTGATCAAGGCCGGCGCCAGGCTTGAACACGTCTACGACTACTGAGGCCTTTCGGCCAGGCCCGGCCAGGATTATGCATTTCCTGCGCTCCGCCACGCCCATTCCACAATCGCGGCCAAATCCCGCCTTGTTCGCGCGCGAAGGAATGGGAAGAAATGGATGGGTTGCCGGGGGGCATCTCGAAGGGACAAGACCGTGATCAAGACCGCCCTTGTCGCCATGACCATTGTCGGCTGCGACTGCGACGCCAAGCTTTGCGAATATATCGGCGAGACGCCGGCCAAGTGGTCGACCGTCGCCGAGTGCGAAGCGGCGATGAAGAGCCAGATGCTGCACGAGCGCAATTTCAACTATCCGCTCGTCTCCGGCATTTGCCGCACGAAGGGTTCGTCGTCCTCCTCGCAGCTGGCCGCGACCGCATCGCGCCCGGAACTGAAGCCCGCCAGCCGCGTTGTCAGGACCGAAAGCCCGCTACCGCCTGAATTGAGCCACCGGCCGAGCGTCTCGGTCGGTTCGCCGACGACGGCCATGGAAGCCGACGCCGCCCGGCCCGTCGCCTATGAACAAGTGGTCGATGGCGGAACCGGCGTGCTCTATCGCACCAAGAACGGCTACGCCGTGGTCAAGACCGATCTCGGCCGCGCCGCCTCGGCGACCGCCGATGCCGCGAAACGCTCCGTGAACTGGCTGGCCGGCTTGGTGCCGGAGGGGCTTTAGGCCCGCCGGCGTTTGACGACCGCTTAATCAGGCAGGAACATAGGTCAACCTGATTACGTCATCACCGATCAAATCGCTGGCCACAAAGCGAAGCGGCGGCCGGGGGCTGGCGAAAAATGGCTTGCCCTGACCGAGCACGAACGGATGGAGGTAAAGTTGATATTCATCGATAAGACCAAGATCGGTCAGGCTTCGTGCCAGGTTTGGTCCGGAAACTGAAATCTCCCCGACGAGCTCAGCCTTAAGCCCACCTATCACCGCCTCGACGTTGTCCCCGACAAGTGTGGCGTTGGGGCCGACCGACTTCAGCGAGCGCGACACAACCCACTTCGGTTGCCTCCGCCACGCCGCCGCGAATTCGTGCGCCTCCGCGCTCCATTCAGGACTGTCTTCGTCCCAATAACGCATGACCTCGTACATGCCGCGACCGTAAACACTGCCGCTCAAATTGCGCACTTGCTCTATCCAGTGACGAAAGATTGTCGGGCCCGACGGCATTTTCTGGTGGTCGACATAGCCGTCGAGGGACTGGTTCATTCTGAAAATGAGCTTCGCCATGCTGCAGGATCTCCAACATCCGGATCGTCAGAATAACTTGAGCCGCTGTTATGCAAAAGTGTGGACCCCAACCGAAATTCAAACTGAGACACGACCCTAGTCCGGCCTGAACTTGACTTTCAGGCTCTGCCAGAACTTGTTGATAAGCGGCTTTTCGGTCGCTGCATCCTCGCCGGCAACGCGGGTGATGAACAGCAGCCCCCGATCGGCCAGGCCGAAGCCGACGATCTCGAAATCGGCGGTGTCGGTGCGTGTCTTCACCTCGGCGCGAATCCCGGTCAATTCCTTGCCGTCGGCGAGTTTGCGCGTCGTCGGCTCCTGCGTCAGCTTGGCGCCGGCCTGCACCGATTCCTTGGTCATCTCCTGCAGCATCAGCTGGTTGAGCGACACCGGATTCATCTTGCCATATTCCTGCACGACGACGATCGTGCCGAGAGCCGACGCCATCAGATACTGCGTGATATCATCGCCGAGGTCGGTCTTGGTCACCGAAATATTGCTCGGATGGACGAAGGAGAAATCGCTGCCGGAGAAGGTCGCGAAGTCGTTGCGCTCGAGCGTCACCTTGCTGTGCTTACCGCCGGGTAGCGTCACATCAGTGCTCTCGCCGGGATCGATATCGATCATTACCCCGTCGATGGTCAGCTTGAAGGCTTTGAGATCCTCGCCCCCGGCCGGTCCAGCGCACAGAGCGATGAGGGTGAATGCCGCCGCCGATACCATGCGCATGGCTGTTCTCCTGCTTCTTATGCCACCCCGCTCAGCGCCTTGATGGCACGGTAGAAGGTCGAGGAAAACAGTTCCGTCGGGTCATACTGCCGCTTCGCCGCCAGGAAGGCCGGCAGTTCGGGATAGGAGGCCAGCAATTCCCTGGCCGTATAATGCAGCTGGTAAGGCAGGAAGAAGCGCCCGCCATGCTTGATCGTCACGTCGATCAGCGCCCGCGTCAGCGCGCGCATCCTGGCATTGCCGTCGGCATCGGTCGGCTGGTTGATGTAGAGCACCAGCGAATAGGCCGGCTCCGGCGCGTAGGTCAGCGCCACATCCTCCTTGTGGACAATGCGCACAGAAGCATTGAGCACCGGCAGCGTCTGGTTGCGCAGGATCTCGCGCGCTTCCGCGATGAATTCGACATAGGCGGCACGTGGAATAAAATATTCGTGCAGGATGTCGGTCTCTTCTATTTGATCGTTGAAGAGATAGGGCACCGAATCGTGCATCGGGTTGTTGCGGGTGACGAGACAGGCCTCGCCCTCGGCCATGGCCGAAGTACGCGCCACCGTGCAGCTTTCGAATTTCGGCTCCAGCGTCTTTTCGGTGAACCACTTCAACTCCTGGAACAGGCTGCCCCATTTCGCCAGGTTGATGATCACCCGCTTCAACCCGACCGATCCCGGCTCGCCGATCTCAGGCTGATCCGCCGGCGGCTGCTCCGCCACCTTGTCGTAGCGGTAGACGATCATGTCCTCGAGGAAATTGCCGGGGGCCGTCGACAGATGGCCGTAGAACAGGCCGATATCCTTGTTCGGCTCCAGCACCTCGGCGAAGAATTTCGGAAAATCGTCCGATCTGATGATTTCGCGCGAGGTGCGGTAGACGGCGTTGTCGACGATATCGAGCGTCGCCTCCAGCACCACGCCGAACAGGCCGTAGCCGCCGATGACGTGGCGGAACAGATCGGTGTTCTCGGTGGGCGAGCAGGTCGTCACCGAGCCGTCAGCCAGCATCACTCGCATCGAGCGGATCGAGCCCGCCACCGAACCTGCCTGGTGGTCCATACCGTGCGCATTGACCGACAGCGAGCCGCCGACCGAGAAGATGTCGGTCGACTGCATCGCCTTCACCGCAAAGCGCGGATGCAGAAGGTTCTGGATGTCGTGCCAGCGCGCGCCCGGCTGCAAGGTCATGGTCTTCGCCGCCGCATCCACGGTCACCTTGTTGAACTTTCTGAGGTCGAGTACCAGCGCGTTGTCGTCGAAGGCATGCCCGCCCATCGAATGGCGGATGGCGGCCAGTGAGACTTTCAGGCCATTGGCACGCGCGAAGGCCAGCGCATTGGCGATGTGCTCGTCCTCGCTGACCTCGACGACGCCGTAGACCGGCGTCATCGACAGGCCGCTGGCATCGTTGATGTCGCCGCCTTTTGCCGACCAGGGCAGCGACGCATCGAAGGCCGGCGCATTGTCCAGCGGCTTCAAAGGCAACGCGAAGCCGTCGATATCGGCTATCCGTCCGGCGTTCTTCGGCCCCGAAGGCGCGCGCGCCAGCCGCGCCACGGTGTTGCCGCCCCACAGCACCGCGCCACCTAGGACAGCCGCACCCAGCAGCAATCGCCGCGACAGGCGAAACCCTTTTTGTTCGTCGGCCATGAATATCCCCCGTTGGCCAAGGGATAGCGCGGCTTTTTGGCAAAAACCATAGCGATGCCGCCGGACAGCGTTCCGCCGGCCGGCCCTGGGGTCCAGCCGGAAGACCTCATCCAGGTCGCCCGGCATCGAGGGGCGAGGCATGAAAATGGCCGATCCCCGGAGGGACCGGCCATGAGTGGAACAGGGTTTGAAAAATCCGGTCAGCAGGTCTGCCGACGCACGATGCTCTCGCGTTACGAGGCCTTCTTGATCGACGTCACGATGCCGGTCTTGTCATCGACAGTCACCGCCACCTTGGCGCCGACCTTCAATTTCCCGATCGTCGCTTCCGGTGACAGCTGGTAGATCTTGCCGTCGTCGAGGGTGATCGACTTGGTCGTCGGGTCGACGGCCTGGATCGTGCCCTGAACGGTCGCGGCATAGGCCGTGCCGAGGAAGGCGAGCAGAGCGGCGGTGGTTGCGAGGGTCTTCTTCATGGGGTGCACTCCGTGCTGTTTCACTTTTCCGGGCCGCCTTGGGAAACGACAGCACCGGACGGCCTTAAACTGGAACGGAAGCGCTCGCTTCGCAAATCACGTTGGGTGAATTTTTCAAACAATATCATAGGCTTAATTCCGACACATTGTCTGCGACCGAGATCATTTCAGGCCGCTTCGGCTCCCCCAGTGAGCGGACTTCTGTCCGCGAAAAGAGTCGTTTAGCCGGATTGTGGCGGGCGGTTTCGATCACGGCGCGGCCGCCGCAATCCGTCTCAAGCGGCATCACGAAACAGACTGCCGACCGGTCATCGATACACATTTTGTTTCATGGATCAGCTCAACTCGCCGCTCCGAAGTGGATGAAACTCGCGCTCCGGTTGCAAATCGGAACGGATGCAGGATGGTGCGCCGTTACGATGAAAGGGGGCCTTCCATGAAACTTGCAGTCCGGACCGCGATGTCCCTGATGCTGGCGCTTGCGCCGGGGTCCGCCTGTGCGCAAGGCGCGGATCCGGGCGATGACAAGACGATTATGTTTACCGAGGACGATCCCGAGATGGCGGCAGCGACAGCGCAGGCGCTCGCCAGCCTGGATGAATTCCTGGCACTGTCCGAGGCTCCTTCCTCCGACACCGACAGGTTCAAATTGAAGGTCAAGGTGCGCGACGGCAACGTCAGCGAGCACTTCTGGGTCATCCCGTTCCGCCGCACTGAAACAGGCTTTGTCGGCATATTGGCGAACCAGCCGGAGCAAGTGCGTAATGTGGTCCTCGGGCAGAATATAGAATTCACCCGAAACGATATTTCCGACTGGGGCTATATGCGCGCCGGCCATCAGGTCGGCAGCTTCACCGTCTGCGTTATGTTCAACAAAATGTCGAAAGAGGAGGCGGACACCATGCGCGACCAATACGGCTTTGACTGCTGACAGCGAGGCCCAACTAATCGATCTCGTCCTTCGCGCCGATCTTGCGCACAAGTGCCGCCGTCGCCAGCATCGCGCCCATGTCCGATATCATCGGCGCGACATGCGTGGTGTAATCGAGCGGCACCGAAATATCCGGCAGCTCGAAGAAGTTCTTCGTCTGCGGCAGCAGCAGGAACCCATCGCTGCCATTGAGCGCGACACGGGCCGGATCGTCCGGCCAGGTTTCGCCAAGCCATTTCAGCGCCTGCGCCAGCCGGCCGCTCACCAGTGGCTGTGCCGCCCCGAGATTGTCGGTGCGGAACTCGTACGCGGCGTCGAGCGCCACGTCGCCACTGGACAGCTCCTGCAGCTTGCTGGCGAAGATGCCGCGAAAGAAGCTGATGACCGCGTTGGTCCGGCGCGTCGCCACCAATATGCCGGGGAACGGCGCGATGGTCTCGAAGGCGACGATGACGCCCTGAAAGGCCGTCGACGAGCCCTTGCCCGACCCTTCCCGCAGATGCGCCTCGTAGAGCTCGAACGGAAACCCCTCGTAGCGGCCCGCGACGATGTCGTCGAACGCCTGCCGGTTGAACGGACCAACCGCCGTGCGCGGCAACCGGTCGAATGAATTCGGCGTCACGCCATGCTGGTAGCGCATGTCGGCGATGAAGCCGAAGATGATCGGCAACAGCGTCTCGCGGAACGATTGCTGCAGCCGCGTCGCCGGTTTCCTGGCCTGGAAATAGAGCAGGATCGAAGCCGCGAAGCCGATCACATAGAGAAATACATGCGGCGTCGAGACCCATTGCTCGTTGGGGTCGGCGACCTTGTTGAACAGCCAGGCGACCAGCACCACGGCCACCAGCACCAGTCCGAGGAACACCGGCACCCGCCAGCGCACTTGCCGGACTGCCGACGCCCTCGCCGCTTCATAGGCCGCGATGTCTTTCCGGATGCCGGCGATGACCGTTTCGCTCGGCATGAAATCCGCTGTTTCCACCGCTATCCCCGCAAGCTTGCCTCTGCGGGAGCATGATAGTCGGTTTTGCAGGGGCCGCCAGACGTTTAAGCGGGGACGCCTTGATCGGTTGGTGGAGAGGGGAAGATCGCTTTCAGTCGCTCCGCGACCTTGTCACGCATTCGGCCCTCCAAAGCCTCCACCAACACCAGCCGCTCATGGTCGCCGGCGCGCAGGCGCATGAAGGGATGCATCCGGTAAGATGCGATCGTGCCGCGCGTACCGGCATCGGCACTGACATCGACAGTGAGGATAGAACCGACGCGACCCGGCCATGGCTGGCGGGCAAAGGCGGTGCCGAGGAAATCGCCAAGCCCATAGGCGACCACCGCCTTGTCGATCCTTTCCACCGGCTGCACGACATGGGCGTGATGGCCGGCGATCAGTCCGACGCCCTGCCCGGCCAGCCGCCTGGTCAGCGCCCGCGTTTCGGCACGCGGAAAATGCCGGAACTCCCAGTCCCAATGCGGCACGGCGCAGAGAAGATCCAAGCCAGCGCGCGGCCAGCGCGCCGGATCGCTGTCCATCGAAACGCGCCCCGCAAACAGTTTTTCATCGGCGTTGCGCCACAGCGTGAATGCGGCGAAGCCGATATCAAGCGGTCCGACCTGGACAGGCACCACCGGGCCATTGGCGGCCAGGCCGACCGTGCGGATGCCGAGCCGCTGCAACGCCGCCACCGTCTCGTCGAAACCGGCGACGCCCTGGTCGAGCACATGGTTGTTGGCCAGCGACAGCACGAGCTTTTCGCGCGCAATGCCGACCGCCGCGAGCGCCTCGGCCAGGAACCGCTCGCTCATCGCATGATGCGTGCCGAGCCTCGTGCCCAGCACCGCGCTTGGTCTGTCCACCACAGGGCTTTCACAATTGCCGATCACCAGATCGGCAGCGCCGAGCAACGCTTTGATCTCCGGATTGCAGTCCGGCGCGCTGCGGTTGGCCACCGCTGATATGTCGCCGATGAAGGCCAGCCGCACCGCCAGCTTTGGCGGCGGATCCATCGGCGTTCCCGCCACCGGCGCAAAGTCTTGCACGTCTCCGGCCAGCGACGGCTTCAGGAAACGCGGCAGCCAGGACAGCTTGTAGGAAAGCGGATAATTCGACACGCGGCGCCCAATTGTTTGCCCTGTGTAGACCGTCCGGCGGGCGGGTTGAAGCGCAGCGCTGCAAATGGTGTATATCTGCGCTGCGCGACAAAATATTGGGGGAAAAGATGACACGACTGGCAGGCCTGCTGACCGCTTTCATTCTGCTCCTGCCGCTGTCTTCCGCGTCGGCGGCAATGCCCGAAGCGGCAACCACGCTGTTTAAGGCGAAGACCGTGGCCGCGCGCGACACTGCCCTGTCGATGCTGGAGGCCGCCGCGCCAAAAGACCCGGCATCCGCCTATGCGGCCGGGGCGGGCGAGTTCTTCACCGCATTGGAGATCCTGGCCACCGGCCTGCACCGCCATGGTTTCGAAAGCCCGCAGTCCTTCATGCTGCCACTGATGCGGTTGCCGGTGCCCGACAATCCCAATCCCGAGCCGCTGACTTACGAGCAGTTCCGCGCCATCCTGGTCGGCTTCCGCGACCGGCTGGAAAAATCCGCGGCGACGTTTGCGTCGGTGCCGGCGAACGCCGATATCGGCATGGCGATCGATCTCACCCGTGCGGGCATAGACCTCAACGAGGACGGCACCATCGCTCCGGACGAGAGCATGGCGGCGATCATCGCCGCGTTGTCCCGTGGCGGCATTACATCGGACGACGCCGTCCCCACGCTCACCTTCCGTTTCGACCGCGCCGACGGGTACTGGCTGCAGGGCTATGCCGAGTTCCTGATGGCCCAGGCCGATTTCTGGCTGGCGCATGATTTCAGGAGCACCTTCGACGGCTCGTTCCACATGCTGTTCCCGCGCGCCAAGCTGCCGTTGCAGGATATTCTGGTGCCGCCGGCCGGCGACATGGGCTCGAGCATCTTCTCGTCGGAATGGCGCATCGCCGATTTCATCTCGATGGTGCATCTCATCAACTGGCCGGTGGTCGAACCGGAGCGCCGGCAAGCGGCGCGCCGCCACCTGCTGGAAATGATCCGGCTGTCGCGCGAGGACTGGAAGGCGATCCGCGCCGAGACCGACAATGACCGCGAATGGCTGCCTGCACCGCAGCAGAAGGGCGAGAACCCGCTCACCGGCCTCGAAGTCGGCGAGGAGCAGGTTCAGGCCTGGCTCGCCGCCCTGACCATGGCCGAAGATCTCCTGGAGGGCCGCAAGTTGCTGCCGCATTTCCGCGTCACCGCCGGCACGGGCCTTGGCATCAACATGAAGCGCTTCTTCGATGACCCGAAAAACTTCGATCTGGTGCTGTCGATCACCGGCCCGGCCATCGCGCCCTACCTCGAAAGCGGCGAGCTCGTCACCAGCAGCGATTTCGACCAGATCCAGCGCCAGTTCGGCGGCGGCGGGTTTCTGACCTTTGCGCTCTGGTTCAACTGAGGGCGGGATGTTGAGGCTCTTCCGCAGGGGAAATCTTGGCAAGACCGGCAACATTTTTACTGGAAACAGGCGCCTTTCCCAAGCGATGTCTGCTGGCAGTCACCTCACTGCAGATGCCGCGCGAAGGCGCTTCGCAAAAATTAGCAGCGGCTGTTTTGCTTGACTCGGCCGCCAAAAACAGGCAGCAAAACCAGGTCGGAAGGGCGACAACACCACTTTCCTGGCCGTGGACGAAGGCTGATTTGGCCAAAATCCACATCTCGTCGTTGGTTTTGAGAGGAATTGATTAACCAACTTTGTCCATATTTTGAAGCAATTGGCAACCAACTACAGACGCGGCAAACGCGTCGGGGACCACCTGGGATCACTCACAGAATGGTCGTCGCGGCTCTCAAGGCCACGTACGGGGAAACCGATTGAAGCGAGATTGGTTGCATGGCGTTGTTGAGTACACATAAAAAAAACCGGGGACAGCGTGAGGGCGGCGAGTTCGTCGATGCTCCGCGTTCCTCTTCCTTCAACGCTGGCCGGGTGGCCCGCTGGGTCGCGCTGCCTTGCGCCAGCACCGCCATCGGCCTTTGGCTGATCGGCACCATGGCCGGCCTCAGTTCCGTCGGCGCCTCGCTGTCGGCGACTTCGGTTGGCCTGCCCCAGACGCTGTCCATGCCGGGATCGCTCGCATTTATCGATCCGCTGAAACAGCACTTCTTGAAAACACCCTTCGTGCTGTCCAATGCCAATGGCGGCACTCAGGCCCTGCATGATCATTCGGTGCAGTGCGGTGCCAGCTGTTTCAAGCTGGCCAGGGTAAGCTCGCAGGCGGAAAAGTCCGAACGCCTTGTGGCGCAAGCAAAGCCGACGCCCGCCGCCGTGAAGTCGAAGGCGCAGGAGCGCTTCGAACGCATGGAAGCGTCGCTTTCGCCGATGAAGCTGGCCGCTGCCTTTGCCGACGCCGGAAAGCCTGCCGCCACTGCCAACACCCGCCCGGTGATCGCGACCGTGGCACCACGAATTGCCGAGGCATCGCTGGTGCCGTCCGTCCAGGTCACGGCCAGCCTCTCCGACAACATGCCAGTTCCGGCGGCCGAACGTTTCGCCCGGCTGGATACCGGCTCGGTGGTCGTGCAGACCGCACCGCAGCCGATGGGCTTTGTCCAATCCGATACGCCGGACAATTCGCAGTTGGCGCTTGCTCTGGTGCAGTCGCTGCCGGCCGACGACGAGGCGTTCGCCTCACCGCTGCCGATCGAGGAATCGTCAGCCGATGTCGCGGTTTCACCCGTCGAAACCCAGCAGGATCAACCCGGCGATGCCGCCTCGCTGCCGGACGCGCTGACCGACGACGTGCCGTTGCCGACCCGCCGCCCGCAATTCGACCCGCCGCAGCCCAAAATCGTCCAGCAGCAGCCTAAGCCCGTTCAGCAGCCCAAATCTGTTCAGCAGCTCAAGCCCGCCCAGCAATCGAAGCCGGCACGCGAGACGGTCCAGCAGGCCCAGCCGGCAAAACCGACGCGGCAAGGCCGGCCGGCCGATGGCGGCGATGTGCTGGCCTATGCTAAGCCTGACACGCCTTCGGGCGGCCTTGGCAAGGCGTTCAGAAATCTGTTCAACTCGCCGGGATCCAGAAGCGGAGCCGGAAATGGCGTCGCCGTCTACGATATCAGCGCCGGCACCGTCTACATGCCTGACGGCTCAAGGCTCGAGGCTCATTCTGGCATCGGCGCCATGACGGACCAGCCGCGTTATGCCGACCAGAAGAACCGCGGACCGACACCGCCCAACACCTACAATCTGTCGCTGCGCGAGACGCGCTTCCACGGAGTGGAGGCCTTGCGCCTGACACCGGCCGATGGCCGCAACAAATACAATCGCGACGGCTTTCTGGCCCATACCTACCTGCTTCGAGGCCGCTACGGCCAGTCGAGCGGTTGCGTCGCCTTCAAGGACTATGCGCGCTTCCTCGCCGCCTACAAGAAGGGCAAGATCAAACGCCTTGTCGTGGTGCCGCGCCTGAACGGGTCGGCGACGCAGGTCGCATCAGCCGCCAGGGGCGTGTAGCGACAAGAGGCTTTCGGCTGCACCTTCCCGCCTGCTCCTGACAGCCTGCTGTCAGGAGCAGCGCTGTTCGGCACGCCTCTCCCCACCGCGCTCTTTCCATTTTGGCCAGGAAATCCCATATTCGGGACATGGCCAAATCCCCCGATAAGAAAACGCCGCCGACGGCGAACGACGACCGCGCCGCGCCGAAGCGGCGCAGCCCGCTGACCGATTTCCTCGACGCCTCCGAGCCGCTGCACAAAGGCGGTTTCGCCGAGATGCCGCAGCCGGAGCTCTCTGGCACGCCGCTGACCGGTTCGATCGCGGATTGGGCCGAGCAGATCGAGCAGGAAGCCGAAAACGAAGGACGTCTTGTCGGCAAGGGCGACGGCGGCAAATCGCCGAAGCCGTCGAAGAAGATACCCGAGCGCTCAAGCTCGCCGGGACGCAGTTCGCGCGGCACCTCGATGGGTGGCGCGGCGTCAGCCAGGGAGCGCACCGCCGCCGGCCTCAATCCGGTCGCCGGCCTCGACATCTCGCTGGAAGACGCCGAGACGATGGCTTCGGGCAGCGTCACCGCGACGGTGGCGGCACTGTCGGCGCTGATCGAATCCGGCAATCCGCTGCACAAGGACGGCGTGCTGTGGACGCCGCACCGCCCTGCCCGCCCCGAAAAATCCGAAGGCGGCATTGCCATCAAGATGGTTTCGGATTTCGAGCCGGCCGGCGATCAGCCGACCGCGATCAAGGATCTGGTCGAAGGCGTCGACAACAACGACCGGACCCAAGTGCTGCTCGGCGTCACCGGCTCCGGAAAAACCTTCACCATGGCCAAGGTGATCGAGGAGACGCAGCGCCCTGCCTTGATCCTGGCGCCGAACAAGACGCTGGCGGCGCAGCTCTATTCCGAGTTCAAGAAATTCTTCCCGGAAAACGCCGTCGAGTATTTCGTCTCCTACTACGACTACTACCAGCCGGAAGCCTACGTCCCGCGCACCGACACCTTCATCGAGAAGGAATCCTCGATCAACGAGCAGATCGACCGCATGCGCCATTCGGCGACGCGTTCGCTGCTCGAGCGTGACGACGTCATCATCGTCGCCTCGGTGTCCTGCATCTACGGTATCGGCTCGGTCGAGACCTATACGGCGATGACCTTCCAGATGCAGATCGGCGACCGGCTCGACCAGCGCGCGCTGCTCGCCGATCTCGTCGCCCAGCAGTACAAACGGCAGGACATCAATTTCGTCCGCGGCTCGTTCCGCGTGCGCGGCGACACGATCGAGATCTTCCCGGCCCACTTGGAGGATCGCGCCTGGCGCATTTCAATGTTCGGCGACGAGATCGAGCAGATCACCGAGTTCGACCCGCTGACCGGCCAGAAGACCGGCGAGCTGAAAAGCGTCAAAATCTACGCCAATTCGCACTATGTGACGCCGCGCCCGACGCTGAACCAGGCGATCAAGTCGATCAAGGAAGAGCTCAAGCACCGGCTGGTCGAACTCGAGCGCGCAGGCCGCCTGCTCGAGGCGCAGCGGCTGGAACAGCGCTGCCGCTTCGACCTCGAGATGCTGGAAGCCACCGGTTCCTGCGCCGGCATCGAGAACTATTCGCGCTATCTCACCGGCCGCCAGCCGGGTGATCCGCCGCCGACGCTGTTCGAGTACATTCCCGACAACGCGCTGGTCTTCATCGATGAAAGCCATGTCACCGTGCCGCAGATCGGCGGCATGTATCGCGGCGACTTTCGCCGCAAGGCGACACTGGCCGAATACGGCTTCCGTCTGCCGTCCTGCATGGACAACCGGCCGCTGCGCTTCGAGGAATGGGATGCCATGCGTCCGCTTTCGGTCGCCGTCTCGGCGACCCCTGGCGGCTGGGAAATGGAGCAGGCCGGCGGCGTCTTCGCCGAACAGGTCATCCGCCCGACCGGCCTGATCGATCCGCCGGTCGAGGTTCGCCCGGCCAAGACCCAGGTCGACGATGTCGTTGGCGAAATCCGCGACACCACCAAGGCCGGCTACCGCACGCTGGTCACGGTGCTGACCAAGCGCATGGCCGAGGATTTGACCGAATATCTGCATGAGCAAGGCATCCGCGTCCGCTACATGCACTCCGACATCGACACGCTGGAGCGCATCGAGATCCTGCGCGATCTGCGCCTCGGCGCCTTCGACGTGCTGGTCGGCATCAACCTGCTGCGCGAAGGCCTCGACATTCCTGAATGCGGCTTCGTCGCCATTCTCGACGCCGACAAGGAAGGGTTTCTGCGCTCGGAAACCTCGCTGATCCAGACCATCGGCCGCGCCGCCAGAAACGTCGACGGCAAGGTCATCCTCTATGCCGACCAGGTGACCGGCTCGATGGAACGGGCGATGGCCGAAACCAACCGCCGCCGCGAAAAGCAGGTGGAATGGAACGAGGCCAACGGCATCACGCCGGAATCGGTCAAGTCGCGCATCTCCGACATTCTGGATTCGGTCTACGAGAAGGACCACGTCCGCGCCGACATTTCGCAGTTCACCGACAATGCCGGCGCCATGATGGGCAACAACCTCAAGGCCCATCTCGACGCGATGGAAAAGCAGATGCGCGATGCCGCGGCCAATCTCGACTTCGAGAAGGCGGCTCGTATCCGCGACGAGATCAAGCGTCTGCGAGAGATGGAACTGTCCATCTCCGAAGACCCACTGGCCAAATACGCCGATATGGAAAGCCCGGCCTCGGGTCGCGAAAAAGGCAAGCACAACAAGGGTGTGGCCAAACACCGTACAGCTGAGGAACAGGAGCGTTTCCGCAAGCTCGACGCGGCACAGGCCGCAGAGGAAGCCGCCAGGGCCGCCCGGCCCAACCTCTTCCGCAAACCAGCGCTCGACGAAATGGGCGCCGATGGCGCCGTACCGGTAAAGAAGCCGCTGTTTGCCAAGCCTTCGATCGACGATATGGGCCCTGGCACCGACATGACGACACCGTCAGGCGCCGTATCGCGCTCGCTGTTCAAGAAACAGTCGGCGCAGGAAGCGCACGGCTCCGACTTCGGCATTCCGGGCGACGCCACCAAGCCGCTGTTCAAGAAGAACTCGCTGGATGAGATGACGGTCAGGCGCACGGAAAAGCCGGTCGAAGGAAAAGTGCCGGCCAAGCCACAGCCGATCTCCCCCCAAGTGGGGGAGATGTCCGGCAGGACAGAGGGGGGCGCGAAGGAACACGACGGCAAACCAATCGTCCGCCAACGCGCCGGCATCGGCTCCTACGAGGATCCAAGCGACGCTCGCCGCGAAAAGCGCAGGCCCGGCAAGACCGGACGACCGGGGAAGTAGTTCATTCAAGGTTGTGTGCGTCAAGTTCTGCAAAATGGGCGATCATGAAGCTGGTCATGCGGCTTGGCGTAGAGCGAGCTTCTTGTGCTCGCGCAGGTCGTCCATGTTGAT
>NZ_JAMYVQ010000029.1:0-76783 GCF_040324155.1 Mesorhizobium sp. M0011 | reverse complement strand
GAGTAGGGGAGTAGGGGAGTAGGGGAGTAGGGGAGTAGGGGAGTAGGGGAGTAGGGGAGTAGGGGAGGCTATTCAATTGCAAGTTTACGGATGAGAAGTCGAAGAAGCTTTCCCACACTTTCGGTACTCGCCAACAATGGAGCGGACGTCGCTTTCGGCGCGATGCCAATACGTTCAGCAATCAGAAGCTGAGTTTCCAGTTCCTTCAATGATCCTTGGGCAATACGGAGAAACTGCAGATAGGAGCCTCGAATTTCCCTGCCATACCCCTCGGCTATGTTTGCCGGCACCGATGTTGCAGAGCGCCGCACTTGGCTGGTCAGTCCATAAAGTTCTTCTTTGGGCCAGGATTTCGTAGCACCGTAGACCGCCACCGCAAGATCCATCGCCTGCTCCCAAACAAGCAAGTCCTTGTAGGATCCTGTTTTTTCGGTCATCCGTCCCTACTCCCCTACTCCCCTACTCCCCTACTCCCCTACTCCCCTACTCCCCTACACATTCAGCAACAAATACTCCCGCTCCCACGGGCTGATCACTTCCATGAAGGTCTCGAACTCCGCCCGTTTGATCGCCGCATAGGTCGCGGCGAAGGACTTGCCCAGATGCGCGCAGAGTTCCTCGTCGCCCTCGAACAGGTCGACGGCTTCGAGCAGGCCGCGCGGCAGGTCGATCTCGTCGGCATTGGCGGTGGTCAGCACGGGAGGCTCGGCCTTGATCTTGTTGGTGATGCCGATCAGCCCGCAGGCAAGCGATGCCGCCAGCGCCAGATAGGGGTTGGCATCGGAGGACGGGATGCGGTTTTCGACGCGCCGTGCCGCCGGATCCGAGCGTGGCACGCGAAACGCCGTGGTGCGGTTGTCATAGCCCCATTTGTTGTTGACCGGCGCCGACGCCGCCTGTGTCAGCCGGCGGTAGGAATTGACATAGGGCGCGAACATCACCAGCGCGTTCGGCACATGCTTCTGCATGCCGCCGATGAAGTGGAAAAAATCGTCTGTTTCCGAGCCGTCGGCGGCCGAAAAGATGTTCTGTCCGGTCTTCTTGTCGATGATCGACTGATGGATATGCATGGCGGAGCCAGGCTGCCCTTGGATGGGCTTGGCCATGAAGGTGGCATAGATTTCGTGCTTCAGTGCTGCCTCGCGAATGGTGCGCTTGAACATGAACACCTGATCGGCCAGTTCGATCGGATCGCCGTGGCGCAGATTGATCTCCAACTGGCCGGCGCCTTCCTCGTGTATCAGCGTATCGATCTCCAGGCCCTGGCTTTCGGAGAAATGGTAGATGTCGTCGATCAGTTCGTCGAATTCGTTGACGCCGGCGATCGAATAGCCGGCGCCGCCGCCGATCGCGCGTCCCGACCGGCCGACAGGCGGGGTCAGCGGATAGTCCGGATCGGGATTCTTGCGCACCAGGTAGAACTCGATCTCGGGCGCCACCACTGGCTTTAGGCCGAGCTTGTCATAGGCAGCCACCACACGCTTCAACACGTTGCGCGGCGTGAACTCGACTGAGCGTCCGTCCTGGTGGACGAGATCGCAGATGACCGCGGCCGTCGGGTCTTCTTCCCAGGGCACCACCGTCAGCGTCGACAGGTCCGGCATCAGTTTGAGGTCGCCGTCGTCTTCCGGGTAATGGAAGCCGTTGCCATCCTCGGGGTAGCCGCCGGAAATCGTTGTCATGAAAACTGCCGACGGCAGCGCCAGCGAGGTGTTGGAGGTGAATTTCTTCGACGGCATCATCTTGCCACGCGCGACGCCGGCCTGATCAGGCGTGATGCACTCGATATCCTCGATGCCGCGCCACTCCAGCCAGGCGCTGACTTCCTTCCAGTTCTTGACGCCCCGTTGGTTTTTCACGAAGGCAGGCGTACGGACACGTCCTCCGCGGCTCGACGGACGGACTTCCTTTTTTGCAGGCGGCATCATTCACCAGATTGGGTTGCGGATTGTGGAGTATAGCCGTGCCCCCCTGTGGAAGGGAAGGGGAGCCGCGTCGGGCATTGGCCGGTGCGGTTGAAAATCACGCCAATCGGCCTAGTTTCGGCCGTCGCAATTCCAATCGAGGCCCAAATCTTAATCGAGAAATTGAATGCGGCCCAACGGCAAACTGACGACGATCGGATTCGATGCCGACGACACGCTGTGGCAGAACGAGCAGTTCTTCCGGCTGACGGAAAAGCGCTTTGCCGCCATGCTCGTCGACCATGGCGAAGCCGAGCATATCTCGGCACGATTGCTGGAGGCCGAAAGGCGCAACCTCGCCGTCTATGGCTTCGGCATCAAGGGATTTACCCTGTCGATGATTGAGACGGCGATCGAGGTCACGCAAGGCCGCGTACCGGCCTCGGTCATAGCAGAGATTCTCGATGCCGGCCGCGAAATGCTGAGTCATCCGATCGAGGCCTTGCCGCACGCCCGCGAGACGGTCGAACAGCTTGCCGGCGCATTCCGCCTCGTGCTGATCACCAAGGGCGACCTCTTCGATCAGGAGCGCAAGCTGGCTGGCTCAGGCCTTGGCGACCTGTTCGACGCGGTCGAGATCGTCAGCGACAAGAATGCAGCCATCTATAGCAGGCTTTTCAACCGCCACGGCGATGGTCCGGCGAAAAGCATGATGGTCGGCAACTCGCTGAAGTCGGATGTGGTGCCGGCCATCGAGGCCGGCGGCTGGGGTGTCCATGTGCCGCACGAACTGACGTGGGTGCTGGAGCATGTCGAGGCGCCGGTAACCGAATCGAGGTTCCGCCAGATATCCGATCTCGGACAACTGCCCGGATTAATCGAAAGCATCGTGAATGCAGGTTGATCACAGCATCCAGCTATTTGGTTTCTGGTTCCCGTACGGAAACTCCGAGTACTTTTCTGGTTGCTCTAGCGGCCGATGAGGCGATCGATCACCGGTTGCAACCGTTCGGGCGTGATCGGCTTGGCGACCACCACGTCGATGATACCAGACAGGCCCAGACTTTCCGTCGCGCCATTCTTGGTTGACAGCAGGATTACCGGTGGCAGCGATTTGCCCGAGGCGCGGCGCAACGCGGCGATGCTGGACATCAGGTTCTCGCAGTCCTTGTTGTCGGCGCCGCCGTCAAGGACAACCACACCGGGAATGAGGGACCGCAAGATCCTTGCCGCCGTGTCGGGAGATTCCGAAATCGGCTTGAGCCCGGATCGCTCGACGATCTTTGAAATCACCACGCGATTGATTGGCGATTTCCCGACGACAAGCACCTGCGACGGATCACGGATCGCCTCGGCGCTCGAGTCACGGGTCGCCAGATTCGGATGTCTTGGAGTCTCGCCTTCGCGGTTCACCGGGCACACAAGTCGGCCAAGAAGCTCGCCCCTATTTCAATGCAGAGTTGAATCCGGAGCGCAATTGGCGTGAGATCGGAGCCTATGTCAAGTTGAAATAAAAGTACCCTAAATCATCGCCGGGAGCAGTGAATTTCAAGCAACGCTACTGTACTCAACTGTCCACACGTGAGCTTGATGAAAAGAAAATTCACCTGCGCAGAGGCTGCGCAGGTGAAGGGTCGGTTGCGTGGATTTCGGTCAGCCGTGGCTCTGCTGCGTGACGATCACCGGGATCAGCAGATCGCCCCAGTTGCCGTCGCCGCCGTGATGTCGTGCCGAGCGCACGAGCTCGACCGAGACGCCCGCCTCGACCGCCTTCATCACCGACTGGTTGAGGCGGTGCAGGTCGTTGGCCAGCATGCGGATCGTCGCCTGCTGGTCGACGCTCATCGTCGTCGACTGCTCCTCGGCGCGTTCCTTGACGCGGCTTATCGATGCCATTGGTCTTCTCCTTGTGTTCCAAGCCCTGTTGGGCGTTTCCTCTGTATTTCTGTGATCCGCTATTCCGCGGCTGGTTTGAACTGCGCGTGCTCGGTCGATTCATGCATGGCGGTGGTCGACGACTTGCCGCCGGTGATCGCCATAGACACGGCGTCGAAATAGCCGGTGCCGACCTCGCGCTGGTGCTTGGTCGCGGTGTAGCCATTGGCTTCGGCCGCGAACTCCGCTTCCTGCAACTCGGAATAGGCCGCCATCTGCCGCGCCTTGTAGCCGCGCGCCAGTTCGAACATGCCGTAATTGAGCTGGTGGAAGCCGGCGAGCGTGATGAACTGGAACTTGTAGCCCATGGCGCCGAGCTCCTTCTGGAACCTGGCGATCGTCGCGTCGTCGAGGTTCTTCTTCCAGTTGAACGAGGGCGAGCAATTGTATGCGAGCAGCTTGTCGGGATGATGCTTGCGCACGCCCTCAGCGAATTTCCTGGCCTGTGCCAGGTCGGGTTTCGAGGTCTCGCACCAGATCAGATCCGCGTAAGGCGCATAGGCGATGGCGCGGGCGATGCAGGGCTCGATGCCGTTCCTGACATGGTAGAAACCTTCCACCGTGCGCCCGGCGTCGTAGTCGACGAAAGGCTGGTCGCGTTCGTCGATGTCCGAGGTGAGCAGCTTGGCGGCTTCCGCATCGGTGCGCGCGACGACCAGGGTCGGCGTGCCCATCACGTCCGCCGCCAGGCGCGCGGCATTGAGGTTGCGGATGTGCGCCGCGGTCGGGATCAGCACCTTGCCGCCGAGATGGCCGCATTTCTTTTCCGACGCAAGCTGATCCTCATAGTGGACGCCGGCGGCGCCCGCCTCGATGAAGGCCTTCATGATTTCGAAGGCGTTGAGCGGTCCGCCGAAGCCGGCTTCCGCGTCGGCAACGATCGGCGCGAACCAGGTCTCGACCGAAAGCCCGTTGCCTTCGGAGGTCTCGATCTGGTCGGCGCGCTGCAGCGTGCGGTTTATGCGCTTGACCAGTTCGGGCGCCGCATTGGCCGGGTAGAGCGATTGGTCCGGATACATCGCACCAGCCGTGTTGGCGTCGGCGGCAACCTGCCAGCCCGACAGGTAGATCGCCTTCAGCCCGGCGCGCACCTGCTGCATCGCCTGATTGCCGGACATGGCGCCGAGCGCGTTGACGAAGTCCTCCTCGTGGATCAGCTTCCACAGCCGGTTGGCGCCCATTTCGGCGAGGCTCTGGCGGATCTGCACCGAACCGCGCAGGCGCTTCACATCCGCCGCGGAGTAGGGCCGTTCGATACCGTCGAAGCGACCTTCCGGGGCCGATGGGACGAGGTTGTAAAAATCAGTCATTGGTCACTCCGAGGGATTGCTGATCTGTGTCAAGGCGTCAAGAATTTGGGGTCGTTGGGTATGACTGGATTTACATTTCTGCGCGAAATCAGCCACATAAATCCACAAAGCCGGCAGAATATAAGAGAAAACCTGTGTTGTGTTTGACAGAGGTGCATTGTAAATTTGTCATTGTTGTAAAAGGCCAAAGCCAGAAAATTCGTGTAAATGCTGTAAAGGACAGTCCGTGGCTGACCAGAAGATCTTCGCCGGGCCGCGCATCCGCCGCATCCGCAACGCCAAGGGCCTGACCCAGACGGCGATGGCCGAGGGTCTTGGCATTTCGCCATCCTATCTCAATCTGATCGAGCGCAACCAGCGGCCGCTGACGGTGCAGCTGATCCTCAGGCTGGCCTCCGTCTACAAGGTCGATCCACACGAGCTGCAGGGCGAGGCGAGGGGATCTGTCGCTGCCTTGAAGGAAGTGTTCACCGACCCTCTGCTGGTCGGCGAGTTGCCGGGTGATCAGGAACTGATCGAGCTTGCCGAGGCGGCGCCCAATGCGTCCGCGGCGGTGATAAAACTGTTCCGCGCCTATCGCGAGCAGGCCGAGCGCCTGTCCGATCTCAACGAGCTTTTGGCGCGCGAAGGTCGGGCGACGGCGCTTTCCGGCGCCCGCCTGCCGATCGACGAGGTGCACGAGATTTTCGAGCGCCGGCCGAACCATTTTGCTGCCCTCGAGGAGGAGGCCGCGGCGTTCACCTCGGTGCTCGATCCCGGCGACGATCTGTTCGGCGCGCTGAAGGCCTGGCTGAAGCGCGAATATGGCATCGTGGTCAAGGTGCTGCCGGTCGCGACCATGCCGAACTGGCGCCGCCGTTATGATCGTCATTCGCAGCGCCTGTTCCTGTCCGAACGGCTGTCGCCGTTCGACCAGCTGCGCGAAGTCGCGATGGAGGCCTGCCTGATCCGCATGACGGTCGCGGTCGCCGGCGAGATCCAGGCGCTCAAGCTGAGCACCGACGAGGCGCGCCGCCTGGCCCGCTTCGAACTTGGCCGTTATGCGGCGCATGCGCTGATGATGCCCTATCAGGCCTTTCATGCGGCTGCCGTGCGCGCCCGCTATGACATCGATGTCCTGCGTTCGCGCTTCGGGGTCTCTTTCGAACAGGCAGCCAACCGGCTGACCATGCTGCAGCGGCAGGGTGCCTCGGGCGTGCCGTTCTTCATGCTGGAGGTCGACAATGCCGGCAACCGCTTCCGCAAGGCCGGCAGCCAGGGGTTTCCGCAAAGCCGCTTTGGCGGCGGCTGTCCCAAGCTGCCCGTGCATGTTGCCTTCACCCAACCCGGCCAGATCTTTGTCGAGACGGTGGAAATGCCCGACGGCGCCGAGTTCCTGTGCATCGCCCGCACACTGGAAGGGCCGCAAGGCGCGTTCTCGGAACGCCCGCGCCGCACCGCATTGCTGCTTGGCTGCGACATCGGCTTTCGTGACGACATCGTCTATGGCGCGGCATTACCCGGTGCGGCAATCACCGCAAAGGCTGGCAGTATCGCGGCGACGCCGGTCGGGCCTGCCTGCCGGCTTTGCGAACGCGTCGGCTGCCTGGCGCGCGCCGAGCCGCCGGTGACGCGCCCGCTCGGCCTCGACGAGATGGTGACGGGCCTGAGTGCCTTCGATTTCCAGTAGCCGTGTTCCTCTGAAATAGGAGCAAGGTGCCACAATTGTCGCCGGCCGCTGGCTCAGTTCCGGCCTGCGCCTTTGCGGTACGCGAACAGAGCATCTTTTTGTCGTCCCTTGCGCATCGTCCCGTCCACAAAAGCCCGACAGTCGCGCTCATGATCGATACCGCATCGCCGATCGTCGCATCGCCAGCCGTCTCGCCGCGCGAGGAACGCGTCGGCATGCTTTTGGTCTTCCTGTCGGCGCTGATGTGGAGTTTCGGCGGCACCATCGCCCGCTTCATCACTGTCGGTGACAGCTGGACGGTCATTTTCTGGCGCTCCGTCTGGGCAGCCGCCTTCCTGGTCTGCTTCATGGTCTGGCGTGACGGCTGGCGTGGCACGCTGAAGCTGTTCCGCGACATGGGTCTGCCCGGCCTTGCCGTCGGGATCTGCTTCGCCACCGCATCCACAGCCTTTGTCGTCGCGCTGGCCTACACCACCGTCGCCAACATCCTGTTGATGCAGGCCGGCGTGCCGTTGCTGGCGGCGCTGTTTGCCTGGGCATTGTTTCGCGAAAGGGTTGGTGTCGCGACATGGGTGGCAATCGCCGCCGTCATCACCGGCGTCGCCATCATGGTGTCGGAATCGCTGGATGGCGCCGTCTCGCCCATAGGCGATGGGCTGGCGCTGTTGATCGCGGTCATGTTCTCGGTCGCCACCGTCATCACCCGGCGGTTTTCCGGCGTGCGCATGACGCCAGCGACGTGCCTCGGCACCATGCTCGCGGCCGGCTTTGCCGTCTCGCAGGCATCGACCTTCGCCGTGTCGGTCAGCGACATGGGCTTTCTGTTTGCCTTCGGCGTGGTCAATCTCGGCCTCGGCCTCGCCTTCTTCGCCACCGGAGCGCGGCTGATACCGGCGGCCATCGCGGCGCTGCTCGGCACGTTCGAACCGATCCTCGGTCCGATATGGGTCTGGCTCATCCATTCCGAGGTGCCGTCGGGGCGCACCATCATTGGCGGTGCGGTGGTTGTCACGGCGCTGCTCGTCCATATCGGGCTCGAATTCAAGCGCCAGGCACGGCCCGAACGCGCCGGGGTCACCGGGGTGCCGTCGCCTAATTGAAGCGGCCTGCAGCTTTGCCATTGACAACGTCGCTGCAGCACGGGCAGGCTGGGAATACGGCAACAACAAGACAGGCGTATCTTGCCAAGTCTCCCAGCCGGTCCGATCGAGACCGGACCATATCGTCGTATCTCTGCCCGCGCCACGGCGAAAGCCTATGATGGTATGCCTCCCAGCCCGCCTCAGGGGCATCGAGCCATCTCATCGAACCGCCTGCATGGTCTCGGCAGTTCGCGCTTGTCGCCCCTTGGAAAGCTCAATAGTCTGAAGAAAATGCCGGTCGCGCTGATATCGCGACGAGCCGGTGAAGGAACACTCATCAAAGGAGAATAGCATGATCCGCAAAGCGCTCTGGCTTTCGGCAACCTCGGCATTCCTGACACTTTTCACCGTCGGCGGTCACGCCGAGGATCGTGTCGTCAACGTCTTCAACTGGTCGGACTACATCGACAGTTCGATCATCGACGATTTCACCAAGGAAACCGGCATCAAGGTCGTCTATGACACCTTCGATTCCAACGAAATCCTGGAAACCAAGCTGCTTGCCGGCGGCAGCGGCTACGACGTCGTCGTGCCCAGCGGCAACTTCCTCGCGCGCCAGATCCAGGCCGGTGTGTTCCAGAAGCTCGACAAGTCGAAACTGCCCAACATTTCCAACATGTGGGATACGGTTACCGAGCGCACCGCCAAGTACGACCCCGGCAACGAATACTCGGTCAACTACATGTGGGGCACGGTTGGCATCGGCTACAACATCAAGAAGGTGCAGGCGGCACTCGGCACCGACAAGATCGACAGCTGGGATGTCTTCTTCAATCCCGATAGCCTGGCCAAATTGAAGGACTGCGGTGTCTACGTGCTGGACTCGCCGGCCGACATCATTCCGGCCGCACTGAAATATCTCGGCCTCGACCCGAACAGCACGTCACCCGATGATATCGCCAAGGCCGAGGAGACCTTGCTCAAGGTCCGGCCTTACATCAGGAAGTTCCACTCCTCCGAATACATCAACGCGCTCGCCAACGGCGATATCTGCCTGGCCGTTGGCTGGTCGGGTGACGTGTTCCAGGCCCGCAACCGCGCGGTCGAGGCCAAGCAGGGCGTCGAAATCGGCTATTCCGTGCCGAAGGAGGGCGCGCAGATGTGGTTCGACCAGATGGCGATCCCTGCCGACGCGCCGCATGTCGCGGAGGCGCTCGAGTTCATCAACTACATGATGAAGCCGGAAGTTATCGCCAAGTCGTCGAACTACGTGCTCTACGCAAACGGCAACAAGGCCTCGCAGCAATTCGTCGACAAGGCATTGTTGGAGGATCCTTCGGTTTATCCCGATGCCGAGACCATAAAGAAGCTCTACACCGTCTCGCCGTACGATCCCAAGACCCAGCGCGTCATCACGCGCACCTGGACCAAGATCGTCACTGGCCAGTAAGCAATCCGACACGGTCCCGGCAGCCACCTGCCGGGACCGTTTCTACCTGGGGCAAGAAGCAAGAATCAGGACGGAGTGGGACATGAAATCGCTTGGCAGCATCCGCAGGGATTTTGCACCGTGGAACGACCCGAACGCCAAGCCGTACATCCAGTTCGACAACGTCACCAAGAAGTTCGGTGACTTCACCGCCGTCAACAATCTGTCTCTGACCATCTTCGAGCGCGAGTTCTTCGCGCTGCTCGGTGCTTCCGGTTGTGGAAAGTCGACGCTGCTCAGGATGCTCGCCGGCTTCGAGGAGCCGACAGCCGGCCGCATTCTGCTCGATGGCCAGGATCTGCGCGGCATCCCGCCCTACCGGCGGCCTGTCAACATGATGTTCCAGTCCTATGCGCTGTTCCCGCATATGACGGTCGAGAACAACATCGCCTTCGGCCTCAAGCAGGACGGCATGCCGAAGCCCGAGATCGCATCGCGCGTTGCCGAGATGCTGAAGCTGGTCAAACTCGAGCAGTTCGCCAAGCGCAAGCCGCACCAACTGTCCGGCGGCCAGCGCCAGCGCGTCGCGCTCGCCCGCTCGGTCGCCAAGCGGCCGAAGGTGTTGCTGCTCGACGAGCCGCTTGGCGCTCTCGACAAGAAGCTGCGTGAGGAGACGCAGTTCGAACTGATGGACCTGCAGCAGAACCTCGGCCTGACCTTCGTCGTCGTCACCCACGACCAGGAAGAGGCGATGACCATGGCCGATCGCATCGCCATCATCGACAAGGGCGAGGTGATGCAGGTGGCAACGCCGGCCGAAGTCTACGAGGCGCCGGGGTCCCGCTTCGTCGCCGGCTTCGTCGGCAATGTGAACATGTTCGAGGGCAAGATCGCGCGTGGCGAGGCCGGCAGCGCCAGCATCGATGCCGGCAACGGCATCACCATCCGCACCGACAATGCCGGCACCGCCGGCGCCGGGACGGCCGTCACCTTCGCCATCAGGCCCGAAAAGATCAAGGTGTCGTCGAAGAAACCGGCCGAGGCGGTCAACGCCATCGAGGGCGAGGTCTACGACATCGCCTATCTCGGCGACATGACCGTCTATCATGTCAGGCTGGACGACGGCCAGGTGGTGCGCGCCAGCACCATGAACGCGGCCCGCATCACCGAGGATCCGTTGAGCTGGAACGACCGCGCCTGGGTTTCCTTCCGGCCCGACGCCGGCGTCGTGCTGACGCGGTAGGGGCGACCATGTCGAGCGCCGCCGTCACCACCGCATCAGCCTCTCCGACGACCAATGCCGGCAAATCCATCCTCGCCAGGCTGGGTGCTGCCTTCGTTGGCCGACTGGTCATCATCATCCCTTATGTCTGGCTGCTGTTCTTCTTCCTCATTCCGTTCGTCATCGTCTTCAAGATCTCGCTGTCGCAGACGGCGATCGCCATTCCGCCCTATACGCCGGCGCTCGATTTCAGCGGCGGAGTTTCCGGGTTCCTCGCCCAGCTGAAACAACTCAGCCTCGACAACTACGCCTGGCTGACGCAGGACGCGCTCTACTTCAACGCCTATGTGACCAGCGTCATCATCGCCGCGGTCTCGACGGTCCTGACACTGCTCGTCGGCTATCCCATCGCCTACGGCATGGCGCGCGCGCCGGCGACGATCCGCCCAACCTTGCTGATGCTGGTGATCCTGCCGTTCTGGACCTCGTTCCTGATCCGCGTCTACGCCTGGATCGGCATTCTCAAGCCCGAAGGGCTGCTCAATCAGCTGCTGCTCGCCACCGGCGTCATCCACCAGCCGCTGATCATCCTCAACACCTATACGGCGATCTTCATCGGCATCGTCTATTCCTACCTGCCGTTCATGGTGCTGCCGCTCTATTCCGCGCTTGAGAAGATGGACTATTCGCTGATCGAGGCAGCCAAGGATCTCGGCTGTCCGCCGACCAGCGCGTTCTGGAAGATCACCTTCCCGCTATCGCTGCCCGGCGTCATCGCGGGCTGTCTGCTGGTGTTCATTCCGGCCGTCGGCGAGTTCGTCATTCCCGATCTGCTCGGCGGATCGCAGACGCTGATGATCGGCAAGACGTTGTGGAACGAGTTCTTCGCCAATCGCGACTGGCCGGTATCGTCGGCCGTCGCCGTCATCCTGCTGTTGCTGCTGATCGTGCCGATCATGCTCTTCCAGCGGGCCCAGGCGCGCGCTCAGGAAATGGACAGGTGACCTCATGAACGCCACCTGGAGCCGCTTCAACATCACCTCGATCGTGCTTGGATTTGCCTTTCTCTATCTGCCGATCGTGCTGCTCATCGTCTTCTCGTTCAACGAATCGAAACTGGTCACGGTCTGGGGCGGTTTCTCGACCAAATGGTACGTCTCGCTGTTCCACAACCAAGGCCTCATGGACGCGACCTGGGTGACGGCGCGTGTTGGCCTGATCTCGGCCACGGTTGCGACGGTGCTGGGCACCCTGGCGGCACTCACCTTGACCCGCTACACGCGCTTCAAGGGCAGGGTGCTATTCTCCGGCATGGTCTTTGCGCCGCTGGTCATGCCGGAAGTCATCACCGGCCTGTCGCTGCTGCTGCTCTTTGTCGCCGTCGGGCTCGACCGCGGCTTCCTCACCGTGACGCTCGCCCACATCACGCTGACCATGTGCTTCGTCGCCGTGGTCGTGCAGTCGCGCCTCATGACCTTCGACCGCTCGCTGGAAGAAGCCGCGATGGATCTTGGCGCAACGCCGGTGAAGACCTTCTTCCAGATCACATTGCCGGTTATCATGCCGGCGATCGTCTCCGGCTGGATGCTGGCTTTCACCCTTTCGCTCGACGATCTGGTCATCGCCAGCTTCACCTCCGGGCCGGGCGCGACGACGCTGCCGATGAAGATTTACAGCCAGGTTCGCCTCGGCGTGACGCCGGAAATCAACGCCGCCTGTACCATTCTGATCGCCGTCGTGGCGATTGGCGTCATCATCGCCTCGCTTGCCAACAAACGGCGTGAGGTGCAGCGCCAGCTCGACGAGCAGGCCGCGCAGCGCGGGTGAAAGATAGGAGGCGCGGTGGCGGCCTATTCCCCCGAAACGCCGCGGCTGATCGGGGAAATGAACGGCGTGCTCCATGTCCCGCCGACGAAGAACGACGACTGGTTGGGACCTTGCTGGCCGTTGGCCTGCGTTGCCGCCTGCTCAGGCTGAATGACGCCGCCGGACAAGGCCAGTCCGCGCCCGGCGTAGGACGCGATGCCGGATAGCCAGATCTTGTACTTCGCTGAATTGGCCTCGGCCTTGTCGATCCGCGCTACGCCCTTCGAAATGGTGGCCTTGATCTCAGCACCGTCGATCGGCAATGTTCCGTCAGAGACATCGTCGAGCGCGAAGAAGCCGCCCTGTTCGGTATGTTTGAGGAAGGCCGGCAGGTTGAGCTTGCTCAACGCACCCGGCCCGAACGTCGCCGAGACCGAGCCGTCGGCATTGTCGAAGATGGAATCCCAGGTTCTGCCCGGCCCCTTGAGGATCACCGAGACGGTGCCCGTGCCGACCGGCACCAGCCGCGTCATCCCTGCCGCCGTGCCGAAAGCACCGCCGTCGATGTCGGACGCCAGAAGGCGGATCTCGACCTGCGAGCCTTCCGGCTTGCGATCGAAGCGAAGGCTGGTCTGGATGTTGCCGCCGAAGGCCGAGGCATCGGAAATGTCGAAGACGGACAGACCATCCTTGACCTGGGCGGTGGCGGCGACGTCGGCGAGCTGGATAGGCCCCGCCGTGGCGTGGGCTGCCGACAGCCTCAGATCGAGATTGATCTTGTCGGCGAAACTTGTGTCGATTTCGCCGGGTCCCGCCCCTCCGGTCGGCACCAGCGGGGTGAAGGCCGACAGAAACGATCTGAGGTCGAGCGTGTCGAAGGCGAGCGTGCCGGAGATTACCGGTTGTGCTTCACCAAGCGAGAGGTCCAGTGCACCCATCCCCGGATTGTTGTCGAGCGCAATCGCCGTGTTGTCGAACTTGACGCGCCCGCCGGTCGCGGTGATCTTGCTCGAAATGCTGACCGAGCCGATCGCCGCGCCCGGAGCGATGCCGGCCTGCGACCATTCCAGGACGCGCCGCAGCGAGGGTGCCGAGAACTTCGCCTGACCGTCGAAATAGGTATTTTCAGACATGCTGGCCGTGCCGTCGAACGAGAAGGTGGCGGGTGCCGCCTTGAAGGACAGCGCCAGCGGCGCCGTGCCGCCGGCAAACAGCACAAGCGGTTTGGCCGAGGCGACGTCCAGCGCGACGCTTTCGCCCCGCCAGATCCCTGTTGCCGACAGCGTCGCATTGCTGTTCATCGCCGCCCAATTCGCCTGACCGTTCAAACTGCTCAGGATCTCGACGTCCTTGCCGCCGATGGAGGCGACCATTCGGCCGTCGCGAAACTCGACCGTGCCGAAGGTGTCGGTAGGCAGCTTGTCGAGGTCCGGCTTGGCGGGGTCGGCATTGACCACGCCGCGCGCCGTGTCGATGGAGCGCGTGATGCGCCCGCCGGTCGGGACAGCAGGCAGGAAAAGGCCGGCAGGCGTGCGCTGAACCCGGATCGTCGGCCGCACCAGCCGCGCCGTCGCAAACACCACGTCGCCGCGTAGCGCCGCCATGGCGGAAAGATCGATCTCGACCCGTTCTGCCTCGACCACCGGCGGCGCCTCGGTGTCGGTCCATTGCGAAAGCGTCACATCGGTCAGGATTGCGCGGAATGTCGGCCAGACCTCGATGCGCGGCGAACCGTCGATGGCGACCCGGAAGCCGCTCCACGCACTCATTTCCCAGGCGATGCGGTCGCGCACGATACGGGTGGAGGCGATCAGCGGCAGGGCGGCAACGACCAGCGCGACGACGATCACGGCAGCGCCGATCGCCCATATTCCGCGCCGGATCATAGATGATGGCATATGGCCCCGTATGCTTCCATTCCGACAAATCGCCCGACGGGTGTAACCCCAGTCGTCACCACGACTGCAGTCGTGACCACGACTTCCGGCCGTCACTACGACTTCAAGTTGTCACTACGACTTAGGGCTGAGGCATTTCAAGTCTTTATGGCCCGGCGATGGCATTTGCGCACATCTGGTCGCATCAGCCGAACAAAATCTTGCTCTGCTGCGCTGCGATATGCATAAGCGATGGCGACCGTGGAGGAACGATCATGGCTGCCGGACAACCGCTCTGGACCCCGACGCAAGACCAGATTGACGCAGCACCCTTGACCGCCTTCACCAGGGCCGCCGGAGTGAAAGCCGGCGTAGCTTTTTCCTCGTATTCGCAGCTTCATGCCTGGTCGGTCGATGACCGTGAAGGGTTCTGGAGCCTGGTCTGGGATTTCTGCGGCATCGTCGGCGACAAGGGCGATAACCTGCTCGTCGACGGCGACAAGATGCCCGGCGCTTCTTTCTTTCCCGATGCGACACTGAATTTCGCCGAGAATCTGCTGAAGAAGACCGACTCAGGCGACGCAATCGTGTTTCGCGGCGAAGACAAGGTCGAGCGCCGGCTGTCCTGGAACGAGTTGCACGCGCTGACCTCGCGGCTGCAGCAGCTTTTCCTGTCGCTCAAGGTGAAGAAGGGCGACCGCATTGCCGCCATGATGCCCAACATGCCGGAGACCGTCGCCGCCATGCTGGCCGCCGCCTCGATCGGTGCCGTGTGGTCGTCCTGCTCTCCCGATTTCGGCGAGCAGGGCGTGTTCGACAGGTTCGGCCAGATCGAGCCCGTCGTCTTCATCGCGCCGGATGGTTATTGGTACAATGGCAAGGCGATCGAAGTCGCCGGCAAGATCGCCGCGGTCGCGGCCAAGCTCGGCACTGTCCGCAAGATCCTGGTCGTCGACTATCTCGGCACATCGAGCGATGTCGCCGGGACAATCGACAAGGCGGTAGCGCTGGAAGAGGCGCTGTCGCCCTTCGCCGGCAAGCCTGTCACTTTCGAGCCGCTGCCGTTTTCGCATCCGCTCTACATCCTGTTTTCGTCGGGAACGACCGGCATTCCCAAATGCATCGTCCATTCGGCCGGCGGCACGCTGATCCAGCATGTCAAGGAACACCGGCTGCATGCCGGTCTCACCGATGGCGACCGCTTCTTCTACTTCACCACCTGCGGCTGGATGATGTGGAACTGGCTGGTGTCGGGGCTCGCTTCGGGTGCCACGCTGCTGCTCTATGACGGTTCGCCCTTCTATCCCGACGGCAATGTGCTGTTCGATTTCGCCGATGCCGAGAAGATGACCTTTTTCGGCACCTCGGCCAAGTTCATCGATTCCGTGCGCAAGGCTGGTCTCAAGCCGATCCGCACGCATGATCTGGCCACTGTGCGGGCAATCTCCTCCACCGGCTCGCCGCTGTCGCCGGAAGATTTCCGCTTCGTCTATGACGGCATCAAGAAGGACGTGCATCTGGCCTCGGTCTCCGGCGGCACCGACATCGTCTCCTGCTTCGTGCTCGGCGTGCCGACGCAGCCGGTCTGGACCGGCGAGATCCAGGGACCCGGCCTCGGCCTGGCAGTCGATGTCTGGGATGACGATGGCAGGCCGGTCCGACAGGAAAAGGGTGAGCTGGTCTGCGCAAAAGCCTTTCCGGCGATGCCGATCGGCTTCTGGAACGACCCCGACGGCAAGAAGTATCGGGCGGCCTATTTCGAGCGCTTCGACAATGTCTGGTATCATGGCGATTTCGCCGAATGGACCGAGCATGGCGGTCTCATCATCCATGGCCGCTCCGACGCCACGCTCAACCCGGGCGGGGTGAGGATCGGCACGGCGGAGATCTACAACCAGGTCGAGCAGATGCCTGAGATCCTGGAAGCACTGTGCATCGGACAGGACTTCGACAACGACGTGCGCGTCGTCCTGTTCGTGCGGCTAGCCGCCGGCGTGCAGTTCGACGAGGATCTGGAAAAACGCATACGGGCAAAAATCCGTAGCGGCGCGAGCCCGCGGCACGTGCCGGCAAGGATCGTCGCCGTCACCGACATCCCGCGCACCAAGTCGGGCAAGATCACCGAGCTTGCGGTGCGCGACATCGTGCATGGCCGCGCCATCAAGAACAAGGAAGCGCTCGCCAATCCAGAGGCGCTTGAGCTGTTCAAGAACCTGCCGCAACTGGCCGAGTAATTGGCAGCCGGCATGGTTAACGAAATATCTCGCTGGAATTTACCTAGATTTCATGAGTGGTACACATTCGTAAATTTTCCGGCGCCCCGGTAAGGAGTTGTTAAGGTCCGGCGTCGATAGTCGCACGTAACTTGAGGGAGAAATCCCGTTCCTCAGCCCCGAGGATCCGAATTCGCTCAAGCCCCCGTTGTGACAGCAATCCCATCTCTTAAGGCGTCCTTTGGGCGCCTTTTCTTTTTATCGGGACCGTAGAGGGCTGACCTATTCCGCGAGCACACGGGTCGACGGAAAAGCCACCTCGACCAGGGTGCCTTCGCCCGGTGTCGAATTGATGGTGAACCGGGCACGGTTGGCTTCCACCATCGCTTTGGTCAACGGCAGTCCAAGCCCGGTCCCGTCGCCGCGTCCGCGCTTCAGGGCGTTGATCTGCTTGAACGGCTTCAGCGCCTGCTCGATCTCGGCATGGCTCATGCCGATGCCGGTGTCGCGCACCCGCATGACGACGTCGCCCGACGTCTCATAGGCGGTCGAGACGATCACCTGGCCGCCGGCCTGGGTGTAGCGGATGGCATTCGACAGGATGTTGAGCGCGATCTGGCGCACGCTGCGCAGGTCCGCCACCACTTCCGGCAGCCGCGAAGCGAAGCTGGAGCGGATGATGACCCGTTCGCGGTTGGCCTGCGGCTGCATCATCGCCACCGTTTCGGCCAGCGTGTCGTTGAGCGACACCGCCTCATAGGCCATCTCCTGCTGGCCAGCCTCGATCTTGGAGATGTCGAGAAGGTCGTTGACCAGGTCGAGCACATGATTGCCCGAGCGGTTGATATCGCGCAGATAGTCGCGGTAGCGGTCGTTGGCGACAGGTCCGAATTTCTCGTCGACCATCAATTCCGAAAAACCGATGATGGCATTGAGCGGGGTGCGGATCTCGTGGCTGATGCGGGCCAGAAAATCGGTCTTCTGCGAGGACGCGCGCTCGGCCACCGCACGTGCCTGCGTCAAGTCCTCTTCGGCCCGCTTCCACTGCGTGATGTCGCGAACGACGGCGCAGAAGCCGCTGTCGTTGGGCAGCCGGCCGATGGTCATGAACAGCGGAATGAAGCGTCCTTGCGATTCGCGCCCGATCACCTCGCGGCCGTCGTTCATGACACTCGCCACGCCGGGCTCGGACAGCCCATTGAGATAGTCGCGTGCCGCGCGCTGGCTTTCGATCGCAAACAGCGAGGCGAACGGCTTGCCGGTCACATCGTCGCTGTCGAAGCCGAACAGTGCTTCGGCCGGCCGGCTGATCGATCGGATGGTGCCGTCACGGCCGATCAGCACGACGCCGTCGGTGGCGGTGTCGATAATGGTGCGCATCTCGGCGATGCGCGCCTTGAGCTCGGAAATATCCGGCTGCGTCTGCTCGTCGCCAACGACATGCAGGCTCGCCGGCGCATCATCCTCGCCGGAGCGTCGCACGACCAGCATCAGCGCCTTGCCGTCGCGCCAGGGAACCGAGCGCAAAATGGCCTCGATCGGGAATTCCTGTCCGTCACGTGTTTTCAACCGCAGCGCGCGATCGGTGCCGTCGGAAACGCCGTCATCGGCATAGGGGTCGGCAAACAACGCGCCGAGGCCGCCGGCATCCGCCAGATCGTCAAGCGCCTCGTAGCCGGTCAGGCTGAGGAATTCCTCATTCGCATAGTGCAACTGGTCCCCGGAATGGATGAGCAGCGGCACGGGCAGCTTGCCGAGCAGCGACGTGTCCGGAGCCTTGTGCTCATCTCCGGCGGAAAACGCCGACGGTACGAACCCTTCGGCCTTGAGCGGCGGCACCTGCAGGCGAGGGCGCTCGACGCGTATTTCCGCCGCGTCGCCGCCTGCATTGACGGTTTCCTCGGCAACCGCCTGCTCGTCGGGCGGCGCGGCTTCCTCGTCGGGCTGCGCCCAATCCTCACTGTCTTCGGCATCGCGAAAATCTGCTGACGTCATGCTGTCGTCATCGAGGCCATCATGTGTCGCGTCAGTGGCTTCAGGCTTTTCGCCGGGCGAAACGGCAGCGGTGTTCTCTGGTTCCGCCGCCACGGGGCCACGTTCGTCATCTTGGCCGGCATAGTCGAGCAACGAGCCCGTCACATTCATCCCAGGGGGGGCTTCACGAGCCGCTTCGTCCGCGTGACCGTCAAGCCGTACCAGATCCCGCTCGTCTTCGGCATCGACATCGGGTGGCTCGACCGGTTCGTTCTCTGGCCCTGACGCAGGGATGACGCCGCTGTGCATCGGGTCGTCGGACGGCTTGACCGGAGCCTCGGCCTCCGCTGTCGACGCCTCCGCAGTCTCAGCCTCAGGCGGCTCGACCGGAGCACTATCCTTCTTCAGCCGCTCGCCGATTTCGCGGAACGCGCTGCGTTCCAGGGTCGACAGACCCTTGTCATTGGCTGGCTGGCGGTGTTCGGCGAGCCGGATCACCTTGTCGGCAAAGCGCCGCTCCTGTTTCGGCACGATAGTCAACGCCGGCACCTCGCCCTTGAACGGATCCGATGCCTGCGTGTCCTCGGCCTTGGGCTCCTCAGCGTTCGGCTGTTCGGGTGCGGGTTGGATGGCTTGTGGTTCCGGCGTTGCCGGCGCCTGGCTATTGGGCACCAGCGCCATGCCGATGGCCTCCGGATCGACGACCGCGTCGCTGGCGCGGGCGACGCCGAAGCCGCGGAAACCCTCGAAGGCGCGGCTGCGGCCATAGACAGGCAGCGCCGCCAGGTCGACCGGTATCTTCAGGTCGGTGCCGACGACCGGCCACAGCACGGAGCGCCCCGACCAGGTATCGCGCCGTTCGAGAAGCCCCGATATCTCGCCGGAGGGGTCGAGGCCGAATGTAGCGGCGACATCCCTGAAGCGGCGGCCGATCACGTCGGCCGCCGGCTTGCCGACGATGTCGGCGAATTCCGGCGACAGCGCGCTGAACTTGCCTTCGGCATCGGTGCGCCAGACGAAACGCACCGGCGCCGCGGCGCGGTCCATCGCCGAGACGGTCGTCGGCGTGGCCGCGGAAGTGGACTGGATTTCCAGGGCCGCCGGTTCGGCCGGAGCTTCAGGTCCGGGCGCGGCGGGTCGCGGCGCCTGTTGCCCTCCGTCCTCGCCGGCGTTGAAGTACCAATGGTCGTGCTGCGCCGGCGTGCGCTCCAATGCCGGCTGATCGCTATTGGCCGCTGTCGGCGTCTGTACGGTCGCGTCGGCGATCGCATGCGGCCGCGATCCGGCGACGTCCTCGGTCGGCAACGCGGCGCCTGGTTCGTCGGTCGGTGTCTGGCGACCCTGTTCCGGCTGGGAAGCCGCATCGCCAGCAGGTGCCCCCTCGGCAATGGTTTGTGTAGGATGTTCGCCCGCGGGGGCGGTGTCGTCGAGCTGGTCCTCGTCGATCACCACCAGCAGATGCCGCTCCTCGGTTAATCTTGCCAGCCCAGCCGGATAGGAGGCCGTGCCGCCGGGGACAAGGCGCTTGACGATGCGGTCGCTCTCGGCTGCGACGTCGGCAACCAGTGCCGCCAGCGTCTCCGGCAGGATGCCAAGCGCCGAAAATCCCTCCGAGGCCGCCTCGACGTTGCCCCGGGCATCGACAAAGGCGATGAAATGACCATCCTCGGTGAAGCCGCTAATGGCGCGCGCGGCGATTTCGCCGGCACTGCGCGAGCCCGTCTGAGCCGCCGGCACTGCCAGCATGATAGCCTTTTCGGCGTCCGGCATGGTCACCGCACTGGCCAGGAAGCCGACGGCGCGGCTGGTCATTCCGGTCGCCAGCCGCACCATGATGGCGCGGTCACTGCCAATCTCGGGAAATCCGCTGGTCGCCATGATCTGGCGCCTGGCGATCACGGGCAACTGCGCCGAGGCGCCGATGATCGCCTCGATGTCGGGATAACCGAACATCGCGGCTCCTGGCCCGTTGGCCCAGATCACCTGCTCCAGATCCGCCGACAGGATCGCGATCGCGTCGCCTGCCGCAAAGCGCTGGCGGACCGCGTCGAGCACGGCGACATCGAGGAAGGAATATTCGGACGGCATGCGCTTGGCGGACCTCACGGAGCGGCGATTTTGCAGTTAACGCTTTGTTAATAAAAGCCGGAGGCGCGAAGGTCCACAAGCCAGAACGTGCAAAGGCTGGAATCTGGGCTCTTGGTTAACGGCCCAAAGAAATTTATGGTGCACTGCAACAAAGATATTGCAATGCACAAAATTTGCCTTTATATTGCCATCATACATGAACGAGACGGCTTTCTGTCAAAGCCGCTGCCGCTGAAAAGGATGGAAAATGTCCAGGACCAAGACCGCCGAGACGATCGAAAACGTTGAATTCCCGAGCTTCGACGCTTCCAAGGCCACCGACCAGATCCGCGCTTTCGCCGAAAAGGGCGTTGAGCAGTCGAAAGAGGCCTACGCCAAGCTGAAGACCGGCGCCGAGGAGACCCAGAAGGCTCTGGAGTCGACCTACGAGACCGCCAAGACCGTTTCCAACGACCTGTCGCTCAAGACCATCTCCGCTTTGCGTGCCAATGCCGAGGCCGGTTTTTCCCACCTCGAGGCCCTGATCGGCGCCAAGTCGCTGTCGGAAGTCGTCGAGCTGCAGACCGCCTTCCTGCGCAAGCGCGTCGAATCGACCGTCGAGCAGGCCAAGGACTTCCAGGCCGTTGCCTCCAAGGCGGCCGAGGACGTCTCCAAGCCGATCAAGACCGCCTTCGAGAAGGCGATGAAGGAAATCAAGGTTGCCTAACATTTGCGCATGATCGGAAGATGCAACAAAAGGTCGCATTTTCTTAAAAACGATCAGGTGTATGATGGCAGCCATCAAGGAATACCCGGTGAGTGGAACCTCCTCCCTCTGTTCCCCGGGGTGACCAGCCAGCACCTCCTCCCGCTGGCTCGTAACAGGAAAAGGCCGGCACCTCCTCCCGCCGGCCTTTTTCTTTGTCCGGCGCCTGGTCCTTCTTGCCAGGCAAATGCCGCGTCGATGTGGGGAAGTGACCTTTGCTTTCCAAAAGCCTTGAATTAGAATCCATAAGCCCGTAAGGACGCATCGCCGAACGACAGAGCGGGCGGATGAGTTTCTGTTTCGATCCGCTCGGGCAACGTGCCGTTGTAGCTCAGATGGTTAGAGCGCCGGATTGTGGATCCGGAGGTCGCTGGTTCGATCCCAGCCAACGGTACCATAAATAGTCAAGTAATTTCAAAGACTTAAAGATTTCTAGCTTAGCCAAGCTGGCTTGAGTGTCAGTGCATCCTGTGGACGTGTACCATAGGGAGCTCGTCGAGCTATGCCTATGACGGTCGAACCTGCCAACGACGTTGGCCGTCGTTTCGCTTGAGATCTTTGCGCAGCCAAAAATGCCGGCGTCCACAGGAGGCTAACGCTTGCGGAAACCGCAGGCCTGAGGCCGAGCGGCTATAGCCGGCAGGCCAAGTACCTTCTCGCCGGGAGGGGAATTGCTGGCCCGGTGGTGAGCGGATCTGGTTCTGACGCAAAAGCTGCGTTGCCCGCGGCCGGTGCCCCAATCCCTTTCTTGGCCAAGACGGATACTCCAGCGTTCAGCGGGCGTTGCGGCTCCATGCATACCGCCTCGTTTTCAGCAGCCCTGCATGAGGCGATCTCGAATCATCTCTGCAATCGGGATCGCCGAGGAGGCGGCGGGTGAAGGGGCGTTACAGACGTGCAGCATGCGGTCCGTTTGTGCGAACAGGAAATCATGGATGAGGGCACTGTCTTTGCGCACGGCTTGCGCGCGGATGCCTGCTTCGTGCGGGAGCAGGTCGGCGAGGCCGAGGCTCGGACAGTATTTCCGGCCAACAGCATCAGGCTGCAGCCGGGATATGTCTCAACCAGCCGCATGGCCGTCGCCAGGCCGACGATGCCGCCGCCGATAACGCAATAGTGGGGCACGCTTGCACAGTCGCCAGCCTTTGGCCGGCAGTTTCAAAACTCATTGTCCAGAGGGGCTTCCAGACCCGCGATCTGTCGCCGTCCTTGTCGGCAAGCAGTAGCTGACGATCAATCTCCTCGCGTGGTATCGACATTTCACGGCGGCCAGATATCGCTGCCCAGATCTCGCTGCCAGCGTGGGCTGGATGTCGCCGCAGCATACCAAGAAGGACGGTGCTCTTTGACAATCTTCCCCTTCACCGAGGCCACCTCGATCCAGTTCCAGCAGCCCCTGCCGAAGACTTCGGACGTCGTGATCATCGGCGGCGGGGTCATTGGCGTGAGCACGGCACTGTTCCTGGCGCGACGGAACGTCTCGGTGACGCTGCTGGAAAAGGGCCGCATCGCCGCCGAGCAATCCTCGCGCAATTGGGGCTGGATCCGGCAGCAGGGCCGCGATGCCGACGAACTGCCGATCGTCATCGAAGCGCAGCGCCTCTGGCGGCAACTGGCGCAGGAATGTGGCGAGGACATAGGACTGAAGCAGACGGGCGTTACCTATCTTGCGCGGACAGACAAGGAGATGGCCGGTTTCGCGAAGTTTCTCGAGATTGCCCAGGCTCATGGCGTCGACACGCGTCTCCTCGACCAAGGTGAGTTGGCAAGCCTGATCCCGGCCATGTCGCGACCGTTCAAAGGCGCAATGATCACCCCATCGGACATGCGGGCGGAACCTTGGGTCGCGGTGCCCGCGCTTGCTCGCCTGGCGGCCCGCGAAGGTGTGACGATCATCGAGAATTGCGCGGCACGTATGCTCGACATCTCCGCGGGACGCATCAGTGGCGTCTGGACCGAGAAAGGGCACATCGCGACCTCGAGCGTCGTCGTCGCCAGCGGCGCGTGGACGTCGCTCTTTCTGCGCGCCCACGGCATCTCAATTCCGCAGCTCAGCGTCAGGGCGACCGTCGCCGCGACAGCCCCGATGCCGGAGATCCACGCCGGTGCCGCCGCGGACGAACGCATCGCTTTCCGGCGCAGGCAGGATGGCGGGTATACGCTCGCATCGGGAGGCAGCAGCCAACTCTACATAGGGCCGGACGCATTTCGCCATGCGGGCAAATATTTCAGCGCCCTGATGGCCAATCCCTTCGGCACGCGCTACCTGCCGGCCGCGCCGCGAGGATACCCGGATGGCTGGTCGACGCCGCGCAGATGGAACGCGGATGAAGAAAGCCCTTTCGAACGGATGCGGGTCCTCAATCCCGCTCCCGAGACGTCGGCGCTCCGCACCATCGACCGCGGGTTCAGGGAGCTTTTCCCTCAGTTCACGACTGTACCGCTCAAGGCGAGCTGGGCGGGCATGATCGATGCGATGCCTGATGTCGTGCCCATCGTCGATCGCGCCGCTGCGATCCCGGGTCTCGTTATAGCGACCGGGATGAGCGGCCACGGCTTCGGCATAGGACCCGGAATGGGCCGCATCCTGTCCGATTTGATCCAGGGCAACGAGACCGGGCACAATCTCCACAGGTTCCGTCAATCCCGTTTCAGCGACGGCAGCCCGATACGATTGGGACCATCGCTGTAAGCGTTCCTGCCGCCCGCCAGCCCATCCGCTCTGGCCTTGAAGTGCCGGACGAGGATCTCAGGTGCCGCATGCCCGGGCGTAGGCCTCGATGCTCCGCCGGACGTGACCGATCGCGATATCCTCGACGTCGCAGGCGCGGCCAGCCCATGTGACTGCAGAAGGCAGGTGCTGGAGAAACAGCGTCACCGGCACCTTGCGGCCGTTCAACGTATCGAAGAGACGGTTACAGGCGGCACGGGCTTGCGGGATCGCCCAATAATATCGGATGCGATCGGAATAGGAGTAGTGGCGCAGCGTCCGCTTGTCGGCATCGCTTCCATGATAGTGGCTTGCCCAATTCTTGGGGGTGCCTTGCATCAGCTCTTCCATTGCGTGGTAAAGCGGCCGCTCGCCATAGTCAGGCACCAGGTCGGAAGCGATCAGGTCGAGCGCGTACAGCGCCTCGCGCAGCTTGAAGGTCAGCTCGGGTCCGACCTTGAGGACGGCGAAGCCGTCCTCGACGAGTTCACGCAACGGCCTCTCACCCTGATAGTCCGTCGAATGGGCTTCGAAAATGAGCGACGGCAATCTGTCGAGGGTTGCCGCCAGGTCGCGGGCCTTTGCCCGATCGTAGAAAATCACATTCTGGTTGCCGAACTCCACGCCCGGCTGCACCACAAGCCCGATGACGCGGGAAAATGCGCTTTCAAGCCCGGCTGTGTGGAATGCTTGAGCGTGAATGGCATGTGTCTGGCGAGCGGCCTCCGGACTGGTCGGGGTGATCGCATCCAATGTGTGATCGGCGCCACCGGGCGGCGGCACCTCCGTCCCGATGATGTAGACCGGGCTTGCCCCGCCGCTCTGCGCTGCCGCCTGCTCCGCGACGCCCGCCAGCCTGGCCGCGCGCCCGGCCACCGTGTGGTCGTCTAGCGTCGCCGGTTCACCCGCGCAGCCCATCGAAGCATCGAGGTGGATCTTGCGGAAGCCGGCGCGGACATAGGCATCGACCATCGTCCCGGCCTGCGCCATCGCCTCCTCGGCGGGCCGGTCTTTCCAGGGATTAGGGCCGAGATGATCCCCGCCAAGCACGATCAGCTCTTCCGGGCACTGCTCGACTGCCGCGAGCGCTTCCACCATCGCCGCGAAATCGGCCGGCGTCATGCCCGTATAACCACCCAGATGATTGACCTGATTACACGTCGCCTCGATCAGGACGGTGGTGCCGGTTTCCCGGCCATGGCGCAGTGCGGCTTTCAGCACCAGCGGGTGCGCCGAACACACCGAGGTCACCCCGATTTTCTTGCCTTCCCTGTGCAGGGCCGGCACATCTTCGATCGCCCCACGCATCAATTTCTTCTCGCCGTTCTTGCCATGAAATCTTCCAGCTCGGCCCGCGTGCCGGCTCCCTCCATGGGGCCGAGGCGTGTGACGTTGCGCGCCCCTGCCGCGTTGGCAAATTCGAGCGCCGTCTGCAGCGCCATGCCCAGCCGCCGGCATGCGACATAGGCTCCCCCGAAACAGTCGCCGGCGCCGGTGGGGTCCGTTTCCTCGACGATCAGGCCGGGACAATCGGTGCTGGCGCCCGTGCTCTGACGGGCTGACGCGCCATGTTCGCCGCGCTTCACGGCGATCTCCTTGACCCCTCGTCTGAACAGCGCCTCGATCGCGCGTTCCTCCCCGTCCATGCCGGCGGCCAGGAACAATTCATTGCCCGACGGCAGCAGCAGGTCCGCTTCGTCCACCAGGCCGGCGAATTTCTCCTCGGTCTGGCCGTGCGCCAGCAATTCCTTGCGCAGGTTCGGATCGAGCGACATCGTGCCGCCGCGTGCCTTGATCAGCGGGATCGCGCGTTCGGTGATCGCCCAGGCTGCGGGACTTGCGAACACCGTTCCCATGACATGGATATGCCCGCAACGCGCGATCAGCGCCTCGACCTGCGGGGTCCATTCCAGTCGAGCGGCGGCGGATTTGGCGATGTTGTAGACGAAATCGCGGCTTCCGTCCGTGCGGTAGCGAACAAAGGCGCTGCCCGTCGGATAATCCGGGGAAACAGCGATGGCGGAAGTGTCTACGCCGTCCCGCTTCAGGCGCTCCACGTTGACGACGCCGAAATCGTCGTCGCCGACCACGCCCACCATTGCGGCCGCTCCGCCCATACGTGCGCATTGATCGATGAAGATGGCGGGCGCGCCGCTCGGAAAGGGGCCAATGAGGTCGATAGGTTCCCGGAAGCCGGTGCCTGTCTGCCTCGCGACGATCTCTACCAGGATTTCTCCAATCGTCACGGTTGGCCCGAGCGAGTCCGCTGCAAGTGTTTGGGGGAGGTCGTTCATCAAGCGTCCATCCTGGTGTGGTGTCGTTTGCGGTTTCACGACGCCGAGGCGCAAGGGGGATTCCTACCGGTCGATGTGAATCGATCAGTTGCCATCACGCTACGATCCTGAATGCATGGTCAAGCGCACACCTGGAAGGTAACGACGCGCAAACCCTCAGCCTGGAAACAGATCCAGGATCGACGACAGACGGTTGGTGCTGAGATCGACGTCGCCGAGCAGGCCGCCGCTGGGGAGATAGCCAACCACGAACAGACCGGCGGCTCGTGCTGCCTTAGTGCCGGTGCGGCTGTCTTCCACGGCCACCACCGACTCTGGAGCTACGGCGAGCTGCCGGCAGGCCTCGCGATAGGGCGTGGGGTCGGGCTTGCCGGCCGACACGTCGTCGAGGCTGATTGTGAGACTCATATGATCGAGCACGCCGAGCGCATCGAGATTGGCATTGACGACTTGCCGGCCGGAATTCGAGACGCAGACCTGCGGGACGCCGCGGTCAGCCAGGGTCCGAATCGTCTCGACCGCCTCGGGGATTGGGACGGCGTTCGCCCGGTTCGCGACGTAGTGGGCATTGATAGCGGCGAGCCACTCCGCCTGGTCGAGCCCGACTGGGAGACGCGGACGCAGCATTGTCCAGACGTCGCCCATATGGATGCCGCGAAAGGCTTGGTCGGGCAGGTCGTCAAGATCGACGTTCCAGTTGCGGCAGCCGGCGAGGAGGGATTGATGATGCAACGGCTCGCTGTCGATCAGCGTTCCGTCGATGTCCCAGGCGACGGCGCGATACATCACGATGACGATCCCGCTCTGGTCGCGCCAGGAGCCGACAGGCGCGCATAAAGATCGCGATAGCGGCGATAGCCGTCGCGGTAGATGTCAGCCTTGCGCGGGTCGGGATCGAGCCGGTCGGCGAAGCTGACGAAACCGGAAACGCCCGACCAGTCGTCGGTTAGGCCGACGCCGATCGCCGCCGTCCAGGCAGCGCCGATGCAAGAGCCGGGGTGCCCGGTCAGGCGTTGGACCGGCTTTTGCAGGACATCCGCGACAATCTGCATCCAGACCTTGCTGCTTGAGCCGCCGTCGGAGGCGAGATAGCGCTCGGTCCGGTGGCCCATGTCGTTGAGCACCTCGACATGATGCGCGATGGCAAAGGCATAGGCCTCGAGCAAAGCGCGCCAGACATGGCCGATATCGTGCGACAGCGTCAGCCCATCGATCACGCCACGGGCCGCTGGATCATGGATCGGCGTCTTCTCGCCGAGGAAATAGGGCAGGATGATGAGGCCATCGGCACCGGCGGGACGCTCTGCCGCCAGCGCATCGAGCCGCTGGTGTACCGAAATACCCTCGGCCTGTGCCGCGACCATCTCGCCGCCGGCGAAATTGCGTACGAACCAGTTGAGGCCCGAGCCGCCGGTCGACATGCAGCCATTGGGCATGAACAGGCCCGGCACCAGATGGTAATCGAGATACATGCGCGGATCTGGCTTGATCTGATCGGTGGCGATCAGGATATCGACCGAGCCGCCGAATTTCAGGAGGACATCGCCTGCTTTGGCAACTCCGGCGCCGAGCGCGGAAGCGATCATGTCGGCCGCACCACCGACGACAGGTGTTCCCGCCATCAGGCCGGTCTCATCCGCGGCCTTCGCCGAGACGGAACCGAGGATCTCATGCGAGGCGATCTTTCGTGGCACGGCCGAGCGCGGTATGTGAGCGAGCGCCACCAGATCGTCGTCGATCCGGTGCGTCGAAACATCGACGAAGCCTGCCTCCAGCGCCCAGTTCTGCTCGACCGCACGTTCGCCGGTGAGGCGCCAGTTGATATAGTCATAGGAGCCGAAAACGGTGGCGATGCGGCTGAACACCTCCGGCTCGTGACGCTCTATCCAGCGCAGCTTTGCGGTGACGAGCTGTTGGTTGATGCCGTTGCCGGCCTTGGCGATGAAAGCCGCCTCATCGCATTCGGTCCGCAGTTCGGCCACTTCGGCGCCACAGCGGCCGTCGCTCTGCTGAATGCTTGGCCGCAGCACTTCGCCCTGGTCGTCCAGGAGAACGACCGCCGGCAGCATGCCGGTGGTGCCGACCGCCACGATCTCCTCGGCCTTGATGCCGCCGGTCCTGAGCAACTCCTGCACGATGTCGCGGACATTGATCCACCATTGCGCGGGATCTTCCTCGGCCCAGCCCGCATGCTCGGAATGCAGCGTGACGGGGCGCGAGGCGAGGCCCAGCACCTGATCGGGAAGCCGGATCAGAATGCCGATCGTCGAGGTGGTGCCGATATCGAGACCGAGAACGAACGCCATGTCGAATCCATTGAAATGCCGGGAAGGGCAGGCGGGCGAACCTGTCTGCCTCGTTGTGTCCCACTGCTCGATACCAGTCGATCATTCCGGACGCCGGCCCGCAACGATCGATATGATCACCGCGAGCCGGCGGTGGCCGGCATCGCCGTGGAAGCCGTCCTCAGCGCAAGGTGGCGACAACGTCCATGAAGCGCTTGACCCGATCGCCGTCGACGGCGTTCCAGGTATTGCCATCGATCTTGAAATGGGTGCCGATCACGACGCCGCTCGCCAGCGAAAGGACATCGCGGACATTGTCGATGTTCACGCCGGTGTTGGCGAAGACCGGCACGTCCTTGATCGTCTCGCAGACGCTGCGCAGGTGGGACTGGTCGGCCGGCTGGCCAGTGATCGGACCGGAAACGAGGATGGCGTCGGCCATCGACGAGAACACCGCGCTCTTGGCGCGCAATTCAATAGGACGCTGGTCGAGCGAGTGTGCGAACTCTGCATTGATGTTGAAGAGAAGCTTCATGTCGTCGCGGCCAAGATTGTGCCGCAGGCGCGAGGCGGCGGCGCAATCGGGCTCCCACAAGCCCATGTCGGAAGCGAACAGGCCGGTGAAGATCTCGCGCACGAAACGGGCTCCGGTGGCAGCCCCGATCGCGACGCTGGCGGTCGGATCCCAGAGATAATTGACGCCAAACGGCACTTTCAGTTCGGGCTTCACCGCCTGGACGATCGCAGTCATGGCGGCAATGCCTTCGGGCGGCGCCTTGAAGACATAGGGGCGGTCGTTCTCGTTGCCGAACATGATGGCATCGACGCCGCCGCTCTGCAGCTTGCGAATGTCGGAGAGCACGCCATCGATCAGCTTGTCGAGGCCGCCATCGGCATCATAGAGGGGCGTTCCCGGCAGGGCACCGATGTGGGCCATCGAGATGACAGCCTTCTTCTTGTCGCCGAAAAATTCAAATACCATCGAGTCGTCTCCTTGGGGATAAAGTGAGAATGTTGCGCCTCAGTCGCGCGTCAGTGGCGGCGCGATGCGCAGGTCGACCTTGGCCGCGGCGAGCGCCGCGGCGATCTTGGCCGGCGGCTCGGCATCGGTGATGAGGATATCGATGTCCGATAGTGGCGCTATCCGCACCAGCGACATGCGCAGGAATTTGGCGGAATCGCAGAGCACGATCTTGGTGCCTGAGCGTCTCAGATAGGCGCGCTTCATATCGGTATCATCGAAGGAATAGTCGAAAAGGCCGTCCGCCGTGATGCCGGAGACGCCGATCACGGCGACGTCGAACCACAGCGCCTCGAACTGGGCGATGGCCGCGGGTCCGCCGGTCGACATCTCGTCGGCTCGTACGCGGCCGCCGGCAACATAGACTTCGGGCATACCGCCGTTCAGCGCCGCCGCGATCCTGAGGCTGTTGGTGAACACCTTGGCGTGCGGAAGGTCCTTGAGGTGCTCGGCCATCAGATAGGTGGTGGTGCCGACATCCAATGCGATCGTGCGGTATCCCGAAACCAAGGCGGCCGCGGCGGCGGCAATCGCGGCCTTCGGGTCACGGCGCTGGCGCAAGCGCGAATCGAAACTCGGCTCCTCACTGTCCATGGCGACCAGCGGCGGGTTATCGGCCTCGATCGCGCCGCCATGGATTCGCACCAGCCTGCCCTCGCGTTCCAGTTCGACGAGATCGCGGCGGATCGTCATGTCGGAAACGGCGAGTTCGGCCGCTGCCGCGGCGACGGTGAGCGACCCCGTCCGGCGCAGGAAAGCGAGGATGCGGGCTTGTCGATCGTGCGCGAGAAGGCGCTGACGATCGGCATCACGCGGTGCGCCATGCGTGGACGATAGGGGAGAGGCGGTGTCGTCGGCCATCGATGTATCCGGTGGGTAAGCCGCTGACGAAGCGGTCTGCAACTTCAACTCTACCGCATGATCGAACATTTTCAAACAAAAATATGTTTGCAGCGTTCGAATTTATTGGTATGCATCTCGATATCAACAGATCGCATTCCGCCACCAAGCAGAGAGAATACGACCATGCCGGCTGTCTCCGTCATTCCTCCAGTGCTTGCCGAACTCGCGGGCAAGCGTGCCTTTGTGACGGGTGGCGGCGCGGGGATCGGTCGCGCGATCGCGACCGCCCTGACGCGGCAGGGTGTCGCCGTGGCGATCGGCGATCTGGATCCCGACGCGGCGCGCAAGGCGGCCGAGGAGATTGGCGGCGGTGCCGTCGCCGTCACGGTCGATGTTCGCCGTCGCGATTCCGTCGAGGCGGCCTTTGCCGCCGTACTGGAAGCGCTTGGCGGCTGCGACATCCTGATCGCCAATGCCGGCGTGTCCACCATGCAGCATGCGCTGGATCTGACCGACGAGGAGTGGGACTTCAACTTCTCGGTCAATGCGCGCGGGGTGTTCCTCGCAAATCAGATCGCTGGACGGCATTTTGTCAAGCAGGGCACGGGCTGCATCGTCAACACCGCCTCGCTTGCCGCGAAGGTCGGTGCGCCGCTCCTGGCGCATTATTCGGCGTCCAAGTTCGCCGTGCTCGGCTGGACGCAGGCCTTTGCCCGCGAGCTCGCGCCCAAAGGGATACGCGTCAATGCCGTCTGCCCGGGGTTCGTCAAGACCGGCATGCAATCGCGAGAAGTCGAGTGGGAGGCGCATCTGCGGCAAGTCACGCCCGAACGGGTGGTCGCCGACTATATCGCGCAGACGCCGCTCGGCCGGCTCGAGCTGCCGGAGGATGTCGCCGACGTCGTCGTCTTCCTCTGTTCGGATCAAGCCCGCTTCATGACTGGCCAGGGGGTCAACGTGACCGGCGGCGTCTACATGACCTGACGGCTTTTGGCGGCTGTAACCGGATCCTGATGCTGGCACGCGCCATCCAAAAAAAGTGAACACATATGATCAGAAGGCAGGCTTTCAATGTTATATTTTGTTCTCTAAGATGACCGTTCGCTCGACTCCGGCCTTCGGCGTTCAGCCGGGTCAGACGGGTTCATGAGGAAAGTCTATGGCGTCTATCGAGCTCGATCGCGTTTCCAAGCTCTACGGCAATGGCAATTACGGGGTGCATGAGGTCGATCTCACCATTCCTGACGGTGAATTCGTGATCTTTCTCGGCCCGTCGGGATGCGGCAAGTCGACGACGCTGCGGATGATTGCCGGCCTGGAGAGTATCTCTTCCGGCGATCTCCGCATCGGTGGCAAGAGCGTCGCCAATGTCGCGCCGCGCGACCGCAACGTCGCGGTGGTTTTCCAGAGCTACGCGCTCTATCCGCATATGTCGGTGCGGCAGAATATGGCCTTCGGGCTGAAGATGCGCGGCACCGACGCAGCGGTCATCGATGCCAAGATTGCGGACGCCGCTAACCTGCTCGGGCTGCAGAATCTTCTCGGCCGCAAGCCGGCAGCGCTTTCGGGCGGCCAGCGGCAGCGTGTCGCGCTCGGTCGGGCGATCGTTCGCGAACCGGCGGCCTTCCTGCTTGACGAGCCGCTGTCCAACCTCGATGCGCAGCTGCGTGCAGAGATGCGGCTCGAACTCGTCAAGCTGCACCGGCGCCTTGGCCGCACCATCGTCCATGTCACGCATGACCAGGTCGAGGCCATGACCATGGGCGATCGCATATGCATCATGCGCGATGGTCGCCTGGTCCAGGCCGGCCGGCCGCTTGAAGTCTATGCCGACCCGGTCAACACCTTCGTCGCGCGCTTCCTGGCGACGCCGCCGATGAACCTCATTCCGGCCACGCTTCAGCCCGCACCTGGCGAAGGGCTCTCCGTCGTGACCGACAGTGGTGCCGTGCTTACCGTCCCCGCCCGCCACCGCAACGCCTATGGCGAGCGTGTCGGGCGCCGCGTCATTCTGGGCGTTCGAGCCGAAGATTTCCACGAACGCGCCGACAAGCCGGACTGGCAGAAGATTGCCGTACGGGTCGTGGCCGTCGAGGCTCTCGGCGCCGAGAACGTCCTGATCGGCCAGATCGCGGGTCAGGCCACCGGCAAGGATCATGCCCACCCCGCCGGAGACGACAAGCCGTTGGAGATCGCCGCCCGCCTGAGCCGTTATTTCACGGCGCCCGTCGGCTCGATCGTCGAGCTCTACATCGACCCGCTGCCAATGCACCTGTTTGATCCCGAGACCGAACTGGTCATCGCGCGGCCGAGCCTCATGGGGGCCACTCGATGATGGACAGAAACGAACGGCCTGCCTTTCGCCGCCGCTTCGGCCTGCATTTCGGGCTGATTGTCGTTTGCGCCATCGTGCTGCTGCCGCCGCTCTGGGTGCTGCGGACGAGCTTCGTGCCCGAGCAGCTATCCTACAGCAACGAGCTGATGCCGGCCTTTACGACGGACAATTATTCGGCGCTGCTGTCAGGTCGCTTCGGTCAGTCCTACCTCAACAGCCTGATCGTCGCGCTCGGCTCGGTTCTGCTCGCTTTGCCTTTCGCCGCCACCACCGGCTATGCCTTCGCCCGCTTCCGTACGGGCGGTCGTTGGGCGCGCTTTGCCGTTCTGGCGACGCAAATGCTGCCGCCCGTGGCGCTGGTGCTGCCGACCTTCACGCTGTTCCGAAGCCTGGAGCTCAGCAATTCGCTGACCGGGCTGATCATCGTTTATGCCGCGCTCAACCTGCCTTTCCTGACCTGGATCCTGATGGGCTTCTTCGAAGGCATTCCAGTCGATCTGGAGTGGGCGGCGATGACCGACGGCGCGACCGCCTGGGGCGCCTTCTGGCGCATTGTGCTGCCGGTGTCGATGCCCGGTATCGCGGCCGCCGGCGTGCTCGGCTTCATCCTGGCGTGGAATGAGTTTTTGTTTGCCCTGGTTTTGAGCGGGCCGAAGACGGCGACCATACCGGTTGCGCTCGCCGCGTTGCAGACCTCGAACGGCGTCCAGATCGCCAAGGTTTCTGCCGGCGTCGTGCTTGCCATCCTGCCGCTGGTCGTGGCTTCCCGCTTCATCCAGCGTTTCATCGTCCAGGGCTTGACGTTCGGCAGCGTGAAATAGGCCGGTCGCTCCGAGAGCCGACATGGCTCGCTAGCCGGTTATTAAATCGTGACGGGATCACCGCCGCGTCCAGAGGGAAAGAGGAGTAGAGAGTTATGACTTGGAACAAGCAGACCTTGATCAAAATGCTGATGACGGCCGTGAGCGGGGCAGCGGTTGTCAGCGCATCGCTTCCGGCCAGGGCGGCTGAGCCCATCACCTTGCACGCCTTGATGGAAGACGTGCCGGAAACCAAGATCATCGAAGCGCTGTTGCCCGAATTCGAGAAGCAGACCGGCATCAAGGTCGAGTTCGAGAAGATCGGCTATCCCGACATGCACGACAAGCTGGTGTCCCAGCTGACCGCGTCGCAGAGCTACTACAATGTGCTCGAGGTCGACTTCCTGTGGGCCGGCGAATTTCCGGCGGCCGGCTGGCTGGCCGACCTGAAACCCTTCGTCGAGAAATCCAAATACGATCTGAGCCCCTTCATTCCCTCGACGCTTGACCTGCTCGGCCGGACCAAGGACCAGCTGTTCCTGGTGCCCATGTACAACTACTCGATGGGCCTCCTCTACCGCACGGACCTGAGCGGCGACGAGAAGCTCAAGGCCGCCTACAAGACGGCAACCGGCAAGGAGCTCGCTTTGCCGACGACGCTCGAAGACTATGTGACGATTTCCAAATTCATGAAGGCCAATGCCGGCGTCGCCGGAGCCGCGATGCAGGGCCAGCGCGGCGATCCCAACAGCATGGAATTCTCCAATTACCTGTTCTCCGCCGGCGGCAGCTATCTCAATGCCGACGGCAAGGCGAGCCTCGACACGGCAGAGGCCAAGAAGGCGCTCGATCTCTATGTCGACAACATCCAGCACGGCGCCCAGCAGGGTGCCGTGTCGGCGACGCTCGATGACACCATGCGCCTGATGTGCAGCGGTTCGGCCTTCAGCATGGTCACCTATTGGTGGATGCTGCCGCAGATGGACGATGCCGTGAAGTGTCCGACGGTCGCCGGCAAGGTCGGCCTGTCGGTGATGCCGGGTGGCCACGGCGAAAGCGGCGGTTGGGGCTGGGGCATTCCCAAGAACACGTCGCCGGAAGAGCAGGAAGCCGCCTGGACCTTCATCCAGTGGGTGCAGAGCAAGGATGTTTCGGTGAAGCGCGCGCTCGAGGGCCACGCGCCCGTGCGCAGCGATGTCTATGCCGATGCGGCGGTGCTGGCGAAATATCCCTTCTACAAGACCGCCGAGGATGTGGTGGCGACCGGCAAGTCGTTCCCGATCTTCACCTATTCGGCGCAATACGAGGATCTGCTCGGTACCCAGCTCTCGCTGGCGGCTGGCGGCCAGGCGACATCGGACGCGGCGCTGAAGGCGGCTTCCGACGGCTTGCAGGGGCTCCTCGACAAATAGCGGTCCGGCTCGGCAAGGAGATCCGGCGCGGCGGTGTCAGCCGCGCCGGACTTGTCCAGACCCCGGATCTTGACGAGATCAGCAACGCCACCCCGACCAAGGCTCGGCTACGATGCACAATGCGATCAAAAAAGGATGGGCTGCCCGTGGCCGCGAGTGGCGGGCCGGCTGGGCCTTTGCCTTGCCCGGCCTGCTGCTGCTGGCGATCGTGATGGGCTTTCCGCTGGCCTATGCCTGCATCCTCTCGATCTCCTCGATGACCTTGATCAAGCCGCAGCTTCTGCCGCTTGTCGGGTTCAAGAATTTCGCCTCGATGATCGGCGATGAGCTGTTCTGGAACGCGCTCTGGCTCACCGTGCGCTATTCGGCGGTGACGGTTGTCGGCGAATTCGTGATCGGGCTCGGTATTGCCCTGATGCTCAACCGGACGGTCCGGATGAAGCCGGTCTATTTCGCGATTCTGACCATTCCCATGGCGATGTCGCCGATCAGCGTCGCCTTGATCTGGCGCATGCTGCTCCAGCCCAATCTCGGCATCGCCAATCATCTGATGGAAACGTTCGGCCTGCCGCGCCTCGACTGGCTCGGCACGCCAGGCATGGCGCTCTGGACGATGGCGGCGATCGACATCTGGCAGCAAATGTCCTTCGTCGTGCTGATCCTCGCCGCGGGGCTCGCCGCTCTGCCGCGCGATCCCTATGAGGCAGCTGAAGTGGATGGCGCACGCGGCTGGCAGCAATTCTTCTACATCACGCTGCCGATGCTTCGGCCGGTCGCGGCGATCACCATCATCATCCAGCTGATCAACGAGTTCCGGACCTACGATCTGCCCTATGTCCTGACCAAGGGCGGGCCAGGCAATGCGACCGAAGTGCTGAGCTTCTTTGCCTATCGCCGTGCCTTTCTCGGCCTTTCGCTCAACGAAGGCGCGGCCGCCGCGTTCGTGCTGCTGCTGATCGTCCTTCTGCTCACCGTGATCTTCTTCGCCGTCCTCGAACGCTCGCAATCGGGGGAGGGCCGGAAGTAGGGTTGTTAAGCCTTGAGCAATCTATGCGGTCTATCCTGGCTTGCAGATTGTCGAGGGAACATGAAACGCAAGCCGCTCCTGCTTTTCGCCTTTCCGTTTCTCATTCTGGCGGTCCTGGCAGGGGAGCGCGTGGCGACCTTGTTGCTGGGCACCTATCCAGCCAGCCCCACCGCATGGTGGCTATGGCTTGAACTGCGCCCTCTGTCGACGGTGCTTTGGCAGCAGGTCGATGTCTGGCTGGGTGGTTCCATGGCTGTCGACGCCGTCATTCTTGCCGCGGCAGCGATCGTCTGCTGGGTGGCGTGCCACACCAAAAAGTCGGCATTCTCGTTCCTCGCCAACCACGTCGCCTTGATTTTCGCTGGCCTGATGATCGCCGTCGGCAGCCATTCGGAAACGGCGAGCACGATTGCCGAATTCACGTCGCCCAAGGGTCTTCCGTATTCGCTGGCCGTCGATTTCACCTTGAAAAACAGCCTGGTTCTGCTTTTGGGCATCGTGGCCTGTGCCTACTGCCACATCGCCTTCCTCACTGAGGCGCGGGAGCGGTCCGTCCGGGCCATCCGTATCCTGGCGCTGCAGCGCGATCTCTAGACCGATCGCCCCCTGCAACCCGCCCGCTCCGGGCTCTGCCGGGTCTAGTTGATCCGGCGGTAATAGACCTTGCCGTCGGGCTGCTGGATGCGCTGGTAGTTGGAGCTTGGAGCAGGGGGCGAGGCCGATGCGATTCTCTTCCTGGGTGCGGGCGCTTCGATGACGCCGGGTTCGCTCGCGCTCTCGCCGTCGAGGGCTTCGGGCGCTTGCGCCAGCGTGCTGGTGGCGAATTCGGACGGTTCTTCCGCACCCGGCATGGCCTCGCCGCCGGCGACCGGCGCATTCTGCCCCAACCGGGCAATGCTGGCATCGATCTCGTTGAAGCTGCCTTGCAACTGGCTGTCCAGTTTCTCGAACCGGCTCTGGAAGCCGTTGTTGACCGTGTCGAGCCGGGCCGCGATCCGCTGCTCGAACGCGCCGAGCTGCTCCAGCCGCGCTTCGACGAAACGCAGGTCGCTCATGCCCCGGTAGAGATAGACCGCGGCCGCCATGTTGACCGCGGTGATCAGAAGCGCGCCACCGGCGACGATGACGCCGATCGTCTTTGCCTTGCTGAATTTCTCGGTGGCAACCGGGTCGCGCTGTTCCTGGTTTCCGATATCGATCGCCGGCATGTCCGGTTCGCTGATCATCGTCATTGGACCACCACCTTTGCGCCGACAGCGACGCGTTTGAAAAGATCGATCACATCCGTGTTGGTGAGACGAAAACAGCCCGATGTCCCGTCGAAGCCGACACCCGACGGGGCGTTGGTGCCGTGAATGCGGTAGAGCGTGTCGCGCCCGTCCCGCGACAGGTAGAGCGCCCTTGCGCCGAGCGGGTTGTAGGGGCCGGCGGGCACCATTTTCGGCAGCTCCGGCTGGCGGGCCCGCATTTCCTGCGGCGGGCGCCACTCCGGCCATTCGGTCTTCGCCCCGACCTTGACGGTGCCGGTCCAGCCGAACCCGTCGCGCCCGACGCTGATCTGGTAGCGCAGCGCCTGGCCCTGGCGGGTCACCAGGTAAAGCGCCTTCTCGTCCTTGCGGATGATGATCGTGCCCGGCTGCTCGGCGGTTCTAAAGGCAACGGCCTTGCGCAGGCTGGGTCCCATCGCCGGCAGCGGCGGCCGCTCCGAAAGCGCCGATCGCGCCTCGGCGAAATCGTGGACGGACAGCGCCAGCGCCACGCCGAGCACGCAGGCGCCGGCGAGCTTTGGAGCGATCCGATATCTATCGGGCAGCGTCATCGAGCCGCTCTTTGAACATCCGCTTCAGATCCTTGTTGAAGCGCGCCCGTCCATCCACTTCGGATGGCGGGATGGCCCTGTTCAGCGCGTCGGTCAGGAGCGCGTTGTCGAGCGCGACCGACTTGATGTGCGGCGCCTTGAAGATCTTTTCGAGCTCGCTGCGCGAAAAATGGTTCCCGAACCATTTGCGCTTGTGCTTGTTGGCGACCAGCGTGATCGAGACCGCATTGCCGCGCAACTCGCGGATCTTCTTGTAGAGCCGCTTGCCTTGCCGCAGCGACGCGACGTTGAGTTCGAAGACGATGAAGATCTCGTCGCTCGTCGACAGCACGGAATTGTGCCAGGGCGTTTCCAGATTGGGCAGGTCGATGACGATGTCGTCGAAGCGGTAGGCGACAAGATCCAGCAGCCGGAAGACGAAATCGCTGCCATGCGGCTCGAACGGCAGTTGCGGCCGCTCGAATGCGTAGAGCGTGAGCCCGGACGGGCGCGACAGCTTGATGACGTCCATCAGCTCGACATCGAGCCGCTCCGGCTGGCCGATGATGCCGGCAAGGTCGAACTGGTTGAACAAATTGAGATAGGCGCCGCAATTGGCGCTCTGGAAATCCAGGTCGACGAGGCAGGTGGACGCCGCGCGCTCAGCCGATTTCGAAGCCAGGAATTCGGCCGCCGACAGCGCCAGCGTCGTGGCGCCGGCGCCGCCGCTGGCGCTGATGAAGGTGATGATCCGGCTCTTGGTTCCCTGGTTGCCGGTGTCGTGGAAGGTCACCGCATTGAGCAGCTCCTTGCCGTCGAGCGGCTTGTGCAGCCAGTCCGAAGCGTTCATGCGCACCAAAACGCGCGTCTGTTCCGAGCTCAGCTCATCGGAAACCGCGATCAGCGGCACGCTGGCCCACAGTGCGCGCGCCTCGACGATGCCCGGCCTGCCGAGCAGCTCGCCATTGCCGAGATCGAGGATGACGATGCCAGGGCGCGTCTCCGCGGGCGGACCTTTTAGAAAGTCGCTCGTCTCGGAAACCCTGACATCATAGATCGCCAGCGCATCGAGCCGCGTCGCCACATCGCGCTTGAAATTCGGATCCGACGAAAACAGCGCAACCTGCTTGCGCTTGGTCGGTGTAACCTTGGTGTTGATGGCATTCATGGCGCGGTGCTCTTTAGGTCTTCGCCCGTGACCGTGCTCAGCATGGAGGGCATGGTGATATCCGCAAAACCCATCAGTCCCTGCAGGAAAAAGAACCGGAAGGTCACATTTTGAAGGCTGACGGTTATTGTCGGCACAGGTCCGCCCTGCCGGGTCTGATAGCCAAGCCCTGTGGCCGAGTAGCGGATGACGATGTTTGCTGGTGTCAAATAAGGGTAAAAGTCGCAGATGCCTGGACGACTGCCAGCTACCGCACCACACGCGCCGTCGTCGCCGGCAAAAATTCTGCTGAAATTTGCTGTTGACCACGTGCTTGCGACACAATAGGCGCCTGTGCAATTGCAGGTCGATGTTGCGCCGTTGCAGACATAGTCAAACGAGCCTGCGGTCACTGGCGCTCCCGGCGTCGCAGTCGGGCCAGCTGTGGAAATCTGCGGCGCAATCGGATCGGAGATCGACGCCAGTCGAGCGCCGATCTGGACGGCCTTGGTCGCCGCATTCCATTGATAGAAAGCGTTGCCGAAATCGACGAAGCCGAGGACAAGGGCAAAAAGCAGTGTCGATACGATGGTCATTTCGACCATTGCCGCGCCGTCTTCTGATTTTGCAAAGCGCTTGATCATGATCAGAACCGGATCAACCGCTCCTCGTGGAAGCCATGAAGCGTAATCGGCCCGATGCCGATAAATGACAGCATGCCGACACCGGTATATGGGTAGCTGCCGTCCGCTCTGACGATGCAGACTTGTGCCGTGGTGGAGCGATACTGGGTGACGCCAGCTTGCACAGCATCGTGGCAGGATCCAGAGGCCGCTATAGTCACTGTCGCATTGTTGGATGTCCCCCCCGCTTTTTGCCAACCGGCGACGCGCGGGGCATCTGTCTGAACCACCACCGCCTTGCCAAAGACGGCTATATTGGCAGCAATATCCGCGCAGTTAATCGCTGCCAGCCCAGCCTGGGTGTACAATTGACTGTTGCAGCGCGCGGCGAAGCGGCTTGCATCCGAAAGCCCAGCCTCCATCAGCAGTTTATCGTGGATCAGATTGCCGAACTCGAACACGCCCGCCGACAGGATCAGCATCAGCGGCGTAATCAGAGTCATTTCGACGAGAACCGCCCCGCGGCTGTCGCGGCGAAATCTATTCAGATATCGGGACAGCGTGCCAATCATCGCCATCACCGGTAAAGCTGTGTTTCGTCACGAAGGAAATTGTCCAGCGTACTCTGCCCGCCGCGACCCGTAATGTCGACCAGTTCGACCATCACCGACGCATCATCGGACGCAGACATAACCGGCTCGGTGATAAAGAAGCTGCCGAAAGCTTCGACCGGCAGGTTGGTGCTGTGGCCGGACAGATCGTTGCCCCCAGCTTCGAGTGCATCGCAATTGAGGATCGCACCATATAGCAAGCGGCGATCAACTGTGGTGACAGGCGGTTGGCACCCTGCCGACGGGGTTCCGATTTCTCCACCCGTCGAAGCGGTGCCAACCAATCCGGCCGATATCTCGTAACGATAGACCTCATAGCGCGTCGGTTTGGTGGTATCCCATGAAGATGGATAGGCAACGGAACCGAAGTTGGTGCTCCAATAGCCTGCGAAATCCCAATTTCCGTCGCCCATCCGGCCGCCCTGATAGGGGGTCGTCGCATCGCGAGGAAGGCCCTTTGTTCCAGCTTCCGTGAACGAAAGCTGGTTCATGGCAGGGCATTGGTTTGCGCTGCCTTTGACCTGTTTTGCCCCTTTTCGGACATTCGCAGAAGGACCATACTCGGGGCTATCGAAAGTGCCGCCAGCTCCAATTCCAAAACGAACATTGAAGGCGTCCTGCACTGGACCGGCGTTCTGACCGGTCTTCGTCGAGACGCTGGCCGAGCTGTAGCAGCCAATTGGCTTCGATGTTGCAATAGTTTGTGCCAGGGCTTGGGCACCGTTCCCCACACCTGACGGGGGCTCCAGAAAGCCGAAATTGCCTGGACCCGCGGCCGCACCGCTTCCGACTTTCCTCAGTTCGATCAGTCGACGATGGACAGACGGAACGGAAACGGCCTGCGCCAATGTGTATCCACCAGCGTCGTTGGTGCCGTTAACCATCTCATAGGGATTGCACATGAAGACCGGCGTGAAGTCGCAGACGCCGGAGGTGAATCCCGCCACGGCGACGGCCCCCACATTGAAACCATTGCTAGAGCCGGACGCCAAAAAGGAGGCCGGGAAAATTGCGCCGAACCCAACCGGAGTTGCGGTGACTTCTACGAAACGGGCAAGTTTTGCATCAGCCACCTCGTCGGTGATCATGTTGGCTGCGGCAATCGGAAGATTATCGTCGGCCGGCAACGAGCGAAGGTAGCGACGTGTCACGCCTGAGGCTAAGAGTGTTGGAGGCGGGCCTGACGTTGTCGAGAAGGCGTATTGATTACTTACGAGTGTACCGATCGCCCTGTCAGCACGGACAATAGCGTCTGACGCCCCATCCAGTTCGGCCGCGCCAGCGAGCGCAAAGGCGTCCGCACCCTTCTGCAAATCATTGTGCAGGTTGTTGACCCGGCTCATGTCGATCGCCAGCAGCGAAAAGCCGATGATCGCCGGCAGCGTGATGCTGACGAGGATCAGCGCTATTCCCCTCTGATCGTGCCAGAACGCGCGAATGGTCCGCAGCATGGCCTACTTTTTGCTCCCCTGACGCCAGGTTTCCTCGTATTGCTCGGCGTATTGAAACCGCATCCTTCTGTTCGGTTTACTGTGTCACACCCGACCCGCCGACATTGACCGTGATCGCCGGCGGCGGCGGTGGCGGCGGTGGATATTTGTAGGCCTGGGCAACGGCAGCGGCGCGCGCGCCGTCACCCTCGATCTTGGTATTCCTTGCGTTAGGATTGAGCGGGTCGACCGTCTGCAGCATCGAATTGAATTTCTGTGTGTCGCCAGCAGCCAGGGTCACCGAATCATAGTGATTCAGATAGTCCGCGGCGCAGCCCGACAGCGCGCTGGCGCACAGGATGAGGATCAAGGCGCTATTTCTTGACATAGAGCATCTTGTCCTTCGATTTGAAGTCGAGCATGTGGCCATAGGGGCCGGTGACGCCTTCGCCCAGCTCATATTTTCGGACCATATCCTTGGTCACCTCAAGCTGGCCGAGCACGAAGAATTCCGGATCGTTGGCTGGCCGTGTCTTGTCGAACGGCGTCGCCAACTGCTCGCCGGGCTTCACCGGCCGCACGATGTGCGGCGTGACGATGACGACCAGCTCGGTCTCTTCCTTTTGGCTGCTCGAATTGCGGAACAGCGTCCCGATCACAGGCACCTGGCCGAGCCACGGCACCTGCTCCTGCTGCTTGGTGGTCTTGCTCGACAAAAGCCCGCCGACAGCAAAGCTTTGGCCGTCGCGCAACTCGACCACGGTATCCAATTTACGGTTGGTGAAGATCGGGTCGCCGGCGGTGGTGAAACCTGTCAGGTCGCTGACCTCCGGCGCGAGTTTCATATGGATCTTGTCGTCGGCGAGCACGACTGGCGTGAACCGAAGATTGACGCCGAATTGCTTGTACTCGATCTGGATCTCACCATCCTTGTTGAGACTGCGGATCGGGACCTCGCCGCCGGCATTGAAGCTGGCCGGTTCGCCGGAAAGTGTGGTCAGGTTGGGCTCCGCCAGCGTGCGCACCACGCCCTTGGCTTCCAGCGCTTCGATGATCAGGTCGACCTTGATGTTGCTGTCGATGACGCGGGTGATCAGCGCTGCGAAAGGATTGGTGTTCGACAGCAGGCCACTGAGCAGACCGCCCGGTCCGAGCACGATGTTGTCCTCGTCAACGGCCGCAACACCGGTGCCGGTACGGGTTGTGCCATTGCCGTTGGTGCTCCTGATCGACACGCCGAGATCGCGGCCGGCATTGCGCTTGGCTTCCAGCACACGCACTTCGAGATTGACCTGCTGGCTATCGTCGACGGTGACGGAATTGATGATCTCGTCGGGTCCGTACTGCTTCGCCACGTCCATGATCGCAGCCAGCGTGGCGCCGTCCTTGACATGGCCGCCCAGTCTCACCCTACCATTGACCGAGCCGATTTCGATGCGCGACTTGGGCGCCACCTGGCGGATCGCCTGCGCCATGTCGCTGACGTCGACGCCGACCTCGATCTGGAGGGCGCCGAGCGAGCGCTTGTCCGTCGAAAACAGATTGACCGTTGTGGTGCCGGCCCCCTTGCCGATGACATAGAGCGTGCGGTCGGTCATCGGCTGTGCGTCGGCGATCTTCTCGTCGCCCACGACGATATCGCCCAGATTGGCACTCACCTGGATCGTTACCGATTGCGACATCGGCAGGAAAATCCGATGAACGCTGGGGGTCGACACATCGATGAAGCGGTCGGCTGCGCCGGCCGCCAGGCTCGACAGCAAAAGCGCCCCCAAGCACGACAACGCGGCCGTCGCTATCCCCAGGCAATATCCCCGCATCCCCGTCTCCCCACTCGCTGCCGGTGGCAGCATCCCATTTCGCCGCGCTTAGCTATTGTTCTCGCGGCACGTCGTATGTTTCGAGCTTCACACCCCTGAATACGCCGATCGTGGCGCGTGCCGGCGGCTCCGGCTGCACGTATTTGACCACTTCCTTGACGATTTCCTTTGTCTCCGGTGCCGAGACAGGAACTGGTTTGACCCGGCCCAACTCGTCGAGACGGCTTCCCACCCGCTCCACGGCCTGGGTCAACCCGGCAATCTTGTCCTCGGCGCGCTTGCGCTCGGCGGCAGCCTCTGCTTCGGCCGTTGCCTTCTTGTTGAGCTCCGCCTGCCTGGCGGCGACATCGGCCGGCGTTTCGCCGGTCAGGTCGGAAAGTGTGATGCGTTCGGTCGTTTCGCCCTGGCTGGCTGCTGCCTGACGCAGCGCTAGTGACAATTGTCCCGCCCCTGCTGCTAGCGTCAGTTTTTGCGCATCCCTGGTGCTGGCTTCGAGCGTGACCGACTTCACCACCGTCGGGCTGTCCTTGCTTTCGTCGGCCACCTGGTCGACGGCAAGCACCTTCATGCTCTGCAGCAGCACATCGACAAAACTCCTGTCTGCGCCATCGTCGCCACGCGTCGTTCGCGTCAGGAGAACATCGACCCGGTCCCCTGGGAAAACGAAGCCTGCGACGCCGAGCACATCGTTGACCCGGATTGATACGGCCTTCATACCTTCGCCGAGCACGGCTGACAGCGTGGCGCGCTGGCCGGGGCCGGTGATCTTCGTGGCGAGTATGGGCTCGTTGACGCTAATCGACTGCAATGCCTGTCTGGGGGCGTCGCCGGCCAAGGCTTCCTCCGTTGTCTTGAAGGCGCCAGCCGGTGCTGCGCCGACCGGCCAAGCAATCTCGCGCAGTTTGTCTGATGTCAGCGCGTCGCCGAATTTGAGGGCGACAGCTGCCACCACAACTGTGTCGCGCGGGACGTCGCTGGAATGCGCCATCGCGCTGCGCTGGTTGGCCAGCCAGATGTTGGCGAGCACCACTGCCAGCACGCCGAACACGCCGGCGAGAACGATCATGATGACGGTATTGGCACGCATAAAGCCTATCCGATCATACAGAGGTTAATCCATTACATTCTATTACTTCGGGCTGTAGTTGCCGGAAGGAGGCCCAAACTCTCCGGCTTGGGCCTCTCCCTGAGCTTCGGCTAAGCAATCAACCCGGCAGGGCAGGCACCGTGGCCAGCGCCGTTGTCAGGCCGGTCCAGCGACCGGTGACCCAGGTGCCGACCGTGATAACCGAAGCAATGACCGCCACGGTGATGATGCCGAGCAGGATAGTGTATTCGACCATGGCAGCGCCGTTTTCATCGTCGCGGAACTGCCGGGTCATCGTCATGAGCTTCTTCATGTCAATTTCTCCCTTTGGAGGTTTGAACCCGACGAGACAGAGCAAGAGATGAAATCCATACCCAAGCATCCCCCGTCACAACGATCCTAGGTCGCGTGAAAACGCAGAGTCAAACGAGATTAAGGGTTCCTTAACTTTCATATACGTGATTCGGCAAGAAGATTGCAAAGTCGAATCTTAGCAAGGGTTTGATTCTTTTCATTTTTCGATCGTCCTTAACCATTCGTTCACAATTTGGCCGTGGATGTGGCAAGATTGAGGAAGCATTAGGGGTACTGCATATTCCTTTATATCTAAGGACTTAGCCGCCCATGCCGGGTGGTTTGTCCCGGGAAATAGGATGAGCCCGAAAAGCGGTATCGAGAACCTGACCCCGAACCGGTAGCCCTATCAAATAAGCGCGTTATTACAGCCTCCTGGTCTTAACTATGTAGAAAGTATTGAGGCTACGCCGACCACCTGGGCGCTTGTGCCTCCCGTGGTTAACAGTTAGTTTCCCCTAATAAGGGATTAAGGGGAGTATAAGCGATTATGCTGGGGCGGTTCATCAAGGGGCCTAGCGAGCAGCAGGCAGCGCCGAAGATAGATTCACTGGCTGTACTGCCTGTTGCTCCGGCCCTTTCGCCAGCCGTCGACATCGAATCGCATGGCGAAGACTTCCTGACACTCAAAGTCGAGCTTCATCGCCACCTGATCGATCGGTTCAATCTGACCGCTCTTGAAAATGCCTCCAAGGATGAGATCTTGAACGAGATCCGCCCCATCGTGCGCGAATTCGTTCGTGTCCGCGGCATGCCGTTGAATGCACGTGAGCTAGACCAGCTGACCGGCGACACGGCCGACGAGATGCTTGGTCTTGGGCCAATTGAACCTCTGCTGAAAGACGACTCGATTTCCGACATCCTGATCAACACCCACAAGCGGGTCTTCATCGAACGGCGCGGCATGATCGAGGAGACGTCGATACGGTTCCGCGACGAGGCGCATCTCCTGCGGATCATAAACAAGATCGTCTCGGCCATTGGCCGGCGTGTCGATGAATCTGTGCCGATGGTGGATGCACGGCTGGAGGATGGCTCACGCGTCAATATCGCCGTGCGACCGGTCTCGGTAGACGGCCCTCTGGTGTCGATCCGCAAATTCTCGAAAAATCCCTATTCGCTCGAACGTTTGATGGCATTCAATTCGATCCGCCCGCCCATGATCGAACTGCTGCGGATCGCCGTGCAGGCGCGCAAATCGATCCTGGTTTCCGGCGGCACCGGCAGTGGCAAGACCACCTTGCTCAATGCTCTGTCGAGTCACATTCCCTCGAAGGAGCGGCTGATCACCATAGAGGATGCGGCGGAATTGCAATTGCAGCAGACACATGTCGGCCGGCTCGAGACGCGCCCGCCCAATGTCGAGGGCAAGGGCGAAGTGCGCCAGCGCGAACTGCTGAAGAACGCGCTGCGCATGCGGCCCGATCGCATTATCGTCGGCGAGGTGCGCGGCGAGGAAGCCTTCGACATGCTGCAGGCGATGAACACCGGCCATGAAGGCTCGATGACGACAATCCATGCCAACACGCCGCGCGATGCGATCTCGCGGCTGGAACAGATGGTCGGAATGGCCGGCATGCCGATGAGCAACGATTCCATCCGGGCGCAGATCGCCTCGGCCATCGACATCATCGTCCAGACGCAGCGCCTGTCCGACGGCGGCAGGCGGGTGACGTCCATATCGGAAATTACCGGCATGGAGGGTAATATCGTTCAGATGCAGGAAATCTACCATTTCGTCCGCCGTGACGTGACTGCTGAAGGCGCCATTATTGGCGAGTTTCGCGCCACCGGTGTGCGGCCGCGCTTTGCTCAGGAGGCGGCGACACTCGGCCATCATTTCGCCAAGGACGCCTTCAATCCGCAGGTTGCGCTTTGATGCTGACCGGCCAGACGCTCCTTTATTTCATCTACGTGCTGGCGGCGGCATCGGTGATCCTTGCTGCCGAATCCCTTTACATGTCCTTTGCGGGAAGGCGTGCTCGCGCGGGCGCAATAAATCGCCGCTTGCAACGGCTGGGCGAGGAGGCGCCCGCCGAACAAAGCCTCCAGAGATTGTTACAGGAGCGTGGATTGACGGCATCGGGCGACTTCGTCTTTGGTGCGGTCGCGCTAAACAGGCTTTACACACAGTCCGGAATAACTGGCAATCCACTGTCCTTTGCAGCAGTATTCATCTTCGCGGGGGCCGTATTGGCGCTGTTGCTGAATCTGATTCTGGGGGTTTCGGTCCTTGCTGCAGCTGTCACCTTTGTTTTTATCGGCTTCCTCCTACCGATTTTCGTTTTGCGGCGTGCGCGAAACAAGCGAATCCTGAAATTCGCCGCCCAGCTTCCCGACGCACTCGACATGATCGTGCGCTCATTGCGCGCCGGCCATCCGACCACTGTGGCGATCGGATTGGTCGCGCGCGAAATGCCTGATCCGCTAGGCACCGAATTCGGCATCGTATCCGACGAAGTCACTTTTGGGCTCAGCCTCGAACAGGCGGTTCGAAAACTGTCGGAAAGGGTTGGCTTTGAAGGCCTTCATCTTCTGTCAGTGTCGCTCTCCATCCAGGCCAAGACGGGCGGCAATCTCACCGGCATCCTGTCGAACTTGTCCTCCGTATTGCGCGAGCGGCGTAAGCTGCGGCTCAAGATTAAGGCACTTTCCGCTGAGGGCAGGATGTCAGCCTGGATCATCTCGCTCTTTCCAATCTTCATGTTCGGCATCTTAATGCTCATCGCTCCAAGCTATTACGGCGACGTCTGGGACAGTCCTATACTCATCCCGGTCTTTGTGATCTTTGGAGCTTGGGCGCTGGTGGGCGACTTCATTATGTACCGAATGGTCACTTTCGATTTTTGACGAGCGAGACAAATCTTGTTTTCAAATCTTCAAAATCTGAACATATTGTTGTCCATTGCTGTTTTCTCGGCGGCGGCGGTCCTATTCCTGCTGATTGCGTTCACCTTCATCCCTGTCATTCAGACCAGACGTCTGGTGGCCCGCAGCCTTTTGTCGGAAGGGATTACCGATCGTCGCTCGCTCTACGCCCAGCAGGAAATCAACAGGATTTCAGCGCAACGGCCTGTCGACGCCTATTTTCGCGCTCTGGAGAAAGAACGTGGCGAACCGAATGCTCTGGAGGCGAAGTTGTTCCGGGCCGGTTTTTACAAATCCAGCGCCCCGGTAATCTACACGCTATGCCGCCTCGCGGCAGTGTGTATCGGATTTCTTGCCATGTATGCATTGTTGTCGCGTGTGCTGCCCGCGCAACTGCCGGGCTTGTTCGCATTCCTGGGCTCGGCCTTGATCGGACTTGGCTGCATCGTCATTCCCAGTATCGCGCTCGACCGATTCGAGAATCGGCAGAAGCAAACCTATCGTCGTGGCTTTCCCGACTTCATGGACATGATGATCACTTGCGCCGATGCGGGCATGAGCCTGGAAGCGGCGGTCGAGCGCGTCGGCAGCGAATTGGCCGGAACCCACAAATGGCTCGGCATCCAGCTTGCAATCATGAATTTGCAGCTGCGCGCCGGCAAACCCTTGCGCGAGGCATTGCGCGAGCTCTCGGACCGGATCGGGCTGGACGAAGCGCGAGCCCTGGCGGTGCTGTTTCGACAATCCGAGGAACTCGGCACCAGTCTGACGGATGCCTTACGCGTCTATAGCGATGAGATGCGTAGCCAGCGGATCTTGCGCGCCGAGGAGCGCGGCAACGCGCTTCCGGTCAAGATGATGATCCCACTCGGGCTTTGTATCTTCCCTGTCGTCATGATGGTAGTGATGCTGCCTGTGGTCATTCGCATGAAGGGCATTTTCTTCTAGTTTGGTATATCATTTGGGCCTAATGTGAGTCGGGGACCCTAGGGGACACATTATGAAGAGGGTTATCGCGGCCGCGGCCTGTCTGCTCATGGCGGTGCTTGCCGGTTGCCAGACGGATATAACCGACGGTGTCGTGCGCACCAACGAGCCGTCGAAAGGCGACGTGACGTCTTTTGGCGATGCTTTCGACGGGCTGAAGACGGTCAGCGATGTCGAATACTATGCATCGGACCAAGCTGTGGCAGAAGCCAAGAACCAGTTCCGCGCCGAAAATTACGGCAATGCCGGCGCGCTGTTCTTCAAGGCGACACAGCTGGCGCCCAATGATGGGAACGCCTGGATGGGGCTGGCCGCCTGCACCGACCGGATCCACCGCTTCGACCTGTCCGACCGGGCCTATGCCAGGGCCTTCAAGCTGGTCGGCGCGACGCCCGAATATTACAACAATGTCGGCTATTCCTTCCTGCTGCGCGGCAAGCTGCAGGATGCACGCTCGAACTTCCTCAAGGCTTACGAACTGGCGCCCAACGACCCGACCGTCGCCAACAATCTGAAGCTTTTGTCGTCAAGCGTGCAGAACGTCGAGCGCTAGCATGTTGCTCGTCGAAGCACTGCTGCTGAAAGTGCTCGCCATCCCTCTGCTGGCAAGGATTGCCTGGCTCGATTTCACCACCCAGAAGATTTCCAATCGCGACGTGCTGCTGCTGCTCTGCCTGGGGGCTGGGGGCTTGCTGCTGCTCTCACTTCAGTCCGGATCGTGGTGGGACATGGGGCTGAGCGCTCTCGCCGGGCTTCTGCTGTTTGTCGCGCTTTTTCCGTTCTGGGTCCTGCGCAAGGTCGGCGCCGGCGACGTCAAGCTGATGGCGGTCATGCCATTCTTGATCGGGGGCAGCGGCCTCGTCCTGTTTTCCATGCTGTTGCTGGTCTTTGCCCTGGTCACGGTAGTTGTGGTGAAAACCCCCTTCATGCTGCCTGAAGGCGCGTTCCGGCTCTACATCCAGCATATGGATCGCAAAGGCGTCGTCCCTTTCGGAGTGCCGATCTCGATGGCAGTGATTTGCACGATCGTATTCCACATCTACAGCTACTCGATGGCTTAATGCTATGGGCAACAACGAGAAGGGCGCAAATAAATCGGCGTTGGTTGGCTGTAGACCTGCCGAGCTATGTTTACTATTAATAAACATTTTTCTTGTCGAAGCGGGAATGCGATGCTTCAGTGAATCTTTGAAGTGGGGAGCAGGATGTTAACAGAGGATTTTATCGGTCGTGTGGTCATCGTCCTTGTTGTAACGGTTTTGACGACATTTGGTGCGATTCATCTGTTCGTCACTTTTCAGCAGGAAACTTCGGCGAGTTCCTTGGCCGTCGTTACTCGAACCGGCACAATCGCCTTTATGGTGTTGCAGCTTGTTATGACAGTCTGGCGCCTTCCGCCGAAGGGAACTGCGCGAGGCATCGAGTCGAGAGTAACCTCTGTAGCAGGAACATTCCTGATCTTGGTTGCAGCGTTTTTGATCCCGGCAGTGGACAGCGAAACCGTGCAAGTGACAGCGCTCTGCCTGATTTTCGTTGGCACGGTTAGTTCGTTTTTTTGTCTCTACTGGCTTGGACGCTCTTTCTCCATCATGGCCACTGCGCGCAAGCTTGTTACCTCAGGTCCATATTCTATTGTTCGCCATCCGCTCTATGTCTGTGAGGCGATTTTCGTTTCCGGAGTTATTATTTCGCATTTTTCGGCGTTGATGGTGGCGCTGGGTGTCCTCCAATTTCTTTTGCAGTACCGGCGCGCCAAGAATGAGGAGGCCATCCTGCGACAGACGTTCCCGGAATACCACGCTTACGAACGAACCACCCCAATGCTGATACCATCTTTGTCGTCACTCGATTGGCGGTGAAGACCGATTCTTGTCCGCCACCCGCAGTCGTGCAAAGACCTCATTCAAATAGGGCTTTTTGTGACTACATAAACGATCACAAGGAGAAGGCAGTATGGCACTTCACCTTTCGGTACATGCTCCGGTCTCGGTCGCTGCACCAGCGCAGAAATACCTCTTTGGTCCGCTCATCGATTTTTTCATGCTTGGCGGGAGCGCGTTCCTGATCCTGCCGGCCCTGTATTTTGTGCCTCTCAGGTACGAAGGTGTTGTAGGGCTCTCGGCGTTCTTGCTGTCCCATCTCATAAACCACCCCCACTTTGCTCACTCGTATCAGATTTTCTATCGCAATTTCGCGCGCAAAGTGCGCGCTGACGGATACGATAGGAATCTCCAGCTTCGCTACATTTTCGCCGGCGTTGTCGTCCCGCTGGCCATGGGCGCTTTCTTTATCTACGGCGCGACAACCGGCAACGCTCGCCTGCTGGGCTATGCAACGAATGCGATGTTTTTCTTTGTGGGCTGGCACTACGTAAAGCAAGGCTACGGCATGCTGATGGTGGACGCTGTGCTAAAGCGTAGATTCTTCAGTGATCGGGACAAGAAAGTGCTGCTGTTCAACGGCTATGCCGTGTGGCTGTTCGCCTGGCTTCAGACAAATGTGGTGATCACCGAACAGCAGTTCCTGGGCCTAGACTACTATACATTTGCTGTCCCCCCATGGCTCATCAACATCGCGTTCGCAGTAGCCGCTGCTTCCTCGGCGGCCACCGCTGTGATGTTCGGCCATCGCTGGCACAAGCATGGTGGTGCACTACCGTACAACGGCGTCGTCGCCTATATCGTGACCCTTTATGCCTGGATATTGCTCGTGAGGTTGAATCCGCTTTGGCTGCTTGTGGTGCCGGCGCTCCATTCGCTGCAGTACTTGGCGGTCGTCTGGCGGTATCAGACCAATGTCGAACGCGACCGCGCGGATGCCGTTGAGGATTCGGGATTCAAGCGGCTGTCTATTCTTGGACCGCTATACAGGCTGCGGGTGCTAATATTCATCATCGCCGGCACAATTCTCGGCGCTCTTGGTTTCTGGCTTATACCGATGGCGCTGAGTGCCTTGATTCCCTACGACAAACAGGTACTGGGCTCGTCGCTTTTCCTCTTCATCGCGTGGATATTCATCAACGTGCACCACTACTTCCTGGACAACGTGATGTGGCGTCGCGGCAACCCGGAAGTCTCGAAATATCTGTTCCGCTAGCCACGTACCCTCTGCTCGCGCTCCGTTCAGTCCCGCAGCAGATCGAACATCAGCTTGAAGAAGCGGTCCGCGTCGACCTCATGGGCGATGCGGGCATTGTCCTTTTCACCGCGCTCGCCCCAGTAGTCGGCGATGGTCGCGCCGAAGGCGTAGGTGCCGGACAGGTCGACGCCGATATGGGCGGGGCGCGTGCGCACCAATGTCGGGTCGATGGCCAGCGCCAGCGCCAGCGGATCGTGCATGGCGCCGCCGACGCCCATCGAGTTGCGGTGCAGCTTCTCGTAGAACAGCAGCCAGTCGTTGACGAGCCGTCCGAGCGGCGTGTCGATGGTGGCGAGTTCGGCATATTGCGGCGCCTCGATCAGCACCTGCATGGTGACGTCGAGGCCGACCATCAGGATCGGCACGCCGCTGTCGAGGACGATCTTCAGCGCTTCGGGGTCGCAGAACGCGTTGAACTCGGTCGGCGTGATGATCTCGCTCTTGCGGTAGAACACGCCGCCCATCCAGATCAGCTCCTTGATCTTGGGCAGCACGTCGCGATGTTTGAGGATCATCAGGCCGATATTGCTGAGCGGGCCAGTGGCGACGACCAGGATCGGTTCGGGCGCGGCGCGCAGCCTGTCGGCCAGGAAATCGACGGCATGCTGGTCGACCGGCTTGATCGTCGCCTGCGGCAGATAGGGCGAGCCCTCGAGGCCGCTCGGGCCATCGGCGGTGCCGAGCACCAGCGGGCGCGCCAGCGGGCGGTGGCACCCTTGAGCGACTGGCACGTCGCCGGCGCCGATATACTCCAGGATGCGCAAGGCATTGGCGGTCGTCTTCTCGACTTCCGCATTGCCGCAGGTCGTGGTGACGCCGATGAGTTCGATGGCAGGCGAGCGATGCGCCATGACCAGCGCGATGGCGTCGTCGTGGCCGGGGTCGCAGTCGAACAGGATAGGAGTTGGCTTGGTCATCATGTCGTCTTTCACGCCGCCCGCTCGTAGCGCGCTATGGTTTTCTTGAAGCCGTCGAGGAAACGCCGGCCGTCCAGGCCGGTGCAGATGCGGGTCGTCTTGGGCCCGCCGCCGGGCAGCAATTGCCGGCCGCGATAGGCGACGGTCTGGCCGCGCGCCAGCCTGCCGTCGAGCACGACGTCGGCGAACAGCGGCTCGGTCATCGTCGCCAGGCCGGGATCGAAAGCCAGCGCCACGGTGATCACGTCGTCCATCGGGAACCCGACGAGGTCGAAGAATTCGCGCCAGATGTCGATATAGATCGGGAAGCTGTCGGCGATCATCTCAAGGACGGGATTGTCCTTGGCGACGGCCTGCATGTCGGCGATGTCGTCGCGTGTCAGCATCGAATCGGCGACGCGGTTGTCCTCGCAGATGTCGAGCGGCACGAGGATCTTCTCGACATCGGCGTTCAGCACGATGCGCGAAGCCTCCGGATCGGCCCAGATGTTGTACTCCGACAGCGGCGTGATGTTGCCCGGCGTCTGGAAATTGCCGCCGAGCACGATCAGCCGCTTCAGTGCACCGGTCAATCCCGGCTCCTGCAACAGCGCCATCGCCGCGTTGGTCAGCGGGCCGGTGGTCACCAGCGTGATCTCGCCCGGATTGGCCATGACCGTGCCGATGATGAAATCGACCGCATGTCCCGACGTGGCCTGCCGCACCGGCGTCGGCGCCGGCGGGTTGAACTTCTTCAGGCGATCGCCGAAACGGGCGACAAGGCGCTTTTCGAAATGCACCGGCGCCTCCATGTCGGCCTTGGCGTTGCCGACGATCGGCCGCCACGCGCCGGCGTGAACCGGGATGTCGTCACGCCCGGCGAGCGTCAGCGTGTTGAGGACGACGTTGGTGACCTGCTCGATCGGGCCGGCCGCACCGGTCACGGTGGTCACCCCCTCGAGCCGGAGCGTCGGATTGACCGCTGCAAACAGCACGGCGAGAATATCGTCGCCGGCCGAATCCACGTCGAGGATTATGCGTTCCATAAAGGCTTCCTTCACTGGGGATTTTTGCGGCCGGGTTCAGTGTTCTTGTCTACCGACAGCAGCTTCCGCATCGATTCCAGCGTCTCCGCGATAATCCTCGGGCGCGCCCGGTAGGACAGCGCGAACAATGCGATCAGCGCGACGACATAAGGGACGGTGAGAACCAGGTAGGACGGATAGCCGAACGTCTGCAGGCGCAACGAAAAAGCATCGGCGAAGCCGAACAGCAGGCAGCCGGCCAGCACCTTCAGCGGATCGCCGTTGGAAAAGATCAGGATCGCCACCGCCATGAAACCACGGCCCGAAGACATGTTTTCCGTGAACATGGTGATGTAGCCGAGTGACAGATGAGCGCCGGCGAGGCCCGCCAGCAATCCGCACAGCAGGGACGCGATGTAGCGGACGCGGGTGATCGAGATGCCGAGCGCCTCGGCGGCTTCCGGCTTTTCGCCGACGACGCGGATATAGAGGCCGAGCCGCGTCCGCTTGTAGCAGACGACCAGCAGCGGCACGGCGATGAAGGCGACATAGACGAGCGGCGTGAAGCCGGAGATCAGCGGCGCCCATGAGCCGAGAAGGTCGCGGGCACCGGGCAGCTGGACTTTCGGCAGGCCGACGATGCCGTGGCCGACGATCGAGCCGCGCGTGCCGAAGATCGCTTTCATCAGCGAGATCGTCATGCCGCCGGCCAGGATGTTGAGCGCCAGCCCGACGACCACTTCATTCGCCTTGAAGCTCACCACCAGGACAGCAAAAATCAGGGCGAAGACAAGCGCCGCCGCAACGCCGCAGGCGACGCCCGCCAGTGCGGAACCCGTCCAGATCGAACCAAGGACGGCGAAGAAGGCGCCGACCAGCATCTGCCCCTCGAGGCCGATGTTGAAGATGCCGGCCTTGGTGGTGAACGAGCCGCCAAGCGCGACCAGAAGGATCGGCGCGGTGGTGCGAAGCGTCGCCGCGATCAGCGCGACGTTGATGAGCTTGTCTAGAATTTCCATCGCCGCTCCCCTGCCTGGCTGTCGCCGCGCTTTCTCACCAGCACCTGGGCCGAGACGCTGAGGATGATCAGCGCCTGGATCACGGTGATGATCTCGCGTGATGCGCTGGTATCGACCTCGAGCAGCAGCGATCCGTTGCGCAGGGCGCCGAAGAACAGTGCGGTGAAGACGGTGGCGACAGGCGAGCCATTGGCAAGCAGGGCGGCGATCAGCCCGTCGAAGCCGAAACCGGGGGCAAATCCTTCCATGAAGCGGTGATGGACGCCGAGCGTCTCGACGCCGCCGGCCAGCCCGCCGACGGCCCCCGAAAGCAGCAGGACCAGGAAACCCTGCCGTTTCACGTTGACGCCGCCATATTCGGCGAATTTCGGCGCCGAACCGACCATCGTGACGCTGTAACCCCATTTGGTGTAGCGGAAGACAAGGGCTGCGCCGACCGCCAGCACCAGGCCAATGACCAGGCCCCAGTTCAACCGCGAAAAGGTGAAGATCTCCGGCAGATAGGAAGTCGCCAGGATCGGCGGCGTCTCCGACCAGCCACCCGGCCGCTTGAACAGGAAGATGGTGAAATAGGACGTGAGCAGCACCGCCACGTAGTTCGACAGGATCGTCGAGACGACCTCGTTGGTGTTGTAGCGGGCGCGGAAGTAGGCGGGGATGGCGACCCAGGCCGCGCCTGCCACGACCGCGAGCGCAAGCGCGGCCAGCGTGTGAATGCCCGCGGGCAGGGGCATGGCAAAGCCGACCCAGGCGGCGGCGAAGCCGCCGAGGAACAGCTGGCCCTCGATGCCGACGTTGAACATGCCGCCGCGCAGGCCGATGCACGCAGCGACACCGCAGATCAGGATCGGCGTCGTCTGCAGCAAGGTCCCGGCAATCTTCTCCTGATCGCCGAAGGCGCCGCGCAACAGTGTCATGAACACACGCATCGGGCTTTCGCCAACCATGAGGATGATGATCGCGCCCATCAGCAGCGCCACGCCGATGGCGATCACCTGGCCGGAAACGGCACGCAAATGGTCTGTCATGATGCGGTCTCCGCGGCAAATTCCGGCGCGGCCACGCCTGCCATCATCATGCCAATGCGCTCCTCGTCGGCATCGTCGCCGGCGACCTCGCCCATGATCCGCCCGTTGAACATCACCAGGATGCGGTCGGCAAGGGCGGCCAGTTCGTCCAGCTGCACGGAAATCAGCAGGATCGCGCGGCCGGCGGCGCGCTGGCGCATGATCTCGTCATGAATGGCCTCCTGGGCGCCGATGTCGACGCCGCGCGTCGGCTGGTCGATCAGCAGGAAATCGGCGCCGTTGGTGAATTCGCGTGCCAGAACGACCTTCTGGATGTTTCCGCCCGAAAGCCGCTTGACCGCATCGCTCGGTCCGCGCGCGCGAATATCGAAGCTCTTGATCAGCGTTTCGGCGTTTTGATTTATGGCATTCCAGTTGAGCATGCCGCCGCGGCTCCATGGTGCGCGATGCTGGCGGCCCATCAGGGTGTTGGCCGCTATCGAAGCGTTGCGATCGACCCCGCGCACCATGCGGTCGCCTGGAACATGGGCGAGGCCTGCCTGGCGGTTCGCGGCGGGGGAGAGAGCGGTGAGATTCCGGCCCTTCAGCCACGCCCCGCCATGGCTTGCCGGCCGCAAGCCCGAAAGCACTTCCGCCAGTTCCGTCTGTCCATTGCCGGCCACACCCGCGATCCCCACCACCTCGCCGGAGCGGACCGTGAAACTGGCGTTGCGAAGGGCCGGCAGCAGGCGATCGTCGCGCGCCCACAGATCCTTCACTTCGAGCACTACATCGCCGTGCAGCGACGCACGCGCCCGGCGGTCGAAGCTGACCTCGCGGCCGACCATCATGTGCACCAACTCGTCCCTGCTGAGCTCGGCCGTCGGTCGGGTCGCCACCTTCCTGCCATTGCGCAGCACCGTCACCGTGTCGGACACTTCCATCACCTCTTCCAGGTGGTGCGAAATGAAGACCACCGTCATGCCCTCGCCCACGAAGCTGCGCAGCGTCTGGAACAGCTCACGGCTCTCCTGCGGCGTCAGCACGGCGGTCGGTTCGTCGAGGATGATGGTGCGCGCGCCGCGCACCAGGACCTTCAGGATTTCGATGCGTTGCTCTATGCCGACCGAGAGCAGCCCGACGCGCTCGGTCGGATCGACCTGCAAGCCGAAGCGCTTCGACAGGTCGCGCGTGCGCGCAATTTGTGCGGCGTGGTCGATCAGCCCATGGCGACGGATTTCCATACCGAGAAAGACGTTGTCGGCAACCGAGAGCGAGGGAACCAGCTTGAAATGCTGGTGAACCATGCCGAGGCCGGCCTTTATCGCCACGGACGGGTCGGCGATCACGATCTCTTCACCGTTCAGCCGGATCGAGCCTTCGTCCGGCTGCAAGAGGCCGAACAGGATGTTCATCAGCGTCGTCTTGCCGGCACCGTTCTCGCCGATGATGGCGTGGATCTCGCCGCAGCGGACCGCAAGGTCGATGCCGTCATTGGCGACGAATGCGCCAAAACGCTTGGTGATGCCAGTCAACTCGACGGCCATCGCGGCATTGCTGTGGAGGGTCGGCGACCCCGGCGTGTTCGACAACGTGGCTCTCGCAGATTGGACACTGATCCGCCGCGGCAAGCCGCGGCGGATCAGTGTAGCGCTTTCTTGGGAGGGAGGCGCTGTTGTTGGCTTATTTTGCCTTGGCGATCACGATCTTGCCGTCAACGATGCCCTTTTTGATCTCATCGAGCTTGGCGGTCATCTCTGCCGGGATCTTGGCGGCGATGTCATCGCAGACCTTGACCTCGACACCGCCCGAGGCGAGGTCGAAAGTGCGGGTGCCGGCGGTGATCTTGCGGCCCTCGACCTCGTCCTTGATCAGCGTGTAGACGGCGATGTCGCCGCGCTTCAGCATGCTGGCGAGCACATTTCCGGGAGCCGAGCCACACATGTCGATGTCGACGCCGATCGAATATTTGTCGACCGCGGCACTTGCCTGCATCACGCCTTCACCCGTCGGGCCGGCGACGTTGTAGACAATGTCGGAGCCTTGGCCGTAAAGCGCCTGGGCAAGTTCGCTTCCCTTGGCCGGGTCGTCGAAGGTTCCGGCGAAGACGGAGTTTACCTTGACGTCGGGCGCGGCATATTTGGCGCCTTGCTCGTAGCCGCCCAGGAAGTTGCGGATCACCGGGATATCTCGGCCACCGACAAAGCCGATCGCCTTGCCGTCGCCGATCTTGTCGAAGGCGGTGCCCTTGGCTTCGATCATGCCGGCAAGCGCGCCGGCGACGAAGGATCCCTGCTCCTCGGCGAAATTGGCGTAGATCATCTTGGGGTTGTCGAGGACGCCATCGATGAACACGAAGCGCTGGTCAGGATATTCGGCGCTGACCTTTTGCAGCGAGTCCACCAGCTCCCAGCCCATCACGAAGATGAGGTCGTACTGTTTGCCCTTGGCAAGATTCTCGAACTGCTGCTGGTAGTCGAGCGCGCGATTGCCGGTGTCGACCAGCTTGAGGTCGATGCCGAAATCGGTCTTGGCCTTGTTGAGGCCGTTGACGATCGAAACGCCGAAGCCCTGGGCAAAATATCCCGAGATGGCGGCCACGGAAACCTTGGCCTGTGCCGCGGCCGGTCCGAACGAAATGGCAAGCATCGTGCCGGCCAGAAATAAACTCTTGAGCGCCCTTTTCATGTCATTCCCCTTCAGCTTTTTTCAGCTTTTGAAGCCACGCTTTGACCATCCCCACGTGTCCGCCGGGACAACGGCGAGTTCGTTGATGGTCATATGAGTTTAGGAGCGGCTTAACAGGCTGTCAATCGTCATCCGATGCAGTTTTCTTGGCCCTTCGCCCACTTGCTCGACGTCTGCGCTTGACAAATGTCCATGGGCATAATTGTTGATACTCTAATGAGTTTTTATGAACGACGGGATGAAGGAAGCGAACGATGCCGGCTGTGGTGGTCAGGAAATTTCTGGTTCAGGTCGAAGAGATATTCCATGAGGGCGGACCCCACGCGGCACGCCCGCTCAAGCGGGGCGCGGTCGTCGCGGTCATCGCCAACCCTTTTGCCGGACGTTATGTCGAAGAGATCACTGGCTTCATGGAAGACCTGAAGCCGCTCGGTCTCGATATGGCTCGGCGCCTGATCGACGCCATTGGTGAAGGCGGCCAGGCCATCGAAGGCTATGGCAAGGGTGCCATAGTCGGCGCCGCCGGCGAGCTTGAACACGGCGCGCTCTGGCATAATCCGGGCGGCTATGCGATGCGTGAACTGCTCGGCAATGCCAAGGCGATCGTGCCTTCGACCAAGAAGGTCGGCGGCCCCGGAACGCGCATCGATATCCCGATCACGCACATAAACGCCTCCTATGTGCGCAGCCATTTCGATGCGATCGAGATCGGCATTGCCGATGCGCCGCGCGGCGACGAAATGGCCGTCATCCTGGCGATGACCACCGGCGCACGCGTTCATGCACGGGTCGGGGGCCATTGCGCCGCCGCCAAAAAGGGCGGGGACGGATTGCGATGAACCCGGAAATCCGCCGTATCATCACCATCGTCGAGGAAACCCGGATCGAAGGCGGGCGGCCCGTCGATCCGCCGACGCGGCGTGCCGCAGCCATCGCGGTGATCCGCAACCCCTATGCGGGTACCTACGTCGAGGACCTGTCGGCACTGAGCGCCATAGGCGAAGCATTGGGAGATATCTTGCCCAAGCGCGCCGTCGCTGCTCTGGGCATTGCCGGCGACCGGGTCGAGAGCTTCGGCAAGGCCGCCGCCGTCGGCGCCGACGGTGAGCTCGAACATGCCGCCGCCATCCTTCATCCAAAGCTCGGTGCCCCGTTCCGCGATGTGCTCGGCAAGGGGGCCGCGCTCATTCCTTCATCGAAGAAGCGCGGCGGCCTCGGCGTGCCGCTCGATATTCCGCTCGGTCACAAGGATGCGGCGCGGGTGCGCAGCCATTTCGACGGCATGGAGGTTCGTGTTCCCGACGCACCGCGGGCCGACGAGATCGTCGTCGCTATCGCCGTCACCGATTCCGGCAGGCCGCACCCGCGCGTCGGCGGGCTGACCAAGGACAAGATTGTCGGGATTGACGGCGTCGGCTGACCGTCAGGCCGCCAGGACTTCCGGCACCCGCATCGCCGGAGGCGTATTTCTGCTCCGGCCGGTCCGCACCACGCCGTCGATGACGACCATTCCAATGCCTGGAAGATTGCCCAGCGCCACGCTGTCGAGCAGCCCGTCGCCGGCACCGCCGATCGCTTGATCCATGAAGATCAGGTCGGCGGCGCGACCGGCCTCGATGATGCCGCGATCATCCAGTCCGCGCACACGCGCCGTGTTGCCGCTGGCAAGACAGAACGCCACTTCCGGCGCGATACCACCCAGCGAAGCCAGCATGGTCAGGGTTCGCAGGATGCCGAGCGGCTGCACGCCGGATCCGGCCGGGCTGTCGGTGCCGAGGATGACGCGCGAAAGTTCGCCGCGCTGCCTTGCCAGGTCGAGCACGAACAGTCCGGTGCGCAAATTGCCGTTATGGACGATTTCAAGCGCCCTCGAGCCCTTCTCGCAGATCTGCCGTATTTCCGCGTCGGGCAGGGCGGTTGGCCCGCCATTGACGTGCGCGACGATGTCGGCGTCGACCTCCAGCACGACATCCGCGCCGATGCGGCCGGAGCCGGGCAGGGATGGACCGCCCGTGTGGGTCATCGAGGTCATGCCGTATTTGCGCGCCCAGGCGATCATCTGCCGGCCGGTCGGCCCGTCCTTGACGCCGCCAAGTCCGACCTCGCCGACAAGCGTCACGCCGGCCTCGGCGAGACTGCGGAAGTCTTCCTCGGTAAGGCCGGGTTCCAGGATCGGTGCCCCGGCCAGGATCTTCATGCCGTTCGGACGGAAGTTGGAGAAGGTGCGTTGGGCAGCGATCGCCAGCGCCTTCAGCCCGACAAGGTCGCGCGGTCGGCCCGGCGTGTGGACTTCACCCGCCGAGATCATGGTGGTGACGCCGCCATGCACAGTCGAATCCATCCAGCCGATCTGGTTCTGCCGAGGCGTCCAGTCGCCGGCCACCGGATGGGCGTGGTTATCGATAAGACCCGGCGAGACCGCACAGCCCATCGCATCGATGATCGTCGCCGCGCTGCCGCCATCAATGTCGCCTGCCTTGCCAATGCTGGTGATGCGTCCATCGCTCACGACGATGGTGTCGGCGTCGATGATCGGTTGTGCGAGATCGCCACTCAGCATGAGACCGATATTGCGGACGACGAGCGTGTTGGCAGACGACTGGGAGTCGGACGACATCGGTTCTCACTTTTGCTGTTATGGAAAAAAGGACTGGACGCGGCTTATTTGCCGCCGTCGCCATTCGATGGGTCGTCGTCGTTGATGCGCTGGAGCAGGCGAAGCAGCGTCGCCTGCTCAGCCGGTGAGAGCGGCGACAGGAACCGCCGCCCGACCTCGACGCTGCGTTCGAGCCGCTCCAGCGTATAGTCGGTCCCTTTGCCGGTCAGCGCGATCATCGTCAGGCGTTGGTCGGTTTCGGAGGCGCTGCGCGTGATCAGCCCGTGTTTGAGCAGTTTGCGCATGACGATGCTGATGGTCGACGGGTCCATCGCCGTCAGCCGGCCGAGATGGTTCTGCGAGACTTCGCCATGCTTGAGGATCGTGGCGAGCGCCGCGAATTGCGTTGGCGAAAGGTCTTCGCCGGCCATCACCTGCTGGAAGCGCAACGTCGCGCGCTGATGCGCCCGGCGGATGACGTGCGCCGGGTGGCGGTCCAATTCATAGCCGGTCTCGGCGTATTGTTGCAGCACTTGCTCGCGGCTCGGGGGTGCATAGCCGCTCGGCGTTTTCGGCGTCGCGCCTTTTTCGGATTGCGGTTTCTTTTCAGTCGTCACACCGGACTCCTATCGCCGCTGTCTTGGATGTCGCCGGTTTGAAAAAAGCTCAAGCCGCGACCTCCGCTGGTTGAAGCGACCTCCCGTCGCGGAGGGCTGCGACGACATCAGCCGAATCGCTGACCACGCCGAAATGGGTCGCTATGTCATAGAGCGAGCTTTCCTGCTCGCGTGGTCCCGTCGCCGCGCAGCAATCGCTTGGCACCACCACCTCATAGCCCTCGAAAAAGGCATCATGGACGGTCGAGCGCACACAGATGTTGGTGACCACGCCGAAGATGATCAACTGATCGGTCTGCATGTCTTTCAGCGTCAGGTCGAGGTCGGTTTGAAAGAAGGCCGAGTAGCGCCGCTTGATCACATGGATCTCGTCATCGCGGGCGCCGAGATCCTCGATGATCTCCGGCCCCCAGCTTCCATCCAGGCAATGCGGTGTGCGCTTCAGCCATTCGCGCTCGCGTCGCATGCCCGGCCGGTGGCTGTCATGGACCCAGATCACCGGCACGCCGGCGGCGCGCGCGGCCTCGATCACGGCCAGTTGCGGCGCGACCAGCGTCTCGTACCCAGGCAGGACCATGGCCCCGCCGGGCTTGCAGAACTCATTGACCATATCGATGACGATAACGGCTACACGGCGTGGATCGAGGCGCACCGCGTCATCGTGCCGATGTGAGGAAAAACTGTCCACGGACATGGCGAGCTCCTTTGACCGATCGTTGATGCTCATACAAAAAACCCTAGCGGATGCCAAGTCAATCCCGTTCGACGCAAAGCGTGCTGGTCGGCCTTGCGCACCGCGCTCCGACAAGCGTATGCGCTATTTGTCCATCGCGAAATGGCCTTGACAACGCTTGTCAGGCATGTGCTCGATTTGTATGACCATCAACAATATTCAAGCCGCTTAATTGCGGAGCCGAGGCCGAGATATGAAAACCATCGTCACCGGAGCCAGCGGCCTGCTTGGCCGCCATGTGGCCGAGGCTCTGGTTGCGGCCGGCCACGATGTGCTTGGTGTCGATGCCGTGGTGCCGGGTGAGGTCGCATGGCGCCACGCAACCGCCGATTTGACCGATCTGGGATCGACACTGCAGCTGGTGCGCGATTGCGATGCCGTTGTGCATGTCGCGGCCATTCCGCGGCCGACCGGCCGGGCCGGCGGCGAGGTGTTCAAGACCAACATCACGACCGCCTACAATGTGGTCGAGGCAGCTGCCATGGCCGGCGCCAGGCGCTTCGTCTATGCCTCGTCCTTCAGCGTTTTCGGCTATCCCTTTTTCGAGAAACCTGTGCGGCCGCCCTATCTGCCGGTCGACTTGAACCATCCGGTCGGCGCGCAGGACCCGTACGGCCTGTCGAAATGGCTGGGCGAGGAAATCGTCGACGCGGCGGTGCGCCGGGGGGCCTTCTCGGCGGTCAGTATCCGCATGCCGTGGATCCAGACGCCGGGTTCTTTTTTCGAGGGCGTCGGGCCGCGCCGCGCCACCGCCGACAGTGCCCGCGACCTGTGGGCCTATCTCGATGCGCGCGACGCCGGGCAGGGCTTCCTGCGGGCGCTTGAATGGCAAGGCGATGGCCATCTGCGCGTCCTCCTGAGCGCCGCCGACACATTCATGGAAGAGGAGACCGAAGCGCTCGTGCGCCGGGTCTATCCTGATGTCGCTCTGTCGCGGCCGATCGCCGGCTTCGGCGCCGTGCTCGACACGGTCCATGCGCGCGAAACGATCGGTTTCGAACCAAAGTATTCATGGCGTTCCTATCCAAAGCCGGAGACCGAAGGATGAAACGGTTCGACCAGAAAAAGGTCCTCGTCACCGGCGGCGCCGGCGCGATCGGCAGCGCAGCGGTGCGGCGTTTCCTTGACGAAGGCGCGCGGGTCGCCATTGTCGACCGCAATGGCGCGGCGGCGCGGCAATTGGCCAGCTCCCTCGGCGACGACGCCCTGGCGATCGAGGCTGACGTCACCGATGAAGCGGATGTGCGGCGCGCCGTCGCAACGATCGTCGAGGCGTTCGGCGGCCTCGACGTGGTGTTCAACAATGCCGGAATTTCCGGCGTCGTCGCTCCCGTTCACGACCTGCCGGTCGAAGACTGGGATACGACCATCCGCATCAATCTGCGCGGCATCTTCCTCGTGCTGCAGGCGTCGCTTCGGGCGATGATCGAGGCCGGGACCGAAGGCTCGATCGTCAACATGGGCTCGTCCATGGCCGGTTGGGACATCCTTTCGGGTGGTGCCGGCTATGTCGCTTCCAAACACGGGGTGGTCGGCCTGACGCGGGTCGCAGCGCTCGATGCCGCGCCTTACGGCATACGCGTCAACGCCATCTGCCCCGGCGTGATCGAGACGACGCTTGGCGTGCCGGTTTCCGGCGACGGCGAATTCAAGAGCAGCGTCCAGCATTTCGCCGACCGCATTCCGTTGCGCCGCATCGGCCAGCCGGACGATGTCGCGGCCGCCGTGGCTTTCCTGGCCTCCGACGAGGCGAGGCACGTCACAGGCGTGGATTGGCTGATCGACGGCGGCCAGACCTTGCAGAGCTGGGCCAACGCGCCGGCTGGCGGCGCGTTTCCGAAGTTTCGCTAGGGTGCGGCGCCGGGGCGCGCTCACCGTGCAGCCTGTCTCGGCCTTCAATGGCGAAGTGTAAATAGTCGGACGTCAACGACTCCCGGTCGCCCGACCCCTCATGATTTACTTCACGCCGATGCCGGCGGTCAGGCCGCCATCGATCTTGTAGTCCGCGCCGGTGCAGAAGCCGGCCTTCGACGAACACAGGAAAGCGATGAGTTCCGCCACCTCCTCCGGCTCGCCGATGCGCCCGATGGGATGCGCTTCGCCGAAGCGCTTGTAGGCGGCCTCTACATCGGCATCGCTGCCATTGTCGCCACGCGCGGCCTTTTCCAGGATCGGAGTGCGGATCGAGCCGGGGCTGACGGAATTGACCCGGATGCCCGAGCGCGCATGGTCGAGGGCCAGGGCACGCGTCAGCGTGTGGATGGCGCCCTTGGTGGTGGCATAGGCGGCGACGTTTTGCTGGCAGGCAAAGCCCTGCACCGAAGCGACGTTGACGATGGCGCCGCCGCCCCTTCGGACCATTTCCGGGATGCCGAAATGCGTTGTCAGATAGATCGACCCGACATTGACCGACATCGCCTTGTTCCAGGTCTCGAAATCGGTGCTGGTCGCGGTTCCGTACGGATGCACCGCCGCCGAATTGACGATGATATCGAGGCCGCCGAACCGCTCGACGCCAGTCGCGACCGCGTCGCGAACCTGATCGGGCACGGAGACGTCGGCGTCTATGACCAGCGCCCCGGCTGCGGAGCTTTCCAGTTCCCATTTCAGCGCAGCGTTGGCCGCGCGGTCGATGCCGCAGGCGACGATCGCAGCACCCCCTGCAGCGAGGCGTCTGGCGGTTGCGAGGCCAATCCCGGTCGTGCCCGTCACCAAAGCCACCTTGCCGTCGAAATCCTTCATTGGGAAAACTCCTTCATTCGCTGTCCGAAACCGTTCCTAGTTTGACACCCATCGTGGTCCAACAATAGGTTGCCGTTCTCTCGCAGAAGGAAGCGGCAATGGAACAGTGCTGGCGCTGGTATGGACCGAACGACCCGGTAACGCTCGATCATGTCAGGCAGGCCGGTGCGACCGGCGTGGTGAGCGCCTTGCACGATATCTATGACGGGCGCGCCTGGGCCCTCGAGAGCATTCTGGAGCGCAAGCGTGTCATCGAGGCCGCCGGCCTGAAATGGTCGGTGGTCGAGAGCATCCCGGTCCACAACTCCTTCAAGATCGGCACGCCGGAACGCGAGCGCTACGCCGGCTACTATCGCGACTCAATCCGCGCGCTCGCCAAGGCCGGCATTGCGACGGTCTGCTATAATTTCATGCCGGTGGTCGACTGGACGCGCACGGATCTCGCCTATCGGCTTCCCACGACCGGTTATGCACTGCGTTTCGACGCCATCGATTTCGCGGCCTACGATTTGTTCGTGCTGAAGCGCGTCAATGCCGAGGCCGGCTATACCCCCGCCCGCATCGCCGAGGCGGAAGCGCGGCTGAAGGAATTGAGCAGCGAAGCTATCGACAGGATCGAGCGCAACCTGATCGCCGGCCTGCCGGCAACCGAGCGCAGTTATAACAGGGACAGTTTTCGCGAGGCCTTGGCGGAATACGACGCGATCGGACCAAAGGAGCTGCGCGACAACCTTGCCTGGTTCCTGCGCGAGATCATTCCGGTGGCCGAAGAGGAGGGGGTGCGCATGTGCATCCATCCCGACGACCCGCCCTTCTCGCTCTATGGCCTGCCCCGCATCGTTTCGACCGCCGAGGATGCGCGTTTCATCCTCAACGCCGTCGACAGCCCCGCCAACGGCCTGACGTTCTGCACTGGCTCCTATGGGACACGCGCCGACAACGACATCGTCGCCATGGTCAAGGAGTTCGCGGACCGCATCCATTTCGTCCATCTGCGCAACATCACCATCGAGGATGACGGCTCGTTCCACGAGGCCGAGCATCTCGAGGGCGGCACCGACATGGCGCATGTGATCCTGGCTCTGATGCAGGAAGAGGCGCGCCGCCGCCGGGAGGGCCGTGCCGACTGGCGTATTCCGATGCGGCCCGACCATGGCCATCTGCTCGCCGACGATATCGGCAAGACCAGGATCAATCCCGGCTATTCGCTGATCGGCCGGCTGAAAGGCCTCGCCGAGCTGCGTGGCATCATGCGCGCCATCGAGCGGTTCGAACTGGCTTGAGTGGTTCCCTCAATTCGGCTGGCAGAATCTGAAACTATCGCGCCGGTTTTGCACTCCCGCGGTGCTTGTATGCCACATTGATGAGAAACGCCCTGGGTCGCATCGCGCAGGGCAGCCATGCGCTGCCGCAGTTCGGCGAAGCTGGGCATGGATTGTCCGCATGGCTTGACGACAACCTTGGTGATGCGGCTCGAGACTGGCCGCTTCGACACCATCCAGTAATGGATTGTCACAAACACCGCGATCTTTAGGAAAAATCTCCACGCGCGATGCTTTGAATTACACTAAATCCATAGACAAAGATCGATCCCGTGCTGAGCGCGTTTGTCTGGGTGGTCATATGGCAAAATCTCCTATTATTCTCAATGGCTTCACCATGAATGCCGTCTCCCATGTCGCCTACGGCCTTTGGCGTCATCCGGCCGACCAGGCCTATCGACATGCCGAGCTCGACTACTGGATCGAGCTTGCCAAAGCACTGGAGGAGGGCGGCTTCGATTGCTTGTTCATCGCCGACGCGCTGGGCCTTCTCGACGTCTATGGCGGTGGGTACGACGCCTCGCTGGCAAAGGGCGTGCAGTCCCCCGTCAACGATCCGCTGTTGCTGGTCTCAGCGCTTGCCGGCGCGACAAGCCGGCTGGGTTTCGGCGTCACCGTTTCGACGACCTACGAAAAGCCATATCTGCTGGCGCGCAAATTCACCACGCTCGATCATCTCACCAAGGGGCGGATCGCCTGGAACGTCGTCACCTCGCAGCTCGACAGCGCGGCGCGCAATCTCGGTCTCGACAGGCAGGTGGCGCATGACGAGCGCTACGAGATCGCCGACGAGTTCATGGATGTCGCCTACAAGCTCTGGCAGGGTTCCTGGGAAGACGGTGCCCTGGTGCGTGATCGCGGCAGCGCCGCCAACCCGGACGGTCTCTATACCGATCCGGAAAAGGTCCATCCGATCGTTCATTCCGGTCGCTACTTCAACGTTCCGGGTCCGCATCTCTCGGAGCCCAGTCCGCAGAGGGTGCCGGTGCTGTTCCAGGCGGGCGGTTCGCCGCGCGGCCAGCGCTTTGCCGCTCGTCACGCGGAGGTGGTCTTTGTCGCCGGCGCCGATGTCGATGGCATCCGCCGCAATGTCGCTGAGGTGAAGCGGCTTGCCCGCGATGAAGGCAGGGCTCCAGGCAGCATCAAGTTCATATCCGCGGTCTCGGTGATCACGGATGAAACCGACGCCGCCGCGGCCGCCAAGCTCGCTGACTACAGGTCGCACTACGATGTCGAAGGCGCGCTGGTGCATTATTCGGCAACGACCGGCATCGATTTTTCCAGGCACGATCTCGACCAGCCTATCCGCTACACCGAAACCGATTCCAACCGTTCCCTGCTGCGCATGTTCGATGACCCGTCGTCGGGCCGCCAGTGGACCTTGCGCCAGGCGTTCTCGCCGGAGGGCGGTTTCGGGCGCGGCAAGTCCTTTGTCGGCGGCCCCAAGACCGTTGCCGACGAGCTCGAGCAATGGCTGGAAGCCACCGACACCGACGGCATCAATTTGACGCATGTGGTCAGCCCCGGCAGCTTCATCGATTTCTCCGCCCACGTCGTTCCCGAGCTGCGGAAGCGCGGACGAATTCGCGAGGATGTCGGTCCCTCGCTGCGGTCCAGGCTCTTCGGGCGTGACAACCGGGTGCCCGCCGATCATCCGGCGGCGCAACACGCTTTCTCGCAGGGCCGTCAGCCGGAGGCTTTGGCATCATGACCATCCACGCCACCGTTCAGCATGAACAGCGCAGCGATTTCCAAGGCTGGGCCGAGAAGGCCGAGGAGGTCGTGCGCGAACTCAAGCGAACAGCTGCAGCGCGCGATCTGGCCGGGGCCGCCCCGCATGCCGAGATAGACCTTTTGCGTCTGGCCGGCCTGCTGACGATCTATATTCCGAAGCGATTTGGCGGCGGTGGCGCGACGCCGGCCGAAGTGCTCAGGATCGTCCGCATCCTGGCCAGGGGCGATACATCGATAGCCCAGATCGTCATCTACCATCTCTTCGGCACGGCAATCGGATTGGACGGCGACAACAAGTCCCTGATCGAAAGACGGCTTCAAGGCTTTCTCTCCAAGGGCTGGTTTCATGCCGGCATCGCGCAGGCCGCCTATGAGCCGCTTGTCGAGGCGAGGCAGGTGGACGGCGGTTTCGTGCTCAACGGCGCCAAGCCTTTCACCAGTGGTGCACAAGTGGCCGACACGTTGCAGGTCTGGGTGCGCTTTGCCGGGAGCACGCGGATCGCCGGCACCGATGCCAGCGGTCATATCGGCCAGTTCATCGTCGCCAACCCCACGTCAGGCCTCAGCTTCGGCAATGACTGGGACAATATCGGCCAGAGGCTGACGGTGAGCGGCAGTGCGGCGCTCGAAAATGTCGCCGCATCCGCCGACGATCTGGTCGGGCATTGGCCTGATGATACGGTTCATCCGCCGCATGCCACGCTGCATGTGCCGATCGTTCATGCAGCCTTCGGCGAACTTTATCTCGGCACCGCCCTTGCTGCCCTGGAAGACGCCAGGGATTACATCACCCAACGCGGCAGGCCATGGCTGTCCTCGCCGGCAAAGAAAGCCTCCGAGGACACGCTGGTTGTCGAGCGCTTCGGCCGGCTTTCGATCGCGCTGGCGTCCGCGCAGGCGCTCGCGGACGCCGCCGGCGAGGCCGTGCAGCGCGCCTTCGAGCGAGGCAGGGATCTCACCGCGGAAGAGCGTGGCCATGCCGCGGCAATCGCCTACCAGTCGAAGGTGCATTCGACCGAGGTCGCCCTAGAAGTGACGTCGCGGATATTCGAGCTCACCGGCGCCCGCTCGACGGCGCGCTCGTTCGGCTTCGACCGCTACTGGCGCAACGTCCGCACCCACAGCCTGCATGATCCCGTCCACTACAAGGTGCTGGAAGTCGGTGACTTCGCGCTTAACGGCCGTGTGCCGCCGCCAACCTACTATTCGTGAGCCGAAGCATGGCAAGTTCCACCCATAAGGCGGTCAAGCCTCTCATCCTCAACGGCTTCGGTATGACCGTGGTCGGTCACGTGTCGGCGGGCCTCTGGCGTCATCCGAGCGACCGCGCCAACACCTACACCAGCCTCGAATACTGGACCTCGCTGGCCAAGCTGCTCGACGACGGCGGCTTCGACGCGCTGTTCCTCGCTGACGCGCTTGGCCACCTCGATGTCTTCCGGGGGACACCGGATGCGTCGCTGCGCACCGCAGCCCAGTCGCCGGTCAACGACCCGCTGCTGCTGGTCTCGGCAATGGCCGCCGCCACCAGGCATCTCGGCTTCGGCATCACCGTGTCGACCACTTACGAGCAGCCCTATCTCCTGGCCCGCAAGTTCACCACGCTGGATCATCTGACCAAGGGCCGCATCGCCTGGAACGTCGTCACCTCGGTTCTGGAATCGGCGGCGAAGAATCTCGGCCTGGAGCGCCAGATCGACCATGACGAGCGTTACGATCTGGCGCAGGAATTCCTGGATGTCACCTACAAGCTCTGGGAGGGATCCTGGGAGGACGGGGCGGTCGTGCACGATCGCGAGAAGGGGCTCTACACCGACCCTTCCAAAGTCCATCCGATCGGCCATCACGGCAAATATTTCTCCGTGCCCGGCGCGCATCTCGCGCAGCCCAGTCCGCAGCGCACGCCGCTTCTGTTCCAGGCGGGAACCTCGCCGCGCGGGCGCGAATTCGCTGCTCGCAACGGCGAGGTGGTGTTCCTCGGCGGCACCAGCACGGCCTCCATCCGCCGCTCGGTCGAGGCGATCCGTGCCCGCGCCGTCGAACTCGGACGGGCGCCGGATGCGATAAAGTTTATCACCGCGGTCACCGTCATCACCGGAGCCACGGACGAAGAGGCCGAGGCCAAGCACAAGGACTATCTATCCTACACCAGTGTCGAAGCGGCCCTGGCGCTGTTTTCGGCATGGACCGGCGTCGACTGGTCGCAATACCCACTCGACCACCCGCTCGAATATATCGAGACAAATGCCGGCCGTTCAGCCCTTGCCAATCTGACGCGGATCGATGCCGACCGGCGCTGGACCGTGGCCGGGATCGCCGAGTATATCGGGCTCGGCGGCATCCATCCCAAGCTGGTCGGCTCACCGCAGAGGATCGCCGACGAGCTCGAACGCATCGCCGATGAATCCGGCGTCGACGGCTTCAACCTGGCCTATGTCGTCAGTCCGGGCACGTTCGAGGACTTCATCGAATTCGTCGTCCCGGAGCTGCGGCGGCGGGGTCGCATCCGGGAACGTGGCGCGCCCGGCACCACGATCCGCGAGCGCTTCCAGGGAGCGGGCCAGCGGCTGCTGCGCGACGACCACCCGGGAACAGCCGCACGCGACCGCTCGAACTGGGGTACCATCGTCGAGGCGGCCGAGTGAGCGGCATCCATCTCCACTGGTATCTGCCGACCAACGGCGACAGCCGGGAAATCGTCGGCTCTGGCGATGATTCCCATCTCGGCAACGGCCCGTCACGATCGCGGTTTCGGGAAGCGAGCCTCGATTATCTCTCGCTGGTCGCCAAGACCGCGGAGACGTTAGGCTTCGAAGCCGTGCTGACGCCGACCGGAACCTGGTGCGAGGATGCCTGGATAGTCACGGCAGCACTGGCGCAGGTCACGACGCGGTTGAAGTTCCTCGTCGCCTTCCGTCCCGGCCTGATCTCGCCGACGCTGGTCGCCCACCAGGCGGCGACCCTTCAGCGCATATCGGGTGGGCGGCTGCTGCTCAACGTCGTCACCGGAGGCGATCCGCGGGAGCAGAAACGCTTCGGCGATCATCTCGGCCACGACCAGCGCTATGAACGCACGGGAGAGTTCCTCGAGATCCTGCGCGGCGTGGTCCTGCCAGCCGGTTCGGGCCGGCGCTTCGATTTCAGGGGAAAGCACTATGACATCGAAGGCGCCCAGATCGATTTCGGCAAATGGCCGCTTCCCGATATCTTCTTCGGTGGCGCAAGTGGTGCTGCGCAAGCGGTCGCCGCGCGCCATGTCGACACCTATCTGGTCTGGGGCGAGAGCCCGGCAACCGAGGCTGCCCGGATAGGCCATGTGCGGGAACTCGCCGCCGCGCAGGGCCGCAAACTAAGCTTCGGCATACGCCTGCATGTCATCAGTCGCGATACCGAGGCGCAGGCCTGGGAGGAGGCCGAGAGGCTGCTGGAGAGACTGACGCCGGAGCGGATCGCGCAGGCGCAGGCAATCCTGGCGCGCACGGAATCGGCCGGCCAGCGCCGGATGAACGCGTTGCATAGCGACAGCGGCACCGCGGCGCTCACCGCGCGCAGCGTGCGCGATCTCGAAATATCGCCGCATCTGTGGGCCGGCTACGGCTTGGTTCGCGGCGGCGCCGGCACGGCGATCGTCGGCAGCCACGAGCAGGTCGCGTCCCTCATCGAGGAGTACCACGCCGTCGGCTTCGACCACTTCATCCTGTCGGGCCAGCCGCATGTCGAGGAAGCCTATCATTTCGCCGAAGGCGCGCTGGCGGTCTTGAAATCGAAGGGGCTGCTCGCAGCCTGAAACATGTGCGGCCTCAGGTGGACGCGACAATGGAGCATGACGAGAAGACAATGTCGGACATTCAGATCTATCCGGGCCTCAGCGACGCCGAATTCGAGACCTGGGCCGAGAAGGCCCGCGACGTGGCGCAGCAACTCGCGGCAACGGCGCTCGAACGCGACCGGGCGAACAAGGACCCGGTGGAAGAACTGGCGCTGCTGCGCGACAGCGGCCTGCTCGGCTTGGCTGCGCCACGCGAATTCGGCGGCGCCGGCGCAAACCTCGTCCAGGCGCTCAAGATCAGCCGCATCATCGCGGCCGCCGACGGCTCGATCGGACAGTTGATCGCGTATCATTATTCCAACGGTGTCTGGACTTACATTCTCGGCACGCGTCAGCAGTGGGAAAAGACGGCGCGTGGCGTCGGCGCACAAGGCTGGTTCCAGGGCGGCGTCAGCAACCCGCGCGACCAGTGGAACGAGATCGAGCATGTCGGCGACCGCCGCTTCCTGAACGGCAGACGCACCTTCGCAACCGGCGCCTCGGTGGCCCAAGTCATCACCGTCAGCCTCTGGGACAACGGCAAACGCGCTCACTATCAGATCCCGCCGACGCGCCAGGGCATCAGCTTCGGCGGCGACTGGGACAATCTCGGCCAGAGACTGACGGCGAGCGGCAGTGTCATTTTCGACCGTGTCGAAGTCTTCGAGGATGAGCTGCTCAGCGCCCTCGACGATTATGAGGGCGATGTCGAATTGCGCGACGGCCTGCGCGTCCTGTTCAGCCAGCTCATCTTCATCAATTTCTATCTCGGCATCGCCGAGGGCGCTCTTGCCGCCGCCGCCGATCATGTCCGCCGCTTCGGCCGGCCCTGGCCGGAGTCCGGGCTGGAACGGGCGATCGACGATCCCTACCATCTGGTGCTGTTCGGCCGGCTATCCGCCGGCATTGCGGCGGGCATAGCAATCGCCGACAAGGCCGCGGCGCTTTACGAGGCGGCACTGCATGCCGGAGCGTCGGTGACGGCGCAGCAATGGGGCGAACTCGCAACGATCATCGACCAGGGCAAGATCGTCGCCAACGACGTCGTGCTCGACGTGACGGCGCGCATCTTCGAAGCGACGGGCGCGCGCTCGACGGCCAACAAATATGGCCTCGACATCTATTGGCGCAACGCGCGCACCCATACCGTCCACGATCCGGTCTCCTACCGGGCGCGCGAGGTCGGCACATATCTGCTGGCCGAAACGCTGCCGAGACCGCGAACCTATGCGCAGCCGCCGCAGCCGGAAGCGCACAAGCCTGAAGCCGTGCCCACGCGGAAGGCATCATGATATCGGATGTGCGCCTGCTGACCGGGAAGGCCGAACTCGCGCAGGCCGCACGCACCTTCCGCACGGCCATGGTCGGCCTGCCGCCGCTCGGCCCGATCGACGACGCGCTGATCGACAGACTGTTCGAGCCGGATCGCACCTGGGGCGCCTTCGACGGCGAGACGCTCGTTGGCACAACCGACTCCTATTCGGGACGGATCGCGGTTCCCGGCGGCGCCTGGTTGCCGCAGGCCGCGGTCACCCATGTCGGCGTGCTGCCCACCCATACGCGGCGTGGCGCCGCCACGGCGCTGTTCAAGGCGCAGCTGCGCGCCGCGCGCGAACAGGGCGAGGCGGCGGCCACCTTGCGGGCCTCCGACGCGCGCATCTACGGCAACTTTGGCTATGCGATCGCCAATACTTCTGTCAGCCTGGAAGTCGACACCCAGCGCGCGCGCCTGCGGGCAGGGCTGACGTACTCCGACAAGATTCGGCTGATCGACAGCGACGATGCCTGGGCGATACAGGCGCGCATCTACGCGGGTCAGCCTGTTTCGCGCGCGGGCGTCATCACACGCTCGGCCTATTGGTGGGATTTTCAGGCGTTGCGCCAGACGCACAGCGGCACGCCTAACTACGTCGCCGTTCACGGCGACAAGGGTTCGGAAACCGGGTTCGTGCGCTATCACCCTGTCGGCCTCGACAGCTGGTTCACCAGCTCGGAACGCACCATCGTGGTCGATGATATCGTGGCCTACAGTCCGGCCGCCTATGTCGCGCTGGTCGCACATCTGCTGGCGGTCGACCTGCCGCATCGCATCGTCTTCTGGAGCCGTCCCGCGGACGATCTGCTGCCGTGGCTGTTCGAGGATTTTCGAAGCGTTCGCGTTTCGGCGGCGCGCGACGAAACATGGCTGCGGCTCCTGGACGCTGAAAAGGCTCTAACAGCCCGGTCCTATGCCGGGCAGGGCAGCGTCGTGCTGGAAGTCTCCGATGCCATCCTGCCCGAGAACGCGACCAGGCTGCGCCTCTCGCCAGAAGGAGCCGAGCGCACCAATCTGTCCGCCGCCGTGGTGACGGACGTGGCCGCGGTTTCGGCGGCCTATCTCGGCGGCGTGAAGTGGTGGCAGCTCGCGCAGACGGGGCGCCTCGGCGACTTCGACCGGGCTGCGGTCGAAACGCTCGACACGCTGTTCACGGCGCCGGCCTTGCCTCATTCCGGAACAATGTTTTGACAGGCGGAGCTAATATAAAATGTATTTTGAAAGTGTGTTTGAAAAATGGGTAATTTTATCTCAAAATTATTCTCGCTAAATGCAATGGTATTTTGAAGAATTATTTATAATCGGAGAGAAGTAATGACAACACATGTTGCGCGTAAGTTACTATTGGGAATTGCAGGTGGCATTCTGTCGATTTATGTTCTTGGTTCATCCGCGCAGGCGGAAGATCTGAAGCCTGGTGGGGTCCTGCGCATTGCTTCGATCCAGTCCGATCTCGATGCGTTCGATCCGCTCACCGGCTACAGCATCGATTCCTGGGAAATCCTGCGCGCAACAACGCGCCAGCTGGTGACCTATCCCGGCTCGCCAGCCGGCCTCAAGGAGGACACCACGCTCGTGCCGGATCTCGCCAAGTCCTGGGACATCAGCGACGACGGCAAGGTCTACACCTTCCATTTGAAGGACGACGTGTTCTTCTCCGGCAGCCTCGAGCGCAAGATCGTCGCCAGCGATTTCGTCTATGGCGTCAAGCGCTTCTGCGATCCCAACAAGCAGGTCGCCGCCATCAACTATTTCAACCTCGTGATCTCCGGCTTCGTCGACTATTGCAAGGAATTCGCGAAAGTGCCGACAGGCGATCTCGCGGCGACCAAGGCTTTCACCGACACGCACGAGATTGCCGGCGTCTCGGCTCCCGACGAGCACACGCTGGTCATCAAGTCGGACACCAAGAACTACGACTTCCTCAACATCCTTTCGATGAATTTCGTGTCGCCGGTGGCGCCTGAGATCGCGTCCAAATATTTCCCGGACTCGCTGGAGTCGCGCAAGAACCTGCCGTCCAGCGGCCCTTACTATGTCGACACCTACGAGCAGGGTCAGAAGCTGGTCCTGAAGAAGGCAAAGAATTTCAAGCCGGAGTCCGACCAGGCGCGCAAGGCCTATGCCGATGAGATCGACATCGATTTCACCGCCAACAGCGAGGACAGCGTCGTCCAGAAGATCATCGCCGGTGAGGCCGATCTGTCGCTCTATCTCGACATCCCGCCCATTCCGACGATCCAGCGCTTCCTGTCGCAGAAGAGCCCCGACATCCATGTGACGAACAGTGGATCGGCGAACTTCATCACCTTCAACCAGCGGCCGGAGGTCAAGAGCGACGGGGCCGAGGCGCTGCGCAAGCTGAAGGTCCGGCAGGCGCTGACCTATGCGGTGAACCGCGAGCATCTGGCGCAGACCCAGGCCGGCTCGATCGGCGCCGTGCCGCTCACCCAGATCATCACCTCGACCATCCTCGGTTTCGAGAAGTTCGACCCGTACCCGACCGAAGGCTACAGGGGTGATCCGGCCAAGGCCAAGCAATTGCTTGCCGAGGCAGGCTATCCGAACGGCATCGCCTTCGACGCCATCTATCGCGGCAACGCGCAGTTCGAAGCGATTGCCGTGACCCTGAAGGAGGATCTGGAAGCAGCGGGTATCACGCTCAACCTGATCCCGATCCCGCCGACACAGTGGTACGCCTTCATCCAGGATCCGAAGAGCCGTTGGGATCTTTCCCTGGGCGGAACATTCTCCCCGGATTGGCAGGGACCGAGCACGCGCATGCTGCTTGGCGGCTGGTTGAATTCGGACGCGGCACCTTGCGGCACCGGCAACGTCCACGCCATCTGCTACAGCAATCCGGAACTCAACAAGCTCGCGGCACAGGCCTATCCCTCCGACGATCCGGGGCCGATCTGGACGAAGGCCGACAAGCTCGTCTCCGCCGATCTGCCGTGGATTCCGTTGTTCGAGAAGCGCAAGGTCGTGGTCACTTCCGATCGCCTCGCCAACTGGGTGTGGTCGTCGCTGGCGGTGAATGCCGACATCACCAACATCGCTCTCAAGCAGTAGCAAGGCCGGACCGGCAAAAGGAGGCGCGCGTGCCCATCTTCTCTGTCGCCGATCTGCGCGTCGCGTTCGGCGGCGTGGACGTGGTGCATGGCGTCTCGTTTGGAGTCGGGCCAGGCAAGACACTCGCCATCGTCGGCGAATCGGGCTCGGGCAAGAGTGTGTCGCTGCTCGGCGCCACCGGCCTTCTGCCGCCGGCGGCGAGCGTACGCGGCAGCGTCCTGCACAAGGGCGATGAGATACTGGGCCTCGGGGCCGGGGCCCGGGGCCCCCCGGGCGGGGGCCGCCACCGGGGGGGGGGGGCCGGCCCCCCCCCCCCGCCACAAAACCCGAACAAACAAACCCCACCCCAAGGCCGCCGCCGCACA
>NZ_JAMYVQ010000028.1:0-82434 GCF_040324155.1 Mesorhizobium sp. M0011 | reverse complement strand
CGCCGCCAAGAAGGCGGTGATCGAGTTTCGCGGGACGTGTGCCAAGTGTTTGGCGGAAGCGGCGTGAAGCCAAGTCAGGCGTGAAGAAACCTTCGATGCTGGCGGGACAGCACCCCCCTCTGTCCTGCCGGACATCTCCCCCGCAAGGGGGGAGATCGGATATCGTTTCTGCTTCCACCAATTACCAGCGTTGAAATAAAAGCGCTGCCCGCGAAGCTGCCAATCTCCCCCCTTGCGGGGGAGATGTCCGGCAGGACAGAGGGGGGTGTGAAGGATCGCGACCGATGCCCACGATAGGCTTCAATGCGCCTCGTCCCAGTTGTTGGCGGCCCGCGCATCGACATGCAGCGGCACCGACATCGATACCGCCGGCATCGCCGCGTTTTCCATGACGTGACGCACGACCGGGATCGTCGCCTCGACTTCCGCCTCGACGGTCTCGAAAATCAGTTCGTCATGCACCTGCAGCAGCATGCGTGCGGAAAGCCCTGCTTTTTCCAGCGCCTCCTCCATGCGGATCATGGCACGGCGGATGATATCGGCGGCGGTGCCTTGCAATCGGGCGTTGATCGAGGCGCGCTCGTTGAACGCGCGGATCGAGGGGTTGGACGAGCGGATGTCCGGATAATGGATGCGGCGGCCGAAGATCGTTTCGACAAAACCGTGCTCGCGGGCATAGGCCTTGGTCTCCTCGATATAGTCTCGGATGCCGGGGAAGCGCTCGAAATATTTCTTGATGTAGTTGCCGGCCTCCTCGCGCGGGATCGACAGCTGGTTGGCGAGGCCGAAGGCCGAGATGCCGTAGATAATGCCGAAATTGATCGCCTTGGCGCGGCGACGGACTTCCGAAGGCATGCCCTCGACCGGCACGTTGAACATCTCAGACGCGGTGATGGCGTGGATATCGGCGCCGTCGGCGAAAGCCTGCCGCAATTGCGGGATCTCGGCGACATGGGCGAGCACCCGCAGTTCGATCTGGCTGTAGTCGGCCGAGACCAGCCGATGGCTCTTGTCGGTGATGAAGGCGGTCCTGATCTTGCGGCCTTCGGCGGTGCGCACCGGGATGTTCTGCAGGTTCGGATCGGAGGACGACAGGCGTCCCGTCGTCGTCGCCGCCAGCGCGTAGGAGGTGTGGACGCGCTTGGTGTCGGGGTGGATGAAGCCGGGCAGCGCATCGGTATAGGTCGATTTCAGCTTGGTCAGCTGGCGCCAGTCGACGATCTTGCGCGGCAGTTCGTGGCCTTCCGCGGCGAGATCTTCAAGAAGCTGCGCCGAGGTCGACCACTGGCCGGTCTTGGTCTTGGAACCGCCGGGCAGGCCCATGCGTCCGAACAGGATGTCGCCAAGCTGTTTTGGCGAGCCGATGTTGATGCGCTCGCCGATGAGCTGGTAGATTTCCTCTTCGAGGCGAGCGGCGCCCTGGGCTAGTTCGCCCGAGAGCCGCGACAGGATCTGCCGGTCGACCGAGATGCCGCGCTGTTCCATGCGCGCCAGCACCGGCACCAGCGGCCGCTCCAGCCGCTCATAGACCGACACTAGGCCTTTGGCGGCAAGCCGCGGTTTCAGCACCAGCCAGAGCCGCAGCGTCATATCGGCGTCTTCGGCGGCATGAGCGGTCGCCTTGTCGATGTCGACCTGATCGAAACCGACGGAGCTTTTGCCGGAGCCGGTGACGTCCTTGAGCAGGAGAGGGGTATGACCCAGCCATTTCTCGGCTAGCGAGTCCAGGCCGTGACCATGGGGCGTGCCGGCATCGAGCACGTAGGAGATCAGCATGGTGTCGTCGAACGGTGCGACATCGATGCCGTAGCGGCTCATGATGACAAGATCGTATTTCAGGTTCTGCGCGATCTTGAGAACCGATCTGTCTTCGAGCAGCGGTTTCAGCACAGCCAGCGCCTCGCGAAGCGGTATCTGGTTTTCGAGCGCGCCACCACCGAGCAGGTCGCCATTGCCGCTCATGTGGGCAAAGGGGATATAGGCGGCGCGCCCGGGCGCCGTGGCGATGGCCATGCCGATCAGTTCGGCCTGCATCGGATCAGCCGATGTTGCCCTGACATCGAAGGCGGTGATGCCGGCCTCTCGCGCCTCGGCGACCCAGGCTTTCAGGGCCGAGATATCGCGGATGCAGTGATAGGCCGAAGTGTCGATCTTGCCGGTGGCCGCGCGCTCCAGCCTTAGTGCCGCGAGCAGGGAAGGGGTATCGCCTTGTTTTGACGTCTCCGCCGTCCCGTCGGCTTCGTCCGATCCAGTGCCGGACGCGTTTCGGGCAACCGGCGGCAAACCGGCCCCAACATCCGGGCCATGGGCATGGTCGGCGCGTTCGACGGTGACCGCGACGGCCTGGACATCGCCGGCCTCGGTGCTGGTCGCCTCCGCGACACGGCGGGTCAGTGACGTGAATTCCATGGTCTTCAAGAAACCGATCAGCTTCGGGCCGTCCGGCGCGTGCAGGACGAAATCGTCCAGTCCCTCGGCGACCGGCACATCGTTCATCAGCGTCACCAGCTGACGCGAAATGCGCGCCTTGTCGGCGTTGGCGATGATCGATTCGCGCCTCTTGTCCTGCTTGATCTCGCCGGCCCGGGCCAGCAGCGTGTCGAGGTCACCGAACTGTTCGAGCAGTTGCGCCGCCGTCTTCGGCCCTATGCCGGGCACACCAGGCACATTGTCGACCGAATCGCCGGTCAGTGCCTGCAGATCGACCATCTTCTCCGGCGGCACGCCCCATTTTTCGATGACTTCCGGAATGCCGATCTGGCGGTCCTTCATCGGGTCGTACATGGCGACCGTGTCGCCGACCAGCTGCATCAGATCCTTGTCGGAGGAGATGATGGTGGTGTCGCCGCCAGCTTCGCAGGCCAGCCTCGCATAGGTGGCGATCAGATCGTCGGCCTCGTAGCCTTCGATCTCGACGCAGGGCAGGTTGAACGCCCTGGTCGCCTGGCGGATCAGGCCGAATTGCGGGATCAAATCTTCCGGCGGTGCCGAGCGGTTGGCCTTGTATTCGGGGTAGAGGTCGTTGCGGAAGGTTTTCGACGAATAGTCGAAAATGACGGCGAAATGCGTTGGCACAATGCCTACATCGGTGTTGCGGGCGTCGAGCATCAGCTTCCACAGCATGTTGCAGAAGCCGGAAACGGCGCCCACCGGCAGGCCGTCGGATTTGCGGGTCAGCGGCGGCAGCGCGTGATAGGCACGGAAGATGTAGCCGGAGCCGTCGACAAGGAAGAGATGATCGCCTTTTTTCATGTCGGCAGGGATAGCGCGGCGCGGCGGCTTGGTCCATGCCAAAGGCAGCCTCGACTATCGGTTCCGGCAACACCCTGACAGATCGCCGTCACCCCGCTCACGCCTATGTTACAAAACTGTAATTTTCGTGCCCTTGAATCGCCATGTTCAGAGACCCAAATACACGTCATCGGCAGTTTTCGCCGAGTCCGGAGCAAGGCCCGTCCCCCGCCTATCCCGGACACCTGCGGCAGCCTATCCCCCCTCTCCGGGCTGCCGCATCGTTTCGAGTAGAAGGCCGCCGTGGTTCCCCCTCCACCACGGCGGCCTTTTTTATCCCAGACAGACGTTTGCAGCCCGTGGTCCAATGATCGCGGGCTTTTCGTTTTGCTGTCCTGCCTTTACGGTTCGGGTTCTGAATCGAAAGGCTTCACATATGTCCGCAGTTTCCCCCGTCCTCGACCGTATCGACAAGAATCTCGACCAGAGCCTCGAACACCTGTTCGGCCTGCTCAGGATCGAGTCGATCTCCACCGATCCGGCCTATGCTGCCGACTGCCGCAAGGCAGCGGAATGGCTGGTGGCCGAATTGAAGCTGATCGGCTTCGAGGCCAGCGTTCGCGACACGCCCGGACACCCGATGGTGGTTGCGCATCATGACGGGCCGGCCGGTGCGCCGCATGTGCTGTTTTATGGCCATTACGACGTTCAGCCGGTCGATCCGATCGAATTGTGGGAAAGCGATCCGTTCGCGCCTGCTGTCAAGGAGGTCGGGCCGGATCACAAGGTAATCACCGGACGCGGGTCGGCCGACGACAAGGGCCAGTTGATGACCTTCGTCGAGGCTTGCCGCGCCTGGAAACAGGTGCATGGCAATCTGCCTTGCCGCATCACCATCCTGTTCGAGGGCGAGGAGGAATCCGGCTCGCCCTCGTTGAAGCCGTTCCTCGAAGCCAATGCCGACGAACTCAAGGCCGATTTCGCGCTGGTCTGCGATACTGGCATGTGGGACCGCGACACGCCGTCGATCTGCGTCGGGCTGCGCGGGTTGGTCGGTGAGGAGATCACGGTGAAGGCGGCCGATCGCGACCTACATTCGGGCCTCTATGGGGGTGCCGCCGCCAACCCGATCCGCATCCTGGCCAAGGTGCTGGCCGATATCCACGACAAGGACGGTCACATCACCATTCCCGGCTTCTATGACGGCGTCGAGGAAACGCCGTCGCAGATCCTGAAATCTTGGGAGACGCTGGGCGAGACGGCCGAGACGTTCCTCGGGCCAGTCGGCCTGTCGATCCCGTCGGGCGAAAAGGGCCGCTCCGTGCTGGAGTTGACCTGGGCGCGGCCGACGGCCGAGTTCAACGGCATCATCGGCGGCTACACCGGCAAGGGCTTCAAGACGGTGATCGCGGCCGAAGCCTCGGCGAAGGTGTCGTTTCGCCTCGTACACAAGCAGGATCCCAAGAAAATCCGCGCGGCGTTCCAGAAATTCGTCAAGGAGCGGATTCCGGCCGACTGCTCGGTCGAATTCCATCCGCATGGCGGCTCGCCGGCAATCCAGCTTTCCTACGACTCGCCCTTCCTGGCCAAGGCCAAGGATGCGCTGTCCGACGAATGGCCGAAGCCGGCGGTGACGACGGGCAGCGGCGGGTCGATACCGGTGGTCGGCGACTTCCAGACCTATCTCGGCATGGAATCGCTGCTGGTCGGGTTCGGCCTCGACGACGACCGCATCCACTCGCCCAACGAGAAATACGAGCTCAGCTCCTTCCACAAGGGCCAGCGCTCCTGGGCGCGGATTCTCGATGCGCTGACCCGCTGACGCGGCGTGAAAATCAACTTTCAGTTGATTTTTCAGCGGAACGCGGCGAGGACGGGCCACAAGACAAAGCGCTACAGCGTCCCTTGCGGGTCAAGGGACGCGCAAGGCTCGACCGGAGAAGACAATGGCCGATATCCGTTTCCACAAGCATGATCTGCCCGACCTCTCGCACTACAATGTCGGGGCAGTGGCCATCGACACCGAAACGCTGGGGCTCAATCCGCATCGCGACCGGCTGTGCGTGGTGCAGATTTCGCCTGGCGACGGCACGGCCGATGTGATCCAGATCGCGCCCGGCCAGAAGAAGGCGCCGAACCTCGTCAGCCTGCTGCGGAACCGCGGCGTAACCAAGCTGTTCCACTACGGACGCTTCGACCTTGCCGTGCTCTACAATGCGTTCGGCGTCATGCCCGAGCCGGTGTTCTGCACCAAGATCGCCTCGCGGCTGACCCGCACCTACACCGACCGCCACGGGCTGAAGGACATCTGCTTCGAGCTTCTTGGCGTCGGCCTCTCCAAGGCGCAGCAATCGTCGGACTGGGCGGCCGAGACGCTGTCGCCCGAACAGCTCGAATATGCAGCTTCCGATGTGCTCTATCTGCACCGGTTGCGCGATGTGCTGGCCGGACGGCTGGCGCGCGATGGGCGGATCAAGGAAGCCGATGCCTGCTTCCGCTTCCTGCCGACGCGTGCCAAGCTTGACCTGATGGGCTGGGACGAAGAGGATATCTTCGCCCATAGCTGACGGTCGTCGGCGCGCTCCGCGGCCGGTGAGCGTTTGGAACCGGATGCAGGCCGCCGCGTTCTGTCGGCTCAGTTTGTCGGTGCAATTGGGGGATGATGACATGGCGGACAGAAAGCCGATTGCGACCGCACCGACAGATGGCTCCAAGGTCTCCGTGACCTGGAAGGACAGCGACGGCGTCATCAACGAATCCATCGCGCAATATCGCGACGACGGCTGGTGGGTCTATATCGACAGTCACACGCAAAAGAAGGTCGAGCCGACCAGTTGGCGCCCTGCCGCAAGCGACGATGACGATCAATGATGGCGCCGCTGGTGAGGCCGGCCGCTTTCGAATAGCCTGAAGCTGTTGATATCGAGGCCGATTCGGAGCTTTCCGTTCCGCCGTCGTCCTCTTGCTCGGAGGAACTCTCTATGGGTGTCGAAAGCCTGCTCGTCTTCATCATCATCGGTGCCATCGCCGGCTGGCTCGCCGGTCTTATCGTTTCCGGCTTCGGCTTCGGTCTGATCGGCAACATCATTGTCGGTATCGTCGGCGCGTTCATCGCTGGCTGGCTGTTCCCGAGGATCGGATTTTCCATCGGCGGCGGCACTCTCGCCGCGATCATCCATGCCACAATCGGCGCCATCATCCTGCTGGTGCTGGTCAAGGTCCTGAAACGAGCCTGAGGCTCGACAACGCAAAGAGCGCGCCATGAAACAGAATACGCTCTATCTCGTCATTGGCGCGCTCGTCGTCGTGGTCATTGCGCTCGGCATCTACGTCTATCGCGAGCAGACCAAACCCAAAGGCGTCGAACTCAAGATCGACGACAAGGGCATTTCGATCCAGCAGAACTAAGCCATGCGGGAGCGCGACATGGTTGCTTCTGACGCCCCGGAAGGCGTCGATCAGCCTGGGTTTACCGTGGCGGAATGGGAGAGGCTGAACAGGCCGCCGAGGCGTGAGGCGCTGCTGCGCTATCATTGGCGGGTGTTTCGCTTTCTGAGGACATCCGCGCCGGTCAGCGAATTGCAGGGGCAAGAGCAGGTATTCCGTGATGCGGTCGTCGCCACCGTGGCCTTCAACCGGCCCGACGTGATCGAATGGCAGATCCACCTGGTGCGCCGATACCTTGCCGAGCACGAGAGCTACATCGTCTTCGACAACAGCAAGAAGGACGAGGCGAGGAAAGCGATCCGCGATCTCTGCCGTCGCCAGCATGTCCCCTATGTCGCATTGCCGAAGAACAGGCTGGTCGTCAGCAGATCGCACGGTCAAGCGCTCAACTGGATCGTGCGGAATTTCTTGCCTGGGTTCGGGCCGAAGCTTTTCGGCTTCATCGATCATGACATCTTTCCAACTGAACCATTTTCGATCCGCGACCGGATGAAGGGCAAGAGCCTCTACGGCAGCGTGCGGCGCGATACGCCGACACCAGGCGGCTGGTTCTTGTGGCCCGGCTTCTGTTTTTTCGATGGAAGCCTGTTGCGGCGGCGGCTGGATTTCGCCCCGAGCTACAAGTTCCATATGGATTCCGGCGGCGGCAACTGGCCGGTGCTCTACAGGTCGATCGACCCGGCGATGGTTCGGTTCGCTGAAAACAAATCGCTTCGCTTCGGCGCTGGACATGATCAATCCGAGGATTTTTTCATGGTGGTCGATGGCTGGCTGCACGTGACGAACGCCTCGAACTGGAGGCGACAGCCGGCTGACAGGGGCGAACACATTCTCGCGCTGTTGCGGCAAGCCGGCGGTCCCGACCAGCCGGATGTGAAGTTCGAGCCTATCTGAACGAGACATCGAACAGCGTGGTGGCAGTGGCCTGCAAAGAGCAGACGCTGGCCTTTTCGCTGCCCAACGCCAAGGCCGGCATTCGAACACGACTTAACCCGCCTTTAAACCGCCGCATCTACTCTTCAACCCGAACGCCATAGGCATCGGGGATATCAAGCACAGCGCATGGCGAACCGCAGGGACAGTCGCATCGAACCCAGTTTCGAGGGGCCGCCGCAGGCGCGGTCCTCGGCGGGTCTTTCGGTGAACGAGGAGGATCGCGTCGTGCCGAGCAATCGCAAAGCTTCCGCAAAACGCAAGCCGGCCAAAGGGAAATCGTCGCGGGTCAAGCGCGGCAGAAGCCGGCGCGGCCTGTTCGGCGTGCTCGGCCGGCTGTTCTACTGGTGCTTTGTGTTCGCCATCTGGGGCGGCATCGCGGTGGCCGGCATCGTCGTTTACTATGGCGCCAAGATGCCGGCGGCGACGACATGGTCGATTCCCGACCGCGCCCCCAACATCAAGATCGTCTCTGCTGACGGCCAATTGCTCGCCAATCGCGGCATGAGCGGCGGCGAGGCCGTCGGCCTGCATGAAATGTCGCCCTATATCCCGGAAGCCGTCATCGCCATCGAAGATCGGCGCTTCTACTCGCATTTCGGCATCGACCCGATCGGGCTTTCTCGCGCCATGGTCACCAATGTGCTTGGCGGGCATTTCTCGCAGGGTGGCTCGACGCTGACCCAGCAATTGGCCAAGAACCTGTTCCTGACGCCGGACCGCACGCTGGAGCGCAAGGTGCAGGAGGTGCTGCTGGCGCTGTGGCTGGAGCACAAGCACACCAAGGACCAGATTCTCGAAATGTACCTCAACCGGGTCTATTTCGGTTCCGGCGCCTATGGCGTCGAGGCCGCCTCGCGCCGCTATTTCGGCAAGAGCGCGCGTGACGTCACCCTGTCGGAAGCCGCATTGCTTGCCGGCCTGTTGAAGGCGCCGTCGCGGCTGTCGCCGGCACGCGATCCGAAGGCCGCCGAGGAACGCTCGCAACTGGTGCTTGCCGCCATGCGCGACGAGGGAAAGATCAGCGCCAAGGAACTGACCTCGGCAATGAGCGCGCCGGCAACGCGTGCGCCGTCCTACTGGACCGGCTCGGAGAATTACGTCGCCGACACCATCATGGAAGAATTGCCCGACCTGATCGGCGACGTGCGCGGCGACATCGTCATCGACAGCACCGTCGACCTGAACCTGCAAAAGCTCGCCGAACAGTCGATCCGCAGGCTGATCGACGACAGCGGCAAGAAGCTCAACGTCAGCCAGGGCGCCCTGGTGTCGATCGACGATTCCGGCGCGGTGCGCGCCATGGTCGGCGGCTACGACTATTCGACGAGCCAGTTCGACCGTGCTTCGGAGGCACGTCGCCAGCCGGGCTCGGCGTTCAAGCCGTTCGTCTATATGGCCGCGCTCGAAGCCGGTCGCACGCCCGACAGCATCCGCAACGATGCGCCGATCAAGATCGGCAATTGGACACCCGACAATTACGGCGGCAAGTATTTCGGCAAGGTGACGCTGGCCACCGCGCTGGCCAAGTCTCTGAACTCGGTGGCCGCGCAGCTGACCATGGAGGTCGGGCCGAACGCGGTAGTCGAGGCGGCCCACCGCATGGGCATCCAGTCCGACCTGATAGCCAACACCTCGATCGCGCTCGGCACTTCGGAAGTGACGCCGCTGGAGCTGACCTCGGCCTATGTCCCATTCGCCAATGGCGGCTACAAGCCCGACATCCACTTCATCCGGCGCGTGACGACCACCGAGGGCAAAGTGCTTTACGACAGCGGCGGCGGCAGCGCGCCGCGCGTCGTCAAGCCTGAGATCGTGGGCATGATGAACTCGATGATGACGGGCACGGTTGAGATCGGCACTGCCCGGAAAGCGGCTTTCGCCTGGCCATCGGCCGGCAAGACCGGCACCAGTCAGAATTCGCGCGACGCCTGGTTCGTCGGCTACACCGCCAACCTCACCACCGGTGTGTGGTTCGGCAATGATGATGGCAGCCCGATGAAGAAGGTCACCGGCGGCGCACTGCCGGCGCAGGCCTGGCACGAGTTCATGGTTGCGGCCCACGAGGGTGTGCCGGTGCGGCCGCTGCCCGGCACCTGGAAATCGACGCCGGCCGACACAATCGTCCCCGACGAGATCCCCTCGGCGAACAACACGGCGCCGGTTCCGTCAACGTCGGTCGGCCAGCAGGTTCCGGCGCGGCCAGCAGCGCCGGTTGCCCAAGCGCCGTCCCGCGCAGCCCGTCCCGCCCAAACCGTCGATGCCGATGGCCTTTCCATGCCAGAGGATGACGGCGCCACCGCATCGATCAAGCACCCGGTGCCGCCAGGCGACGTCGGCGGTCCGCGCAAAAAGCGGCAGACCTCGATCCTCGACCTCCTTGGCGGCTGATCCGATCCGCTAATTCCGTGGCTTGGCGCTGCCCAATTTCTTGCTGTCAAAGGTCAGTTTGTCGCTGTGAATCTTGCCATCGCGGACGGTGAGGTGCTTGGCGCAGGAAAGCGCGCCGGACGACTTTGTCATCAAGTCATACATCAGCAGCGCCTGGTGATCGTCGCCGAAAGCAGCGATCATGCGCACACCGGTCACATCCTGTGAAAGTTTGGTCAGGCCCTTCAGGTAGGGGGCCTTGCCGGTCGATTGCTGCATCGGCCCATCAAAAACGACGTCGTCGGCGACATAGGATGCTGCCTTTTCGAGGTCGTGGCCTGTCCACGCCTTGGTGAAGGCGGTGGCGATGTCGAGGGGTGCTGTCTGTGTCATGGCTCTGTCCGATTGATTTGATGTGAAACCCCGCACCCTTGTCCTGCACTCCCCGAACCAACGGCGAGTTGGCTTCCCGGTTCCTCCTTTGACGTGAATGGTGACATTTCGGCCTCTCGCCACCTCGGCGGCGTTCGGCTACATCTGCCGGCTGGAGACCCTGAGATGACTGAACTCGACACCAGAAAGACCATCGTGCTGACCGGCGCCAGCCGCGGCATTGGCCACGCCACCGTCAAGCGTTTTTCGCGCGAGGGCTGGCGCGTCATCACCTGCTCCAGGCAGGCTTTCGCCGAGGACTGCCCGTGGCCGGCCGGGCCGGAAGACCACATCAAGGTCGATCTCGCCGATCAGGAGGATGTCGGCATCGCCGTCTCCGAAATCCGCCACCGGCTGGAAGCGCATGGCGGCCAGCTGCATGCGCTGGTCAACAATGCCGGCATTTCGCCGAAGCTCAAGGACGGCAACAGCCGCATGGATTCGATCGACACGCCGATGCATGTCTGGCGCGACGTGTTCCAGGTCAATTTCTTCGCGCCGATCATGCTGGCGCGCGGCCTGTTCAAGGAACTGGCGGCGGCCAAGGGCTCGATCGTCAACGTAACCTCGATCGCCGGAACCCGCGTGCATCCCTTCGCCGGCACGGCCTACGCGACATCGAAGGCGGCACTTGGCTCGCTGACGCGCGAGATGGCACATGATTTCGGCCCGCACGGCATCCGCGTCAACGCCATTGCGCCCGGCGAGATCGACACCGCGATCCTGTCACCGGGCACCGACAAGATCGTCGAGACGATCCCCTTGAGAAGGCTCGGCACCACGGCCGAAGTCGCCGACATCATCTTCTTCCTGTGCTCGCAGCAGGCGTCCTACGTGACCGGCTCGGAAATTCACATCAATGGCGGCCAGCACGTGTGACAAAACAGGATGCTCATCCTGTTATGGTGAGAACGGCCTTGCCGCTGAAGCTGCGCTGTCGCAGTGCGTTCAGCGCTTGGGCGATGTCTGTCCACGGCACGGTCAAGGCCACGCGCGTTTCGAGCCGGCCGGCTGCGACCAGAGCGAGCAGCGAGGCGATGTCCTCGCCAATGCCTGGACCAGACGTGTAGTACGCGAAAGTCTGAAGCCTCGCTCCTTCATGATCCGGAACGAACTGGCGGAATCCGACGGGCGTCAGTTCGCCGCTGCTCGAGCCGAACATGACGATGGTCCCGCCAGGGGCGACGCGTTCGATCGCGCATGCGAGGCTTTGACCGCCAACCGACTCGGTAATCAGCGAGAACGGCCCCTCGGTCAGGTCTATCGCTTCGACAACCTGCCTGGCTCCCAGGTTGCGGAGATCCTCGGCGTGCCGGGCGGCGGCGACAGCGGTCACGAATCCGCCCTGATGGCGGGCGAGCTGGATCTGGAAACGACCGACCGCACCGCTTGCGCCCGTGATCAAGACCTGCTGGCCGGCGAGGTCCCCGCCATGGCGTAGAGTCCTCAGCGCCGTCGTACCGGCGACCGGAAGCGTAGCTGCGGAAACGAAGCTGACGTCATCCGGCAGGACGGCGAGACGGTCGGTTGGGACTGCGATGCGTTCGGTCCAACCAGCCTCGTCGACCAACGCGACAACCCGGGCGCCGACGGTTGGCCCGGAACCATCGGCTGCTCTTCGTTCGACAATCCCCGCAATGTCCTGGCCGGGTATCCAACCCTTGGGGCGTATGGCAAGCAGGCGCAGTTCGCCGCGATTCAACGAAGTCGCGTGGACCGAGACAAGTGCTTCATTCGAGGCCGGTTGAGGCTCGGCGACGTCGGCGAGCCTCAACCCGGTCGCGTTTTCTGGAGAGATGACCAGGGCAAGCATGGGCGTACCTTGTTGCTGGCTTGTCGGTGCCAGCTTGCGTTGGAAAGCACTGCAAGCTGAGTACCCACGTAGGTAGCGGGCCATACCGCCGGGGGCGCGCAGCGTCACGAGATCAACCCTGCGCGAACCGAAGCCTATCGACTTTCGCGGTTAAAGAATTTAGCTATCGTGGCGTTTCATCGCTAATAACAGTCAATCATGAGACAGCCCCTCAGCTACCCCTGGCTCGATCTCGATGTGGATGACCCAGCCGCGCTGGCGATTGCCGTGCGCGTCGACATCCCCGACACCCGAGCGGAAGTCCCCGCCCATCGGCACCGCAAAGGCCAGCTCGTCTTCGCGCTCGGCGGCGGCGTCACATGCCGCGTTCCAAGCGGTCTATGGATGGTGCCGCCGCATTGCGGGGTGTGGATCCCCGGCGGCATGGAGCACAGCAATGTCGCAACCGCCAACGCCCGGATTTTTTTCGTCTACATAGAGCCGGGCGCCGCCGACCTGCCGGAGCGGTGCTGCACACTTTCGATCTCGCCACTGCTGCGCGAATTGATCATCGAGCTTTCCGATCGGCTGCAGGACGACGAGGCGAGGGGCGAGCTCTTGACCAAGATACTGCTCACCGAGTTGCCACGCATGCCTGTCCAGCAATTGCACCTGCCGATCTCATCCGAGCCGCGCTTGAACAGGATCGCCGAAGCGTTGGCGCAGGACCCCGCCGACCGCAGCACACTGGCGGAATGGGCCAATCGCGTCGCGCTCAGCGAAAGCAGCCTCGCCCGCCTTGTGACAAAGGAGACAGGGCTGAGTTTCGGGCGCTGGCGCCAGCAATTGCACTTGATCGTTGCAATTCGGGAACTGGCTTCCGGCAAGAGTGTCCAGCAGGTCTCGGGCGATCTCGGCTATGGTTCCGTTACGGCCTTCATCACCATGTTCAAGAAGGCGCTTGGGAAGCCGCCGGCCAAATACCTCAGTGGTATCGCGCAAAATGGCGGCTCTGCATTCGTGGCGTGATGCTCGCTTGAAAGGGTGGTCGAGCCGATCACGGTGCCAGCGTGCGAGAGTGCAGCCTGGGCTTTGGAACTCAGGCCACCGATGGCTCGGCGGTTTCGCGCCTCAACTCCGGTTTGGGACCGAGAACTTCTTCCACAATCCCGCGCGCAATCTCGCGTTCACCCATGATCACCGTATCGGCGCCCAAACCCTTGAGATGTTCGACCTCGGCGTCGGAATGGGCACGAGCGATGACGTTGATGCCAGGGTTGGCGGTGCGGGCTCGGAGCACGATCTGGCCGGCTTCGAAGGCATTGGGGATGGCAAGGATCAGCCGGCTGGCGCCTTCGGGATTGGCGGCGGCGAACACTTCGGCATTGGCCGCATTGCCGGCGACGGTCTCGATGCTGTCCGCTTTCAATTTCGCCAGCGTCTTGTCGGCGTCCTCGATGACCAGGAAGGGCATTGCCGCGTCTTTCAGCGCCGAGCCGACCAGGCCACCGACACGGCCGTAGCCGATCAGGATGGCATGGCCGGTGAGTGCCGTCTTTGGAGGCGGGCCGTCCTCCTTTTTCGTCGTTGCCGCGACAGAGGCTACCTGGCCCGGCTCCGTCGCCGGACCAACCGGTTTTGCCTCGACCGGTGGTGCCGTCCTGGCGGCGCGCCGTTCCAGCCACGGCTTCATCCAGTCGATGGCCAGGAACATCATCGGGTTGAGGACAATCGACAGGATCGCACCGGCCAGAATGAGGTCGCGGCCCTGTTCCGGCAGCAGCTTCAGCCCGACGCCGAGTTCAGCCAGAATGAAGGAGAATTCGCCGATCTGGGCAAGGCTTGCCGAAATTATCAGCGCCGTGGCGATGGGATAGCCGAAGGCGACAACGATGGCGAATGCGGCCAGTGATTTGCCAATGACGATGATGGCCAGCGTCGCCAGGATCGGCCAGCCATTGCTGATCAGGCTGAACGGGTCGAACAGCATGCCGACCGAGACGAAGAACAGCACGGAGAAGGCATCGCGCAGCGGCAGCGATTCCTCGGCGGCGCGGTGGCTGAGCTCGGACTCGCTCATGATCATGCCGGCGAAGAAGGCGCCCAGCGCCAGCGAGACACCGAATAGTTTTGCCGCACCGAAGGCGACGCCGAGCGCGATGGCCAAAACCGCCAGCCGGAACAGTTCGCGCGAGCCGGTATGGGCGACGTAATGCAGGATCCAGGGAATGACCCGGCGGCCGACCACCAGCATGACGATCACGAAAGCGGCGACCTTGGCCAGCGTGATGCCGACGACGCCCCAGATGCCGTAGCTGGCCGGCAGCGACAGCAGGCCGCTCGCATGGGCGTCAGCCTGCTCCTGACCGCCGAGCACGCCGGCCAGCGCCGGCAGCAGCACCAGCGCCAGCACCATGGCCAGATCCTCGACGATCAGCCAGCCGACGGCGATGCGGCCGCGCTCGGTCTCGATCATCCGCCGTTCCTGCAGGGCACGCAGCAGCACCACGGTCGAGGCCACCGACAGCGCCAGGCCGAACACCAGCCCCGCGCCCATCGACCAGCCAAGCATCCAGGCAAGACCGGCGCCAAGTGCGGTGGCAAAGCCGATCTGGACGATGGCGCCCGGCACGGCGATGGCACGCACCGACAGCAGATCCTTGAGCGAGAAGTGCAGCCCGACGCCGAACATCAGGAGGATGACGCCGATTTCGGCCAGTTCGTTGGCAAGGCCGGCATCGGCGACGAAGCCAGGCGTGTTCGGCCCGACCAGCACGCCGGCTACGAGATAGCCGACCAGCGGCGGAATGCGGAAGCGATTGGCGAGAGCCCCGAAGACGAAAGCCAGCCCCAGACCGGCGACGATGGTGGCGATAAGGGGCGTGTCATGCGGCATTGTCTATGGAGCGCCTTTCAAAAACAGCGATGTTGGATGAGCGCCGCCCAAAGCCGCCGCCTGTTTGCAATATGGTGGATGGTATGTCGGCGATGCAACCCGCAAAGCCATGAAATCGACGGCGCTGCCGCAAATATTTGACCGGCAGCCGAGAAAGCTGCCGGTCAAATCGGAATTTGTGCGGTGCTATTCGTCTCGATCGGTCAGGGCCGATCGACAATGATCAGGCTGCCTGCAGCAAGGCCTCGATTTCCGGTATGGCATGGTTGGTCAATGTCTTGGGAATTTCGGCGATCACCTTGTCCCCGACCTCCTTATGCAGCTTTTTGCGCATTGTCCCAAGCACCACCGGCGGTGCGACGAGCACGATCTCGCTGAATTCGCCGTCATGCGCGAGCTTGTAGAGCCGGGCGGCGATTTCATCGGCGAAACGCTCCTTGCCGATGCGGTGCCAGTCCGTATCCTCGACTGCGCTGCGGTGTACGGAGGGACCATCATTGTATCGGCCCGGGCTGTCACTGCCTTGCTCGCGGGTGGGCGGGTTGTCCTGCTGCATTTCCTGCACCACCTCGAGATTCGGATATTTGTTGTCGCCGGCGTTTCGGAGGAAAAGCGCCTTCTCGCCATCGGCCACCATGACCCAGATACCGTGCTTGAGTATGATTGTGTTCATGATGACAGGCTCCTTTTCAGCCGCGTGGTGGCCTTTCGTGGCGTTCCGCAGCCGGGGTTTCGATCCGATATGACAGGCCTTTTGAGAACGCGCCCCGAGCCACTAATGTTCCAGTCGGCAGCCGCGTCGGCGTTGGACATTCTGGCTATCCAGAGTTCGCGGCTTTAATCTACTAATTTGGTAGAATTTAGAAAAAACGGTTTTGCGGCTTTTCTCCCCGGGCGCTAAAAGACCCGGAAAACAAGGCCTGCGACAGCAGCTTGAATCCGCTCCATCTGTAAACGAGAAATATTTTTCTCTTGGCCGGGATGCTTTCAGAAAAGCAATTGCATCCCGATAAGGGATGCGCGAGTGCGTTCCTTCTGGTTTCTCGCGCCCGCGCGTAGAACTGCAAGCTCATTCAGGATTCCGCTCGCGTCCATGTCGCACACTGCTCCCAAGCTCAATGCCTTCCCCGTGTTCATGCGGGTCGAGGGCGAAGCCGTGGCCATCGTCGGCGGCGGCGAAGAGGCGCTGGCCAAGGCGCGGCTGATCGGACAGTCGAGTGCGGTCCTGCGGATTATCGCGGAACACGCCGAGCCCGACCTGCTCGCCTTCGTCGCCCAGGCCGGCGCGAGCCATTTTGCCGCCGCTTACCACGCATCGCAGCTCGAAGGCGCGATCATGGTGTTTGCCGCCAGCGGCGACGAGGAACTCGACCGTCGGGTGGCTGCGGATGCGCGCCGCCTAAGCATTCCGGTCAATGCCGTCGATCGGCCTGAGCTTTGCGATTTCTTCACCCCGGCGCTGGTCAACCGCGCGCCAGTCGCCATCGCCATCGGCACCGAAGGCGCCGGGCCGGTGCTTGCGCAGATGCTGCGCGGCCGCATCGACCGTATGCTGTCGCCGTCGCTCGGGCCGCTGGCAACGCTTGCCGCTTCGTTTCGCGGGGCTGCCGAGAAGCTGCTGCCGAGAGGCAATGCCCGGCGCCGCTTCTGGAATGATTTCTTCACTGGTGCTCCTGCGCGCGCGGCTGAAATCGGTCAGCTTTCGCAGGCGCATGATGCTGCCGTCGATCTCCTGCTTTCGAATGCGCCGGCTCGCGGCCACATCGCGCTGGTCGGTGCCGGTCCGGGCGCCGAGGATCTTCTGACCTTGCGCGCACACCGCCTGCTGATGGAAGCCGATGTCATCGTCCATGACGCGCTGGTGCCGGAGGCGGTGGTTGCCATGGGTCGCCGCGATGCCGAGCGTCTGCCGGTCGGAAAGCGCAAGGGCTGTCACACCAAGAGCCAGGCTGAGATCAATGCGCTGCTGGTCGAGCTTGGCCGTGAAGGCAAGCGTGTCGTGCGGCTGAAGTCAGGCGATCCGCTGGTGTTCGGCCGGGCGGGCGAAGAGATGGCGGCACTTCGCGATGCCGGCATCGCCTATGAGGTGGTTCCGGGCGTCACCGCGGCCTTTGCCGCCGCCGCCGATTTCGAACTGCCGCTGACCTTGCGCGGTGTCTCCTCGTCGATGGTGTTCACCACCGGCCACGACCTCAAGGGCAATTCGCTGCCCGACTGGGCCAAGCTCGCCATTTCCGGCGCCACCGTCGCCGTTTATATGGGCCGCTCGGTGGCCGCCGAGGTTGCCGGACGGCTGATCGAGGCGGGTCTGTCGCCAGATACGGCGGTGGCCGTGGTCGAGAATGCCAGCCTCGCCAACCGGCGTCGCTTCCACGGCACGCTTGCCGACCTGCCGTCGCTGGAAACGCGCACCGATCTTTCCGGCCCGGTCATGACCATCATCGGCGATGCGGTCGCCGGCGCCAACTTTGAACGGTCCGAGCCGCTGGCGGCACACAGGCATGAAGGCGCGTCCAGTTCGGTCGCCGAAGGAGTTCAGCAATGAAGATACTGACCGCCAACCGCCTCACCGACGGCATTGCCGTCTGGTACGCCGATGGCGGCTGGGCCGAGACGGTGGACCATGCCGACCTCGCCCATGACAAGGCAGCCGAGGACAGGTTCGAGGCGACCGGCGCCAAGGCCTATGCCGCCAACGAAGTGGTCGACGTCAATTTGATCGACGCCGAGGTCGTCAACGGCGTCGTCCAGCCGGTGCGGCTGCGCGAGAAGATCCGCGCCGCCGGTCCGACCATTCGCAACGATCTCGGCAAGCAGGCTGCGCGGGCAGCATAACCGAGACACCAGGCATGGGCGGACGCGCCCTGAAAGACCAAGCATGTACCGTTACGATGAGTTCGACCACGATTTTGTCCAGGCCCGCGTCGCGGAGTTCAGCGACCAGGTGCAGCGTCGTCTTGCCGGCGAGATCACCGAGGACCAGTTCCGGCCATTGAGGCTGATGAACGGCGTCTATCTTCAACTGCACGCCTACATGCTGCGCATCGCGGTACCTTACGGCACGCTGAACGGCAAGCAGTTGCGCATGCTTGGCCACATCGCCCGCAAATACGATAAGGGCTATGGCCATTTCACCACGCGCCAGAACATCCAGTTCAACTGGCCGGCGCTGTCGGACATTCCGGCGATCCTGGCGGATCTCGCGAGTGTTGAGATGCATGCCATCCAGACCAGCGGCAATTGCATCCGCAACGTCACCGCAGACCACTTCGCCGGCGCTGCCGCCGACGAAGTCGCCGATCCGCGTCCCTACGCGGAAATCCTGCGCCAGTGGTCGTCGGTGCATCCGGAATTCTCGTTCCTGCCCCGCAAGTTCAAGATCGCGGTGACGGGTGCCGAGCGCGACCGCGCCGCCATCCAGACCCACGACATCGGCCTGCACCTGAAGAAGAACGCCGCCGGCGAACTCGGTTTTGCCGTCTATATCGGCGGCGGCCAGGGCCGCACGCCGATGGTTGCCCGGAAAATCCGCGACTTCCTGCCGGAAGCCGATCTTTTGTCTTACTGCACGGCGATCCTGCGCGTTTACAACCTCTATGGCCGCCGGGACAACAAGTACAAGGCGCGCATCAAGATCCTCGTCCATGAGACCGGCGTCGAGGAGATCACCCGCCAGGTCGAGGCCGAGTGGCAGGAGTTGAAGGACGCCGAGTTGAAGCTGCCGGAAGCCGACATCCGCGCGATCGAGGCCTATTTCGCGCCACCGGTGCTCGCTGGGCGGCCGGAAGGCGACCAGGCGGTCAAGCTGGCGCGGCTCGATTCCAAGGGGTTCTCGGAGTGGCTCGACCAGAACGTCGTGACGCACCGCCATCCCGACTATGCGGCGGTGACGATCTCGCTGAAGGGCATCGGCGAGGTGCCCGGCGACGCTTCGGACAGCCAGATGGAAGCGATCGCCGACATCGCCGAGAAATACGGCTTTGACGAGCTGCGTGTCAGCCATGAACAGAACCTGATCCTGCCGCATGTGGCCCGCGCCGATCTCAAGGCAGTCTATGATGCGCTGGTCGGCATCGGTCTGGCGACAGCCAACTCCAATTTGATATCGGACATCATCGCTTGCCCGGGCCTCGATTATTGCGCGCTGGCCACGGCGCGCTCGATCCCGATCGCGCAGGAAATCTCGCAACGCTTCGCCTCGCTGGAACGGCAGCGCGAGATCGGCGAACTGAAGCTGAAGATCTCCGGCTGCATCAACGCCTGCGGTCATCACCATGTCGGCCACATCGGCATCCTCGGCGTCGAGAAGAAGGGCTCCGAACTCTATCAGGTGACGCTGGGCGGCTCGGCAGACGAGAACACCTCGGTCGGCGAGATCATCGGCCGCGGCTTCTCGTCGGAAGAGATCACCGACGCCATCGAACAGATCGTCGAGACCTATCTCGGCCTTCGGCTCGACCCACAAGAGAAATTCATCGACGCCTACCGCCGAGTCGGTCCCGCGCCGTTCAAGGAGGCGCTCTATGCTGGCGAAGCCAAGGCCGCTTGACCGTATTGGAGACGTCGATGACGGCATCGCCGCCAAAGCGGCGGGGCTCGATGCGCTCTACGGTCATCTGAAGCCGCTCGAGATCATCGAACGCTCGGCCCGCGAACTGTTCCTTGACGAGATCGCTGCGGTGTCGTCGTTCGGCGCGGATTCGGCTGTGCTGCTGCACATGATCGCCAAGATCGACCGGACACTGCCGGTCATCTTCCTCGACACCGGCAAGCATTTCGAGGAGACGCTCGGCTATCGCGACGCGCTCGCCGCCGATTTCGGGCTGACCAACATAAGGGTGATCAAACCCGAGGAAGCAGCACTCGAACGGATCGATCCGACGGGCAATCTGCATCAGAGCAACACCGACGCCTGCTGCGACGTGCGCAAGGTGGAGCCGCTGGCGCGCGGTGTCGCGCCATTTCGAGCCTGGCTCACCGGCCGCAAGCGTTTCCAGGCCGCGACGCGGGCAGCGCTGCCGGTGTTCGAGGCGGTCGGTCCACGCATCCGCATCAATCCGCTGGCGCATTGGACGACATCGGACCAGGCCGACTATATGCGCGCGCATGCGCTGCGCGAAAATCCACTGGTCGCCTATGGCTATCTGTCGATCGGCTGCTTCCCGTGCACGCAGCCGGTGCAGCCGGGCGAGGACGCGCGCAGCGGCCGCTGGGCCGGTCATGCCAAGACCGAGTGCGGCATTCACCTGTCGGGGCTGGAGAAGTCGCTGACCGACGCATCACTATAGGGTATGCTGAAATTCAGCCGGCCTGCAAACGGCGACCTTCGTCCGGAGACCGCCGGCTTTGCGTGGGATGGACTTTCAGCGGACCTGGATCTTGGGGCTTTAGGAATCTTTATGACTGGACCGACGACACCGGAGATCCGACTCTGGACCACTGCGGGTTTTCACGAGGATGAGTGGACGCATGCCGAAAGCGCCGATGCGCTGTCCGGCAACGGCCGCTTCATCCTGCCGTTGCAAGTCTTCCTCGATCTGGATCCGGAGGTGCGCCGCTCGGCCAAGGAACGGCTCGGCGTCCTGCTGCAGCCGGGCGATCAGCTCGAGAAGATTGCCGACCTGCTCGACCAGCTGTCGCTGGTGGCATTGGCCTTCCCGGCCTTCAGCGACGGCCGCTCCTTCTCCAAGGGAGAACTGCTGCGCGGCCGCTACCATTTCGAAGGTGCCGTTCGCGCCACGGGCCAGGTGCTGGTGGACCAGCTGCCGCATATGCTGCGGCTGGGCTTCGACGAGTTCGAGATTTCCAATCCGGTGCTGTTGAAGCGCCTGGAGGAGGACCGTATCGGCGGATTGGGGCTCTACTACCAGCCAGCCGCCGTGCCGGAACCAAAAGGCCCGAAATACTCCTGGCGGCGCGTTCGCAGCAGCTGACGTTGCGGTAATTCCGCGCGTCTTTACATCAGTCGTGTTCAGGCCTTTTCTTGATCATCCGGATGGAAATCCGTGGACGATCGGGGAGGGGTCTTCATGCGTTACGACTATGTCATAGCCGGCGGTGGGTCCGCCGGCTGTGCGCTTGCCGCGCGGCTTTCGGAAGATCCATCGAAAACGGTCTGCCTGATCGAAGCTGGCGGCGAGGGCAGGGATATGCTGATCCGCGCTCCTGCTGGCATTATCAGCATGCTTTCCGGCCGGCCCAGAATCAACAACTGGGCCTTCGAGACCGTGCCGCAGCAAGGTCTTGGCGGCCGCAAGGGCTACCAGCCGCGCGGCAAGGCGCTGGGCGGCTCCAGCGCAATCAATGCAATGCTCTATGTCAGGGGCCATCGCAGCGACTATGACGAATGGGCAAATCTAGGCTGCGAGGGCTGGTCGTGGGATGAGGTGCTGCCCTATTTCCGGCGCGCCGAGGGCAATGAGCGCGGCACTGATGCGTTGCATGGCGGGGACGGCCCGCTGAAAGTGTCGAACCAGCGCTCGCCGAGGCCGATCGCCAAGGCCTTCATCGAGGCTTGTGCCGAAAACCAGATTCGCGCCTCGGACGATTTCAACGGACCGGAACAAGAGGGCGCCGGCTATTTCCAGGTGACCCAGTTTGCCGGTGGCGCCCGTAATGGCGAGCGCTGTTCGACTGCCGCCGCCTATCTCCATCCGGTGATGCAGCGGACCAATCTGACCGTGGTCACGCGGGCGCACGCCACAGGCATCGTCCTTGACGGCAAGCGCGCCACCGGCATCCGCTACCGGACACGCAAAGGCGAGACAGTGGCACAGGCGTCGCGCGAGGTGATCCTCTGTGGCGGTGCCTTCGGTTCGCCGCAGCTTCTGTTGTTGTCGGGTATCGGCCCGGCGGCCGAACTTGCCGTGCATGGCATTCCCGTCGTCCACGAATTGCCGGGCGTCGGCAAGAACCTGCAGGATCACCTCGATTTCATCGTCGGCTGGAAATCGAAGGATACCGATATGCTTGGCATGAGCCCGCGCGGCGCGTTGAGTTTCCTCAGGCACATCGCGCAGTGGCGCCGGGATGGAACCGGGCTGATCGCCTCGCCGGCGGCCGAGAGCGGCGCTTTCGTCAAATCCGACCCGGCGCTTGAACGCCCTGACCTGCAGCTGCAATTCGTCATCGGCCTGGTCGAAAACCATGCGCGCACGCTGCACTACGGCTTCGGTTTTTCCTGTCATGTCTGCATATTGCGGCCGCACTCACGTGGCGAGGTTGGGCTGGCCAGCGCCGATCCACTTGCCGCGCCACGCATCGATCCGCGCTTTCTCGGCGACCAGCGCGATGCGGAACTGCTGCTGAAAGGCGTGAGGATCACCCGGCAGGTGCTGGCTTCGCCGGCGCTGACGCGCTACCGGCACAAGGAAATGCACATCGCCGGCGAGCCGAGCGATGCCGATCTGATGACCCATATCCGTACCCGCGCCGACACGGTCTATCACCCGGTCGGCTCCTGTCGGATGGGGGTCGACGAGATGGCGGTGGTCGATCCGCAACTCAAGGTGCGCGGGCTTGAAGCCTTGCGTGTCGTCGACGCCTCGGTGATGCCGACACTGATTGGTGGCAACACCAATGCCCCAACCATCATGATCGCCGAAAAGGCCGCCGACATGATCAGGGCTGCCTGATCGGAGCTCCAGGCCGCGGCGCCCATAGCGCGGCGGTCCTTTTGTTATGACGCAATTGCCCAGGGAAAACGTTACGCGCTTTCCCTGGGAAACCGTTCAAACTTCTCCTGGAATTGCTTAAGCCGCCGCCCGTGCCTCGCGGAACGACACCAGCTTGCGGCGGTTTTCGTCCCACAATGCCAATTTGACGCAGCGCAAGCTTTCGAGCAGCGTGACACGGCCGATGTCGCGCAACTCGGGATAATCCCGCAGCACTTCCTGCAACCGGTAGCACGGCACCTTGGCGGAGAGATGATGGACGTGATGGACACCGATGTTCCCGGTGAGCCAGTTCAGCACCGGCGGTAGATCGTAATAGGACGATCCGTGCAGGGCAGCGTGCTGGAATTCCCAGTCGGCATCCTTCGCCCATTCCGTTTCCTCGAACTGGTGCTGGACGTAGAACAGCCAGATGCCGGCCGAACCGGCGAGGATGACGATCGGCAGGTGGACCACCAGGAAAGCGCCTGGGCCGACGAACCAGATGAGGATGGCTGCCGCGACCGCGATGCCAAGATTGGTGGTCATCGACGACACCCAAGGGGTCAGGCCGCCGCGCATCATGCCGACGGGGAGCCTTTGCTCGAAGATGAACAGCCAGATCGGACCGAGCCCGAACATCACCAGCGGGTGGCGATAGAGACGGTAGGCGAGGCGGCCTCGCCACGACATCTGCCGGTATTCTGCAACGGTCAGCGTCCGGATGTCGCCCATGCCGCGTTCGTCAAGATTGCCGGCGCTGGCGTGGTGCGTCGCGTGGGCACGCCGCCAGCAATCGTAGGGCGTCAGCGTCAGGATGCCGAGCGCGCGGCCAATCCAGTCGTCGGCGTAGCGATTGGCGAAGAAGGAGCCGTGGCCGCAGTCGTGCTGGATCATGAAGATGCGCACCAGAAACCCGGCCGCGGGAAGGATGAGGACCAGTCCCCACCAATGGCCATAGGCATAGGCCGCCGAGGACAGTCCCCAGAGTATGGCGAATGGAATGAGGGTGATGGCGAGTTCGACGGCGCTGCGCCGCCTGTCGGGCTTCTTGTAGCGGGCGAGAATCTTCAGCCAGGCGCGCTTGCTGTTGGCGACCGCCTCAGGGGAAATCATGTTCATCAGGAAGCATAGGCGCGGTGCCTCGCCGCCGCAAGGCAACATCACGCAAAATTACTGTGCGTAATTGTCGCGTGGCTTGGCGGTCGAGCCGGCCAACCGCCAGCTCAACCTGCTGATGACGTCGACCGCTATTCGCGATCGAGGATAGGACAGCCGCGGTCGGTGCCAAAAGTCACGCGCACGCGGTCGCCACCCTGTCTGCCACGGACCGTGATCTCCCGGCGGCCGACGGACTCAATTCTTGCGCGGCGGATGCCCATTCGCTCTGCCTTGTCGAGAGCCCGGTCTTCCGTGCAGCCCCGTTGACGCCGGTCGCGCCGATCGTCGCGACGGGGGCCTTCGCAATCGTCGTAGGCGGGGTCGCAATCTTCCATGAACTTCAGCCGCGGGCCATGTTTGCCCAATTGCAGCTGCAGATTGTCTGCTTGTGCCGGAAAGGCCGCCAAGGTGATGGCGCCGAGGCCGACAAGCGCCATCAGCGATGAGGTGATCGAAACCTTGCGCATTACGTCCTCCATTTGACCAACCCATCTATCTTAGATGGTTCGGCTCTCCCCGGCTATTGCCGATAGGAGGTTTGCTGCCAGGATCGATTGTTGCGTTACGGCCGGCGCCAGCCGATGTCACCGCGCTCCGCCCCATCGAGGCGGTCGAGCAGTTCTCTGAGCCGGTCGGGGATGTCGGCCTCGGTGCGGAAGGCCGGCAAGGTGCGCAGAAAGCGGGTCACCGCCTCGGCGCCGAACTGGCGCCTGATCTCGATGGCCAGCCCCTCTGCCTTTTCGCCTATGTTGCGGGTCATCATCTCAAAATCCTGTCTCGGCTTCGAAACTCCTCCAGCAAGCGAATGGTTCCCCCATCCTGCCTGTGTGGCAAGCAAAGCCGGCAGTTAGGGTAAAATTTGAATTAAAATCGAAATCTTGGCCGTCATTGTCCGGCCTTGGCTGGCGGCCTCTCTAATCGCTTACCCCTTGATTTTTGACCGCCAAACATCGATATCGGGCACAAAATCCACATCATTCGAGATTGACGGGAAACGGCGATGAGCGACCAGGCAAAAGACGAACGCGCGCCCGATGAAGTCGAGGCGACCGAGCCCCCAGCCGAGCGCACGGAAGGCAGCACCGACGGTGACTATGAAGCCCTTGTGCGGCTGTTGAAGGAAAATGAAGAGCTGAAGGACCGCGCGCTGCGCGTGGCGGCCGAGATGGAAAACCTGCGTCGCCGCACGGCGCGCGATGTGCACGATGCCCGCACCTACGCGGTCGCGAATTTCGCCCGCGACATGCTCTCGGTGTCGGACAATCTGCGCCGCGCGCTGGATGCGATTCCCGCCGAGGCCAAGGCATCGGGTGACGCCGGCTTCAAGGCGCTGATCGAAGGCGTCGACCTCACCGAGCGCGCCATGCTGTCGGCGCTGGAACGGCATGGGGTCAAGAAGCTCGCGCCTGAAGGCGAGAAGTTCGATCCCAATTTCCACCAGGCGATGTTCGAAGTGCCCAATCCGGATGTCCCGGCCAACACCGTGGTCCAGGTCGTGCAGCCGGGCTATTCGATCGGCGACCGCGTGCTGCGCCCGGCCATGGTGGGAGTCGCCAAGGGCGGGCCAAAGTTCACCGCCGCTGAAGCACCGGTCGAGCCGGGGCCGGTGAACGAACAGGCCGAGAAAGATGCGTGAGGCAGGGAATAGGCAGTAGGCAGTAGGAAACTAGGGCAGTCGTATCTTCGCGCGGCTTCGTGCTATTCATACTGCCTAATCCCTAAATCCCTAATCCCTACTGCCTTGGCCTCATGAACCCTATCGCGCTTCTTGATTATGCCGGTGTCGCCGTCTTCGCGGCGACCGGGGCGCTGGCGGCTTCGCGTAAGCAACTCGACATTATCGGCTTCCTGTTCCTGGCCAGCGTCACCGGGATAGGCGGTGGCACGCTTCGCGACGTTATCCTCAACCTGCCGGTTTTCTGGGTCGCCAACTCCGGCTATGTGCTGGTCTGCGCCGCGGTTGCGGTGCTGGTCTTCTTCAGCGCGCATCGTGTCGAATCGCGCTGGAAATGGCTGCTCTGGCTCGACGCCGTCGGGCTCGCCGCTTTTTCGGTGATGGGCGCGGCCAAGGGGCTTGCGATTACCGGTTCGCCGGTCGTCTCCGTCATCACCGGCGTGCTCACCGCCACTTTCGGCGGCATTTTGCGTGATCTCCTTGCCGGCGAGCCATCGGTGCTGCTCAGGCCCGAAATCTACGTCACGGCGGCCCTTGCGGGTGCCGGCCTTTACACGCTTGGCGAACTTGCCGGACTGCCGCCGCTCGCCTCGGACCTCGCCGGTTTTGCGGCGGCGTTCCTCGTGCGCGGTGGTGCGCTCAAATTCGGCTGGTCGTTTCCGTCCTACAAGAGCCGACCCGGCAGGCGGCCGGAAGATATTCCGTGAAGAGAGGGAATAGGGAATAGGGAATAGGGAATAGGGAATAGGGAATAGGGAATAGGGAATAATCAGTAGTCACAGGAGCTTAATCGTGGCGTCATCACTACTGCCTACTGCCTACTGCCTACTGCCTACTCAATCTCACGCCGCGAAGCGCTGGGCTTCGCCGCCATAATAGTTGACGTAGCGTGCGCCGATCTCCTTGACCGGCATCACGACGAACACATCGACCGTCGAGAATTCGCGATCGATGACGCAACCATCGCCGATGCGGGCACCGACGCGCAGATAGCCCTTGACCAGAGGCGGCATCGCGGCGATCGCCGCCTTGGCATTGACGGCCTCGATCGGCATCAGATCCATCGAGCAATAGCGCCCGGACACCGCGCGCACGTCCCAGGCCGAGTTCGTCCGGCAGTGGTGGGCGAGGTAGGTGAGCGCCTCCGCATGCGCCGCCGGCACGGTGCCGTGAAAGGACGCGCAGCCGGTCATCACACCGATTTCGTAATGATTGATGTAAGCCCAGATGCCTTGCCACAACGCCTCGATGGTGCGCTTCGAGCGGTATTCCGGCAACACGCAGGAGCGGCCGAGTTCAAGGAAACGCTGGCCGGGATGGCGGGCGATGAGCTTGGTCAGCTCGAATTCACCTTCGGAATAGAAGCCACCGGCCGTGGCCGCGATTTCTTGCCGCAGCAGCCGATATGTGCCGACGATGCGGCGATGTTCGGGACCGGAAAGCGTGGTGTCCAAAACCAGCAGATGGTCGCAGAGCGGATCGAACCGATCGGCGTCCCGGCGGTCATGGGCCTGGAACAGGTCCTTCCTGGCGCCAAGTTCGTCGTAGAACACCCGGTAGCGCACTTCCTGCGCGGCCGCGATCTCGGCCTCGTTGCGAGCGAGCCGCACTTCAAGATTGCCTATACGGCCCAGCGCCGCGCCCTTTATGACGGAATCGACGTTACGTCCGGCAAGCAAGGCGCTGCTGGCGTTCGGCCGAGTGTCACATTCCGGCATAACTGTATGCACGAGTGATTCTCCTTCGAGCCATCCCTCTTGGCACGGGGATACGGTGTAGGTGCAACAGGATTGTGACAGTACCGTGATACGACGTCGTGGGCAATACTTCGTCGGCTGGCGAATACGATCAACCGGCTACGTTTAAGTGATCGCCCGTGCCGAATGGCGGTGGAAAGCTCAGGCCGCGACGACCTGCCCCTCGACGGCATTGACCAGCGCCTCGGGGTCGAGCGGCTTGGTGACAAAGCCGCTGGCGCCATGGGCCAACACCGCATGACGGGTCTTTTCCTGGCTGTCGGCCGACAGCACCATGATCGGCACCGGCCGCACTGCACATTCTTCCTCATGGCGGCGGATGGCGGCAATCGCGTCCAGCCCGTCCATGACCGGCATGTGCAGATCCATCAAGACCACGTCGAAGCGGTCCTTGTGCGCGGCGCCGGTGACAGCCTCGACGGCGGCCTTGCCGTTGCCGACCACCTTGACGCGATGCCCGGCCTTCAGCAGCGTGGCGCGGGCCAGCATGGCGTTGATGTCATTGTCCTCGGCGATCAGCACCGACAGGCCGCGCTGGCGGTTGCCGACGGCGCGCAGCGTCGGCGCGCCGCGCCTTTCCGGCTGCGGCGGGCCGAGGCTCGGAGCATGGCTGCTCAACAGCACACGCAGAAGTGTTCCGCCACGCACCGGCCTGGCCAGGAAGGTTGCGTAGCCGCTGGCTCGGAACTCGCCAAGCATGCCGCGATCGGTCGGCGCGATCAGCGTGATCGCCTCACAGTCGGAGAAACCGCTTTGGCGCAGGCGCTTGAGCAGCCTTCCGTCGCCTTCTTCCATCGCTGCATCGACCAGGATCGCATCGCAGCCGGCGGCGAAAGGCGCGGCCTGTGCGGCAGTGGTGGCGATGTCGACCGCGCCGCCATTGGCGCGGATGGTGCGGGCGATGGCGTCGGCCTCGACGGCGTTCTTCGACAGGATCACCGCGCGTCTGCCCGAGAGAGCATTCTGGTGGCCCTGCGGCGCTTCGGTGGCCGCTATCGCAGGGATTTCGAAGACGAACTCGGATCCCTGGCCGAGCCGGCTGGATACCGAGATCGTGCCGCCCATGGCGGCCACCAGGCGCCTGGAGATGGCAAGGCCGAGGCCGGCCCCGCCATGTGTGCGTGTCGACGTGCCGTCGGCCTGCTCGAACTCCTCGAAAATGCGCTCCAGGTCGGCATCACGCAGGCCCGGACCGGTATCGGCGATGGTGAAGCATATGCGGTCGCTGGTTTCGGTGCGTGCGCGTGCTATGCTCACCAGCACGCCGCCGCTGTCGGTGAACTTGATGGCGTTGCCGATGAGGTTGAGAAGCACCTGCCTGACCTTGCCCGGATCGGCGGTGATCAATTGCGGCACGTCGGGTTCGACATGGCAACCCAGCCCGATATCCTTGGCGAAAGCCCGCGCTGCCAGCAATTCGATGATGTTGTCGGCGATCTCGCGCACCGACATCGGCTGCGGCTCGGGGTCGAAACGCCCGGCTTCGATCTTGGAATAGTCGAGAAGATCCTCGATCAGGGCAAGCAATGCGCTGGCCGAGGTCGAGACGGCGCCGACATAGGTTTGCTGCTCCGGCGACAGGCTGGTGTCGGCCAGCAACCTGGCCATCCCCATGATGCCGTTCATCGGGGTGCGGATTTCATGGCTGACGGTGGCGAGGAAGCGCGATTTGGCCTGGCTGGCATATTCGGCCCGTTCGCGTGCGGTGATCAGCGAGGATTCGGCGCGTTTGCGGGCGGTGATGTCGCGGGCGATGGCGCGGTGCGAAACCGCGCCGCTGTCCTTGTCGCGCACCGACAGTTCGATCCAGGAGAACCAGCGCTGCCCGCTCGGCGTGCTGATAGAGACATCGGTGGAACTCAGGCACTCATGGTCGGAAAAGGCGGCATCGGGAACCATGCCGACCTCGATGCCCAGTTCTGCCAGGGTCTTGCCGGCAAGGTCGCGCTGGTCGATCTCGACGAGATCGGCGAAGACCTTGTTGGCATAGACGATGTAGCCGTCACGGTTGCGATGGATGACGAGATCGCCAAGCGCATCGATCAGGCCGCGAAAGCGTTCATCGCTCTCCTGCATCTCCCACATGCGATCGGCCAGCGTCTCGATCTCGGCGCGGCTGCGGGCAGTGGTTTCGTCAAGAAGGGCAGAGGTGCGATGTTCGCTCCGCCTGGCGCGCAGATGCAGGGCAAGACCGGCAAGACCGGTTGCCAGCAATGCGACGCTGATGAAGATTGGTGCCCCGGTCAGATGCGCCAGCCCGGCCACCACCACAATGGCGACGAATGTCAGAAAGGGCAGGCTTTCGCGCCTGGAGAATTCCGGCTCGGGCACCAGCGGCGGGAGCACCGCATCGACGTCGTCGCCAGTGTCCGCCTGTTGGCTGCCGGATTCCGCGATCATGCGAAATCCTTGCCAGACAGAGATTATGGAAAATTGCGGCGGATCGTTCAAATTTTAGCGGATGAGCGCTTTTTGCCGAGGCGCGGCGGGTTTGCCGCAGATCTGGCGATTCCATCCTTCCGGCAGTTGGGCGGAGTCACATATCCACGACGACGCGGCCGCGGATCTTGCCGTCGACGATGTCGCGCGCGGCATCGACGATGCCGTCGAACCCGATGGTGCTGGACAGGCTGGCGAGCTTCTGAAGATCGAGGTCGGTGCCGATGCGGCGCCATGCCTCGAGGCGGACTGCTTTCGGCGCCATCACTGAATCGATGCCGAGCAATGAGACGCCGCGCAGGATGAAGGGCGCGACGCTGGTCGGCAGGTCCATGCCGCCGGCCAGGCCGCAGGCGGCGACCGCGCCGCCATAGGAGGTCATCGAGAGCACATTGGCCAGCGTGTGGCTGCCAACTGCGTCGATGCCGCCGGCCCAGCGCTCCTTGGCCAGCGGCTTGGCCGGCTGGGCAAGCTCGTCGCGCGATATCACTTCGGCGGCGCCAAGGTCGATCAGATAGGGGCTTTCGGCATTGCGGCCGGTGGAAGCAATGACATGGTAGCCGAGGCTGGACAGGATCGAGACCGCGACCGAGCCGACACCGCCGGCCGCCCCCGTCACCACCACCGGGCCGCGATCGGGCAGGATGCCGTGCCGCTCCAGGGCCATGACGCAGAGCATGGCGGTATAGCCTGCGGTGCCGACGGCCATCGCGTCATGCGGGCTGATGCCCTGCGGCAGCGGCACCAGCCAGTCGCCTTTGACACGGGCGCGGCCAGCATAGGCGCCGAAATGGGTTTCGCCGACGCCCCAGCCGTTCAGGATGGCTTTGTCACCGGCGCGCCAGTCGGGATGGGAAGACGAGATGACGGTGCCGGCGAAATCGATGCCCGGCACCAGCGGCCAGCGGCGGATCACCGGCGCCTTGCCTGTGATCGCCAGGCCATCCTTGTAGTTCACCGTCGTTGCCTCGACCGCGATGGTGACATCGCCTTCCATCAGGTCGGCGTCGGTGAGATCGGTCACGGTTACCGACTGCTTTTTCTCGGCGTCACGCGAAACGAGGATGGCTTTGAAGGTTTCGGACATGTCTTTCTCCGCGATCGTGTTTGGCGACATGAACTGTGCGGCGATGGCGGCACGGGGTCAATCCTTCGAAGACTTGGCCTTCGAAGACTTGGCCTTGGAAGGCATGGCTTTGGAAGGCTTGGCGTTGGACGGCCCGGGCTCGCGCCGCCAGCCGAACAGCTCGTCGAAGACGACCAGTGCCGCGCCCACCGAGATGAAGGCGTCGGCAAGGTTGAAGACGGCGAACGACCAGACCGTCGTGTGGAACAGGATGTAGTCGATGACGTGGCCGTAGACGGCGCGGTCGATCAGGTTGCCGAGCGCGCCGCCGACGATCAGCGCAAAGCCGGTGCGGGCAAGGATCTGGGACGGCGCGATCCGCGTCGCCAGGAACAGCACGAAGGCAACGACGGCGAGCGAAATGACGATCAGCCCGGTGTCGCCGAAGGATGAGAACATCGAGAAGGCGATGCCGGTATTGTAGGTGCGAAACAGCGCCAGGAAGGGCAACAGATCAACCTTTTCCTGAAAAGGCAGGCTGCTCTCGACCATGTACTTTATCCACTGGTCGAGCGCTATGGCTGTGACAACGAGCAGCGCGTAGGGAGACCATGATCTCACGGGTGGGCAACCTTCATTGCTGGTCCACGATTGGTTCGAGCTTCAGCGCGCCGCGCCGGATCTCGAACAGCATGATGCCGGTGGCAACGGCCAGATTGAGCGAATCGGCGCGGCCCGCTTGCGGAATCCTGAGCAGCCTGTCGCAACTTGCAGCCAGGCTTTCGGGCAACCCCTGCTGCTCGTTGCCCATCATCAGCAGCACGGGGCCGCGGGAAAAATCGACCGAACGGTAGTCGACGGCGCCTTTCAGGTGGGTGCCGGCGACAAGGCCTGAAAAGCCGCCTCGCCAGGCAAGGAAAGCCTCGGTCGTCGCTTTGGCCACCGGCACGGCAAAGATCGAACCCATGGTGGCGCGCACCGTCTCCACGGAAAAAGGATCGGTGGTGTCGCCGACCAGGATGACGCCTTTGGCGCCGACGGCATCTACGGTGCGGATGACGGTGCCGAGATTGCCGGGATCGCGTACCCGGTCGAGCGCCACCCAGACATCGCCATTGTCGGCGCGCACATCCTTCAGGGCCAGGAATTTTTGCGAAAAGACGCCGACCACCATTTGCGGATTGTCGCGGCGGGTGATGGCGACCAGCACTTTTTCCGACACTTCGAGCACCATGCCGCCGGCGGCAACCGTGCGTGCCGCGACCTTCTCCACCGCCGCGTTGCCACGCCCGGCCTTGGCGAAAACCAATGTCCTGATCTGCCAGCCGAGATCGAGCGCATCGATGACCAGCTTCAGTCCCTCGGCCATGAAGGCGTTCTGCTGGTCGCGGAATTTCTTCTGCGCGAGCGCCTTGATGTCCTTGACCAGCGGATTGGCGAGGCTGGTGACCTCCTTCACCTGCCCGGGTGCGCCTGCATGCCGCTCGTTCATTCAGGCCACCCAACGCGAAAACAATGAGGTCGAAAGCGCCCGGCCGGCGGACTTTTCGCGGATGATCAGCTCACCCGATTCAATCTTGCCGCCCATGCCGGCAAAGGCATCGCGCATCAAGGCATGGATGGCGAAGAAGGAGGCGCGGATCGAATAGGCGGTCAGCACCACGGCAAGCGGCTTCGGGGTCAGGATCGCACGGCAAAGGTCGGTCAGATCGGGCAGGTCCTCGAACAATTGCCAGACCTCGCCCTTGGGGCCACGGCCATAGGCCGGCGGATCGAACAGGATGATGTCATAGCGGCTGCCACGGCGCTCCTCGCGCTCGGCGAACTTCACCGCATCGTCGACGATCCAGCGGATCGGCTTGCTGCCAAGGCCAGCCATCTCCTGGTTCTCGCGGGCCCAACCGATCGCCTTCTTCGAGGCGTCGACATGGGTGACCTCGGCGCCGGCGCGGGCCGCCACCAGCGAGGCGAGGCCGGTATAGCCAAACAGGTTCAGCACCTTGACCGGCCGCTTCGCCGCAGCGATCAGCCCGGCCATGTGGTCCCAGTGGGAGGCCTGCTCGGGAAAGACGCCGACATGGCGAAACGAGGTGAAACGGCCGAGATAGTCGATGCCGTCATGCTTCATCGGCCAGGTCTCGCCGAGCGGCGTCTTGGGGAAACGCCAGCGGCCGATGCCTTCTTCGTCGGTGTCACCGGTGAAGATGGCGTCGGCGCGCTCCCAGTCTTTTGCCGGCAAGGCCTTTTGCCAGATCGCCTGGCCCTCGGGCCGCACGATTTGGTAGGGGCCGTATTGTTCGAGCTTCTGGCCGGCGCCGCTGTCGAGCAGCGCATAATCGGCATTGGGCGCCACTTCGAGGATCACGGGAAGATGTTCGCTGGGCAGGACGCCTTCGCGGCGGGCCAGGATGCGCGGCGCCGATTTCGGCTCGGAACGATTGTCCGGCTTCGCCTCTTGCCGCTCGCGCGGTGGCGCGTCCGGTCGGGCAGGAACCTGGCTGGTACGCGGACGTGACGCATCCGCCGCACCCTTGGCGGATGGATGCGGACGGTTGTCGCGGCGTTTGTCGCGAAAAGACTTCAAGCGGGGGCAACTCCGAGCGGCGTGGCCGCTTTTGACATAGGGCAACCGGCTTCGCAACCAAGTCCGACAGGTCGGCCTCTCCGGTTCAGGTTGGCCGCGATGGACCAATGTCAAAGAAACAGGCAAATCTACCGGATGTCCCGCTCCGAACGCCTGCTCGACCTGATCCAGTGCCTGCGCCGGCATCGCCGGCCGGTGAGCGGGCAAGCGCTGGCCGATGAACTCGGGATTTCGATCCGCACGCTCTACCGCGATATCGCCACGCTGCAGGGCCAGGGCGCGCCGATCGAGGGCGAGGCGGGTGTCGGTTATGTGCTCAAGCCCGGCTTCATGCTGCCGCCGCTGATGTTCAGCGGCGAGGAGATCGAAGCCATCGTGCTCGGCTCGCGCTGGGTCGCCAAGCAGCCGGACCAGCGTCTTTCGGCCGCCGCTGCCAACGCGTTGGCCAAGATCGCGGCTGTCCTGCCGGACGATCTGCGCGAGGATCTCGACGCGAGCACACTGCTGGTCGGCCCTCCCGCCATGGCCATCGAGACCATCGACCTTGGCCTCGTACGGCAGGCCATCCGCAACGAGCGCAAGCTCGGCTTTCTTTACCGCGACGCGGGCGGCGCTGCGTCCGAGCGTGTCGTCTGGCCATTTGCGCTGGGCTTCTTCGACAAGGTGCGGGTGGTGGTGGCGTGGTGCGAGATGCGGCACGATTTCCGGCATTTTCGCACCGATCGCATCACCGAACTCCATGCAACAGACACGCGCTATCCGCGTCGTCGCCAGGCGCTGCTCAAGGAATGGCGGGCAACGCTCGACACGCCGCGTGGTTCGAGATGACTGCTGCCATAATCTGACAGTAGACCATCTTATGGTCGCCAAGTCGAAGCACCGAACCTTGGAGAGCAGTTATGGCCACCCCGAATTTCGTCATCCTCTATGTCGACCAGCCGCAGCAGAGCGGCGCCTTCTACAGCGGGCTGCTCGGCCGTGAGCCGGTCGAAAGTTCGCCGACCTTCGTGCTGTTCGTGCTCGATGCCGGCTTCAAGTTCGGCCTGTGGTCGCGCCACACGGCGGAGCCGGCAGCCGCCACGTCAGGCGGTGGCGCCGAAATCGTGTTTGCGCTGGATACGCCCGATGCGGTCGATGCCGCCCATGCCGACTGGTCCGGGCGCGGGCTGACAATCCTGCAGACGCCGACCGACATGGATTTCGGCCGTACTTTTGTCGCGCTCGATCCCGACAATCATCGCCTGCGCGTCTACTGGCTGTCCCATGGCGAACAGGCCAATGGTAACCATAAATGAGCGCGTATTGGATCGCCGTGGCGTCGGCCGAACATGTCCGGCGGGGCCGCGCAGCCGGCTTCATGCAGGTCAACCACGGCAAGGCGGCACCGCTGCGTCGCGTCAAGCCAGGCGATGGCATCGTCTACTATTCGCCGAACACTGTTTTGGGCGAGAAAGATGGCCTGCAGGCCTTCACGGCGATCGGCACGGTGCGGGAAGGCGAGTCCTATCAGGGCGATATGGGCGCCGGCTTCACGCCGTTTCGTCGCGATGTGGCGTGGGCCAAGGCCGAGGAAGCGCGGATCAAGCCGCTGCTCGACAAGCTCGAATTCACCGTCGGCAAGTCGAACTGGGGTTATCAGCTTCGCTTCGGCCTGTTTTCGGTCAGCGCGGCCGATTTTGCTCTGATCGCAGAGGCGATGGGCGCCAAAACGGCTGCGGCAGCGAATTAAGTCTTCATCGCCTTGTAGACGGCAATGCCGGCGGCAAGATCCTCGAGCGCCGCGCCGACCGACTTGAACAGCGTGATCTCACCGGCGCTCTCGCGACCCTTCTTCTGCCCGCGCGCCAATTCGTGCAGATCGGCGACAATGGTTTCCGGCTTCAGCACGCCGGAGGCCAGCGGTTGGACAATGTCGCCGGCTTCCTTGGTGGCGCCGGCGCGGGTGTCGACATAGACGCGGGCAAGCCTGATCGCGTCGTCATCGCTCTCGCGCATCGTCGGCGTAAAGCCTCCGACCAGGTCGACATGGGTTCCCGGCTGCAACAGCGCACCCTTGATCAACGGCGTCGTCGTGATCGTCGCCGAGGAGACGATGTCGGCCCGTCCAAGCTCGGCATCGAGATCGCTCGCCGCGCTGGCTGCAAAACCCTCGGCGCGCAGGTCGGCGGCGACTTTCTCGGCATTGGCCGGGGTGCGGTTCCAGATGCGGATGGTCTTGATCGGCCGCACGGCCGAGTGCGCCTTGGCGAGGAACGGCGACAGCGCGCCGGCGCCGACCACCAGCAGGCGCGAGGCGTCGTCGCGGGCGAGATAGGAAGCCGCAAGTGCCGAAGCACAGGCGGTGCGCCACTGTGTCAGCCGCTGGCCGTCGATGAAGGCTTCAGGTTCGCCGGTGGCGCCATTGAGCAGGAGATAGAGTCCCATCACCGCCGGCTTGCCGATGGCATTGTTGTCGGGGGAGACGGTAACGATCTTGACGCCGACGTGACCGCCGGCCGACGTGCCGGCCGCGTTGAGATCGGTCCAGGCCGGCATCAAAAGCAGGGTGGAGGCGGCACCATCTGGCCGCTCGATCGTATGATGATGCCTGACCGGCTGCACCGCACCGTCGCGAAACGCCATGCGCAGCGTCTCGACCAGCCCGGCAAAGCTCAGGGCATGGTCAACCTCTGCGGCCGAAATGGTCAGCATGCAAAACTCCGTGGGGACAAAACCGCCAACGGGCGGTTCAAGCGGTCGGCTTCGGCAATGCGGACCCTTGGGCGGACCCGTGGGCGGAGCCTGGGGCCGTTCCCGGAGCCTGGCTTTGTGATACCGCCGGCGCACGGCTGACCGCCTGGCGCAGGTTCTCGGCCTCGACGCCGCGCTGGCGCGCCAGCTTGCGATAGCGGCCCTGCTTGACCCAGGTTGCCAGGCTGCCGACGATCATGCCGATGGCGAGTGCCAGGAACAGGAAGATGAACAGCGGCAAAGTCAAGGTCAGCTTCGGATTGCCGGGGTTGAACGGATCCAGCGTGAAGGCGACCAGTTCGCGGTTGGCAACGGCGAGTGCGATCAGGATGATCGCCAGGGGCACGAAGATCGCGATGAGCATGAAGCGATTGAACATGATGTTTTCCGTCGGAAGCTGGCCTGTCCGAAGGCCGTCAGGCGCTGACGTCGCGCCTACTTGCCGCCGTTCAGCCTTTCACGCAGTTCCTTACCAGTCTTGAAGAACGGCACCCATTTCTCCTCGACCTCGACGGATTCGCCTGTGCGCGGATTGCGGCCGGTGCGGGCGGGACGATTTTTCACCGAAAAAGCGCCGAAGCCACGCAACTCGACCCGGTTGCCTTCGGCAAGGGCGTCGGTGATTTCATCGAAGATGGCGCCGACGATGTTTTCGACGTCGCGCAGGAAAAGATGCGGATTGCGCGTGGCAATAATCTGCACAAGTTCGGACTTGATCATGAGACGGGTCCCCGTGAAAGCAGTGCGGTCAAAATTATGAGGATGATTTTATTTGCTTTTTTCACTTGCCCCAAACGGCGTCTCAAGGGTGCCAGACGGAAACGAGACCGTCAAGAAACAAGCGGTCGGCTCCGAGTTCATGGATGACGTCGCCGCTGTAGGCGGGCAGGCCGAGCGCACTGCTGATGGTTTGCGCCATCGCTTTCGAGAACAGGAAGCCGCCGCGCCGTTCGGTATCCTTCCACTCGACGACCTTGAGCTTGGCATCGACGCCCTTGGTGGCCAGCCAGTCGACCGCTACGGCCTCGCCGCCGACGGCGTCGATCAGCCCGTTGGCAACGCCCTGGCGCCCGGTGAATATCGAGCCGTCGGCAAGCATCAGCGCTTGTTCGCGGGTCATCTTGCGGCGTTCGGCGACGATGTCGACGAACCAGTTGTAACTGTCGAGGATGAGTTTGCGAACCATCGCGCGTTCGTCGTCATTGGTCGGCTTGAAGGGAGAGGGCGCGGCTTTCAGCGGCGAGGATTTCACCTCCTCCAGCTTGACACCGAGCTTGTCCATCAGGCCGCTGACGTCGGGATACTGGATCAGCACGCCGATCGAGCCGACGATCGAGGTCTTGCGGGCAACGATGTGATCGGCGGCACTGGCGATCATATAGCCCGCCGATGCGGCGAGCGTGCCGACTTCCGCCACCACCGGCTTGTCGGCGGCAAGCTTGCGCACTTCTTCATAGATCGATTCACCGCCAACGGTGGTGCCGCCAGGCGAATCGATCGACAGGATCACCCCTTTCACCTTCGATGAAAGACGGATGGTTTCCAGGCGCTTGATCAGTTCCTCGTCCTCGGTGATCGTGCCTTCGATCTTGACCTTGGCAATATGGTCGACCGTCGAGCCGCCGAAATCGTCGCCATAGAACCAGGTTGAAAGCGCAATCACTCCAAGGGCCACGATGCCTATGGCGACAACGCGCCAGAATGTCAGCTTGCGCCGCAAACGGCGGCGGTCGATCAGGTCGTCGGCTCTCAGTGCCATGGTCAGCCTTTCAGTCGGCGGAAGGGGACGCTTTTAGACCATGATCCTCTCATCGGGAAGCAGTTCTCTTTCCGGCAGTGTCTCAGTCTGAAGTTTGCGCAAACGGCTAATCCTTTGGCCGAGTTGCGCAAACGCCCTATATACAGGCAAAAGGCATAGGAGATTTCATGATCGCCAAACACACAACCGCCGAAGATATGGCTCGAACTGTAGGCGTCGACCCGAACACATTCCGCCAAGCGTTGCGTAATGTGAAGCACCCTCGGAAACGCAACACTGATTGGGAAGTGAAAATTGGCAGCCCATCGTATTCGGGAATGCGCACCGTTCTTGTTGGTCTCATACAGCGGAAGGCGGCCTGACGCCGACCGGATCTAAAGCCAAAAGCGTCCCGCCGACGTGATCGGCAACGCCGCATACACGATCGACCAGGCTGGCCAGGCGGGGCATCCGACATCTCCCCTCACGTTTTTGGGCAATCACCGCGAGGTCGGGCGGCGAGACAGGCGCTGATAAATTTTACGCCGCGTGTCTGTTTCTGCTATGGAGAACACGCAGTTGTGCGGACTTCGTTTTCGTCTGTACAAAGGCGGTTGTCACACTTTTGCAGTTTTCGTGGGCTTGTGCTTGCTTGAAAGCGCCGGCGTCCCACCTATAGGCGGTGCTCAAGGGCGGGCAGGGTTAGAAGAAAGCAGTTAATGTTAGCGCGACCTATTGAACCAACCAACGCCGAGGCGGTGTTGGCTCCCCCGGCGGGCGGCCGGACGCGCGGCGATGCTTTCGACCGTGCACAGCGTCATTCGCGCCGCGTGCGCGTTCTCAAATTTGCCGTGCCAGTGGCCGCGGCACTGATAGCGGTCGCTTTCCCGGTCTATTCCTATCTCGCCGCACCCGTCGCCGTGAAGGTTCAGGCGGAAGGCACTGCCTTTTCCAACGGCAAGCTGGTGATGGCCAATCCCAAGCTCAACGGTTTCACCAAGCAGAAGCAGCCTTATTCGATGACGGCGCTGCGTGCCATTCAGGATGTCAGCACGCAAGGTATCATCGAGCTGGAAGGCATCGACGCCAAGGTGCCGATCGCGCCCGACAATGTGGCGGCGGTCAAGGCCTCGCACGGCACCTACGATCGCGACGGCAATACGATGAACCTGACCAGCGACGTGACGATCACCACGACCGACGGCATGCAGGCCAAGTTCAAATCGGTCTTCCTCGACATGGGCAAAGGCACTATGAAGACGGGAGATCCCGTCGATGTCAGCCGTGGCGGGTCGCGGATCACGGCGGATACGATGTCGGTCCAGGACAATGGCAAGGTTCTGGTTTTCGAGAACAAAGTGCGCGTCAACATCGATTCCGCCGCCTTGAAGGCGGCACAGGGAAACAGCGGAGAAACCAATGCGGCTCAGTAGTTCGACGCGGCTCGCGGCTGCAACTTCAGCGTTGCTGCTGCTCGGACTCGTGCCGTCATGGGCGCAGACGACCAGTCAATCAGGCCTCAAACTGTCCGGCGACAAGCCGATCCAGATCGAGAGCGACAGGCTGGAAGTCCGCCAGGCCGACAGTGTCGCCATCTTCACGGGCAATGTCAGCGTCGTCCAGGGGCCGACATTGATGAAGGCCGGCAAGATGACGGTCTACTACGTCAAGGACCCCAACGCCGCTGCCAAGGGCACGGAGGCCGCGGGTGCGGCGATGACGGGCTCGGCCAACATCGATCACCTGGAGATCTCCGACAAGGTTTACATCAAGTCGGATGCGCAGGTCGCGACCGGCGATCAAGGCAGTTTCGATATGAAGAGCCAGGTGCTGGTGCTTTCGGGCAAAAAGGTCGTTCTGTCGCAAAACGACAATGTTCTGGTGGGCTGCAAGCTTACGGTGCAGATGAAAAGCGGACTGGCTCAGGTGGATCCATGTGCTGGGCAACGCGTCCAGATGTCGATCACGCCGCCGCCGAAATCGGGAGCGACGAACCCCTGATGGCCAGCCTGTCGTCGTTGACGGCGCGTCTTCCGGGACGGGCCGCCGGCAAGCTTTCGGCGCCGGCCACGGTGACCGTCGATGCGGGAAAGTTCAAGGGAACCCTGATCGCCAAGGGGCTGACCAAGAGCTACAAGGGCCGCAAGGTCGTCAGCGGCGTCACCATCGGCGTGCGCGCCGGCGAGGCCGTTGGACTGCTCGGCCCCAACGGCGCCGGCAAGACGACCTGTTTCTACATGGTTACCGGCCTCGTGCCGGTGGATGAAGGCACGATCGAGATCGACGGCTTCGACGTCACCTCGATGCCGATGTACCGTCGCGCGCGCCTCGGCATCGGCTATCTGCCGCAGGAAGCATCGATTTTCCGTGGGCTCAATGTCGAGCAGAATATCCGCGCCGTGCTGGAAGTGGTCGAAAAGGACCGCAAGGTGCGCGAGCGCAATCTCGACGAACTGCTCGAGGAATTCCACATCAGCCATCTGCGCAAGGCGCCATCCATGTCGCTTTCGGGCGGCGAGCGGCGACGCCTGGAAATCGCGCGAGCGCTGGCGACGCGTCCGGCCTACATGCTGCTCGACGAGCCTTTCGCCGGCATCGATCCGATCGCTGTCGCCGATATCCAGCAACTGGTGCGCCACCTGACAGCGCGCGGCATCGGCGTCCTCATCACAGATCATAATGTGCGCGAAACGCTCGGCCTGATCGACCGCGCCTACATCATCCATGCCGGCCAGGTGCTGACCCATGGCAGGGCCGACGAAGTGGTGGCAAACCCGGATGTGCGGCGACTTTACCTCGGCGAGGGTTTTACGCTCTGAACGGTTCGTCGTTTCACGGAAAACGCCAATCCGCTCCGTCTTTTCGTCTTGACGCAATTCCCAAGGGAAAGCGCTATGCGCTTTTCCGGGAAAACCGTTTCACACTTTTCCCGGAATTGCTCTGAGCGTGAAATTTGTTTCCTGACACGATTTTTGCGGTTCGCGCGGCGCTTTTTTCTCGATTTTGCTCCGGGATAACGCTCCGGTAAGCGCGTTTTGCTACCAATTGCCTTGACAAGCAAAAGCCGGGCCAGTTTTTATGGCCGGCTGCAAAATTCTTGCCCGGAAGTCGGGATGCGTAGACGAGGCGTTTGAAACCGAACCATGGCGTTGGCGGCCAAACTACAGCTACGACAATCGCAGTCGCTGGTGATGACGCCGCAGCTGATGCAGTCGATTCGGCTGCTGCAGTTCACCCATGTCGAGCTTGAGCATTTCATCGACGAGGAAATCGAGCGCAACCCGCTGCTGGAACGCGCCGAGCCGCAGGACGATGCCGCCAGCGACCAGGCGCAGAAGATCGAGGCGGAGCCGCAAGCCACCGCCGAAGGCGACTGGTTCGAAAACGAGACGCAGTGGAGCGCCGAGGCGATCTCGGACAAGCTCGACACGTCGCTGGAAAACCTGTTTCCCGACGACCCGGGCACCAGCGAGCGGCTCGGTCCCGACCTGACGGCACAATGGAAGTCGGCTTCGGGCAATGGCGCGGGTTCCTCATCCGAGTGGTTTGATGCGGGCGATATGGCGGCCGCGACGATCACGCTGCGCGACCATGTCGGTGAACAGGTGGCGCTAGCCTTCGCCGATCCGGCTGCACGGCTGATCGCCGCCGAACTCGCCGACGGCCTTGACGAGAGCGGCTATCTGCGTGCCGACCTGGCCGAGATCGCCGTTCGTCTCGGTGCGGATGCCGCCGCCGTCGCGAAGGTGCTGGCGGTGTGTCAGACCTTCGAGCCGGCCGGCCTGTTTGCCCGCGACCTAGCCGAATGCCTGTCGCTGCAACTTGCGGTGCGCAACCGGCTCGATCCGGCGATGAAGGCGCTGGTCGCCAATCTCGAACTCCTGGCACGGCGTGATTTTCACGCATTGAAACGGATCTGCGGTGTCGACGAGGAGGATCTGCTCGACATGCTGGCGGAGATCCGGGCGCTCGATCCCCGGCCGGGCATGGCGTTTTCGGGCGGCGCCAGCGACGCGATCGTCGCCGATGTCGAGGTGCGCGCGGCCAATGACGGCAGCTGGACGGTCGAGCTCAATGCCGAAACGCTGCCGCGGGTTTTGGTCGACCATATCTATTTCGCCCAGGTCTCACCGCAGGCCAAGAACCAGGCGGAAAAGGATTTTCTGGCCGAATGCCTGCAGAATGCAAACTGGCTGACGCGCAGCCTCGACCAGCGGGCAAAGACCATCCTCAAGGTCGCCTCGGAAATCGTTCGCCAGCAGGATGCCTTCCTCGTCCATGGCGTGCGGCAGCTGAAGCCGCTCAATCTGCGCACGGTGGCCGACGCCATCGGCATGCACGAATCGACGGTCAGCCGGGTCACAGCCAACAAATACATGCTGACGCCGCGCGGCGTGTTCGAGCTCCGGTATTTCTTCACCGCCTCGATCGCCGCCTCGGGCGGCGGCGATGCGCATTCCTCGGAAGCCGTGCGTGACCGCATCAAGCAGTTGATCGACGAGGAAAAACCCGTCGACGTGCTTTCCGACGACGCAATCGTCGACATGTTGCGTGAAAGTGGCGTCGACATTGCAAGGCGTACGGTCGCCAAGTACCGGGAAGGCATGAATATCCCCTCTTCGGTGCAGCGCCGACGCGAGAAACGGGCGATGGCCAACGCCGGGCGCTGAGCGGGTCGATTTTCCACAGGCCGGCACTTCATTGACAAGCCGCGGTGAAGTGGCTAGAAGCCCGCCCGCATGAGACGGGCTAGATGCCCGCATGCGGATGGTCCGTCACGACGTTGGCCTCGGGACGGTCAAAGGGCGGCTTGTGATCAACCGGAAAGTTTGGATTTAAAATCGGCGCAAGTGACGCCGCAAAGCTTGTGCGCACGGATCACGAGTATAAACTCGGGCCAGTTTGAAGCCTGAGCAGGAAGGTCAGTTTTCAGATGAATCTGCGCATATCGGGAAAACACATGGACATCGGCGATGCGTTTCGGACACGCATCAATGATCGCGTCGGCGAAGCGATCGGCAAATATTTCGATCGCGGCTTTGCCGGACATGTCACGGTCATCAAATCGGGCTCGCGCTATTCGGCGGACTGCATGATCCGGCTGGATTCCGGCGCTTCGCTGCAGGCCACCGGCGATGCCCAGGATCCGACATTGGCCTTCGAGGCCGCGGCGGATCGTCTGGAAACCCGCCTGAGGCGCTACAAGCGCCGGCTGAAATCGCACAATTCGGGCGCCGCCAACGGCCAGCCGACCGACATAGCCTACACGGTGATGGCGCCGCTTGCCGATGACGACGAGGACATTCCGGAGAATTTCGCGCCGGCCATCGTCGCCGAATCAACCATGACGCTGAAGACCATGTCGGTGGCGTCGGCGGTCATCGAGCTCGACACCAAGGACAGCCCGGTCTTTGTCTTCCGCAATGCGGGAACCGACCATCTCAACATCGTCTATCGCCGACCTGATGGAAATATCGGCTGGATCGACCCGTCGACGACCAAGGTCGCGCAAGCGTGACGACAAAGGTCGCACGGACGTGACGACCACGGTCGCACTGGGATAAGAGCCGGCCGCACGAGGGGTGGGGACTGGTGACGGCAGGCGAACAAGGGATTTTCAAGCATGGATCTGAGCGATCTTATCAACGTTCCGGCGATACTGCCGGCGTTGAAGGCGAACTCCAAGAAGCAGCTGCTGCAATTGCTGTCCGAACGGGCAGCGGCGATTTCCGGCATTCCGGAGCGGGAGGTGTTCGACACCATCCTGCAGCGTGAGCGGCTGGGTTCGACCGGCGTCGGCAACGGCATCGCCATTCCGCACGGCAAGCTGGCCGGCGTGAAGCGCATCGCAGGTGTTTTCGCCCGGCTGGAGACGCCTGTCGATTTCGAATCGCTGGATGATCAGCCCGTCGATCTCGTGTTTCTGCTATTGGCGCCGGAAGGGGCGGGCGCCGACCACCTCAAGGCACTGTCGCGCATCGCGCGGGTGCTGCGCGATGCCGACACGGTGGCCAAGATCAGGGGTACGCGCGACGCCGCCGCTATCCACGCGCTTTTGTCGGACACCCAGGCTTCGCACGCGGCCTGAATTTCGAGAATGATATCGCCACAGGGCCGCCATGGGCGGCCCTTTTCCGTTTCAGCCGGAATCGCTGTCAGTGAATGGCGACGGTGGTCAGGTCGTTTTCCATGGCGCCGGCCAGAGCGCGGTCACGCGCATCGGAAAGCAGGATCGGCTGACCATTGGCGGCAAACAGCGCCCACAGTTCCATGCCGGGGGCGATTTCGCCGAGATTGGGGAAACGGCCGAGCAATTCGTCGCTCGAGACCTTTCTGAGATAAGCGACCGAGCCTTCGCCGAGATGAGCGAATTCGCCATTGGTCATGGTGATGTTTTCAGTTCTGGTCATTTCAAAGCCTCCTTGGCGCGAGGACGCCGCTCAAGGCCATCCCGCATGAGAGCCATTCAATTTGCTGCATCGTGCTTTCGAAAAATCGGTGCCGATTTTCCGGCCGATGCAGTGGTAACGATCAGTCTTTCACCGATATGTTTATTTTCCGTACCAGCCGTTCGGACTCCGGCCGATCGAGGTCGATCGACAAAAGACCGTTCTTCAACTCCGCCGCGATCACCCGCATGCCGTCGGCCAGCACGAAACAGCGCTGGAACTGGCGCGCGGCGATGCCGCGATGAAGAAATTCGCGCTCGGTGTCGTCGGTCTGACGGCCGCGCACGACCAGCTGGTTTTCCTCCGTGGTGACATCGAGATCGCTTTCGGCGAAACCGGCGACCGCCAATGTAATGCGCAACCTTTCGGTCTTGCCGTCGGCGCCGCTGAGGCGTTCGATGTTGTAGGGAGGGTAGCTGTCGCCGGATTTCGCCAAGCGTTCCAGGGTCTTTTCCATGGCGTCGAAACCAAGGAGAAGCGGGCTGGAAAAGGGCGTCATTCGGCTCATGTTACACTGTCCTCTCAAGAGCGACATAAAGTGGAAAAACCCAGATGGCATTTTTCCCGATGGCCTTGATATGGTCCGCCCCGCGACCAAGTTCAAGCCGTCAACAGACCCGCCCAAAAAGACCAGGCGTGGACTCACAGGAATGACCGACATGGCGCTTGAAACGGCGAGCAGATGCAAGGAGAAGCGCGCAGGTCGGGGATTGTCTTCCCCGGTCGAGCGGTTCGGCGTGGCAGCTCGCGGCCGCTTCGGCGTCATTTGGATGCTTCGATCGGATCGGTTCAAGCCCACGACCTCGCCAAACAAGGAATTGAAATGCCCCAGTCACGCAAGATCATCATCGACACGGATCCCGGTCAGGATGATGCCGTCGCCATATTGCTGGCGCTCGGCAGCTCCGAACTGGAGATCGTCGGCATATCAGCCGTTGCCGGAAACGTGCCGCTGAAGCTTACCGAAAAGAATGCCCGCAAGATCTGCGAGTTGGCTGGCCGTCCGGACATCAAGGTCTATGCCGGCGCCATCCGGCCCCTGATGCGCGAATTGGTCACCGCCGAGGAAGTGCATGGCAAGACCGGTCTCAACGGACCGCAACTGCCCGAACCGACGATGAAGCTGCAGGACCAGTACGCGGTCGATTTCATCGTCCAGACGCTGATGAGCGAAGAAAGCGGCACGATCACGCTTTGCGCGCTCGGCCCGCTCACCAACATTGCGCTGGCGCTGATCCGCGAGCCGCGCATCGCACCACGCATCAAGGAAATCGTGCTGATGGGCGGCGGCTTCTTCGAAGGCGGCAACGTCACCCCGACCGCCGAATTTAACATCTATGTCGATCCGCAGGCCGCCGATGTCGTGCTCAAATCCGGCATCCCGATCGTGATGATGCCGCTCGATGTCACCCATAAGGCGCTGACCACTGCCAAGCGCACGCAAACCTTCCGCGCGCTCGGCACCAAGGTCGGCACCGCCACCGCCGAGATGCTGGAGTTCTTCGAGCGCTTCGACGAGGAGAAATACGGCACCGACGGCGGCCCGCTGCACGACCCTTGCGTCATCGCCTATCTGTTGAAGCCGGACCTGTTCAAGGGCCGCAACTGCAACGTCAGCGTGGAAACCGCCTCGGAACTGACCATGGGGATGACCGTGATCGACTGGTGGGGCGTCACCAAGCGGCCGAAGAACGCCATGGTGATGCGCGACATCGACCATGATGGGTTTTTCGCGTTGCTGGTGGAGAGGCTGGGGCGGCTTTAAAAGCTTCCCTTCTCCCCGTTTAAGGGGAGAAGGTCCCGGCAGGGGGATGAGGGGCGGCACAAACGTTAATATTTTGTCTGCAGACCCGGCGTTGCCCCTCACCCGATCGCTTCGCGACCACGCTCTCCCCGTAAACGGGGCGAGGGAAGAGGCGCACCTTACTTCGCCTTTGAAAACGCCAACCACAGGCCGCCGCCGACCATGAAGCTGCCGCTGATCCTCGACAAAAGTTTTATGCGGCCGGCCGACAACAGGCGCCCGGCGCGGCCGGCGGCCAGCGCATAGGTCGAATCCGAGAAGGCGGCGAAGATCATGGCGGTCAGGCCCATGATGGCGATCTGCAGCGAGTAGTTGCCTTGCGGCGAAATGAACTGCGGAAAGAAGGCGCCGAAAAAAATCAGCGTCTTGGGATTGCTGAGCGCCACCAGCAAGCCCTGCAGGAAGAAGCCGCCGCGTGGCTTTCTCGCTGTTCCATCGGCATTCAGCGTGCCTTTGGAACGGAACATCTGCACACCCATCCAGATCAGATAGGCGGCGCCGATCAGCCTGACCCACTCGAACCAGTGGCCCATGCCTGCGATCAGCGTGTTGAGGCCGATGCCGACGATGGCGATCATCACGGCAAGCCCGGCCTGCGTGCCGGCGACATTGGCGAGGCCGGCGCGCGAGCCATGGCGAATGCTGTTGGCGATGATCAGCGTGACCGTCGGACCGGGCACCAGGATGATAACGATGCAAGCGAGGACATAGGCAGCGTAGAGTTCGAACGACATGATTTTTCCCCAGGAATACCGCCGAGGCGGCGCGGTTGAGGGTAATCAATGCATAGCAGCGCAGCCGGTGCAAGCCGCTACCTAGCGCCCTGCGACACGCCAGTCCGCCCGGTTCAGGCGCCGGCCTGCCAGGGCAGTGTAGCCTCATAGGCCGCCGCCGCCTTGAGTACGGCGAGGTCGCCGCGCGGCCGCCCGATCAGCTGCATGCCCATCGGCCGGCCCCGGTCGTCGAAGCCGACCGGCACGTTGACCGCCGGGCAGCCGCCTAGGGTCGCGAAGGCGGAAACCTGCATCCAGCGGTGGTAGCTGTCCATTGCGCGTCCGGCGACCTCACGGGGCCAATGCGTGCCTATGTCGAAGGGGAAGACCTGCGCCGTCGGCAGCGCAATCAGGTCATAGCGGTCGAAGAGCGACAGCAGCTTGCGATGCCAGGATGTGCGGGTCACGGAGGCGGCGCGGATCTGCGGCGCCGTCAGCCGCATTGCATTCTCCACTTCCCAGATGGCTTCCGGCTTGAGCAGGCCGCGTTTCGCAGGATCGTCATAGTGGGTTTTGAGCGCGCAGCCGCTGCTGGCTTGGCGCAGCGTGACGAAGGCCCGCCACAGCGCTTCGAAATCGAAATCCGGCAGCAGCGGCTCGGTCAGGAACGATGCCTTCGCAAAGCGGCCAAGTGCTGCCTCGCACAGGTCGAGAATGCCTGTTTCAACCGGCAGATGAACGCCGAGGTCACCGAGCCAGGCGATGCGGCCACCAGTTGCGGATATTCCAAGCCCTTCGAGGAACGAGCCAGGTTTCTCGTAGGACAATGGCGCGCGCGGATGATAACCGGCCTGCACATCGAGCAGCAGCGCCATGTCACGGACGTTGCGGCCCATCGGCCCATCGACGCCCATCTGCGCATGAAAGACGTCAAAATCGGGTCCGCCGGGAACAAGTCCTTGCGACGGGCGGAAGCCAAAAACATTGTTCCAGGCAGCCGGGTTGCGCAGCGAGCCGCCGAAGTCGCTGCCATCGGCGACGGGCACCATGTCGAGCGCCAGGGCCACCGCCGCGCCGCCGCTCGAGCCGCCGGCGGTCAGGGCCGGATCGAAGGCGTTCAGCGTCGGCCCGAACACGGCATTGTAGGTGTTGGAGCCAAGCCCGAATTCGGGGACGTTGGTCTTTCCGATGATGATGGCGCCGGCATTGCGGATACGCTCGACGAAGAAATCGTCTTCCTGCGGCACGAAATCGGCGAAGATCGGCGAGCCGAAGGAGGTCCTGAGGCCCGTGGTCGAGGCGAGATCCTTGATGGCGATGGGCAGGCCGAAGAGCGGCCCCGCCGCTTCGGCTCGCGACGGGCTGGCATCGGCCGCATCGGCTTCGCGCAGGATATCGGCGCGATCGCGCAAGGAGACGATGGCGTTGACCAGCGGATTGACCGCCTCGATGCGATCGAGGAATGCCGCCACCACCTCGCGCACGGAAAGCTCTCTCTCCCGGATCGCGCCGGCGAGTTCGACCGCGGACAGGCGGCAGATGTCGCTTGCCGGCGGCACGGCATGTTTCGTTTGAGGACGCAGCATTTTAACGGGTTTCCTGCAGCGCCTGATCGACGTCTTTGGCGAGCGGGATCGCCGGTTGGGCGCCAGGCTTCAGGCAGGCCAGCGAGCCGGCCGCGCCGGCGCGCGCCAGCGCCTGTTCGAGCGTCAGGCCTGACGACAGGCTGGCGGCGAAATAGCCGCAGAACGTATCGCCGGCGCCGACCGTGTCGACAGGCGTTATCTTGCGCGCAGGAACGGCCAGGTACTCGGTCGGTGTCGCCGCCATCACGCCGTCGCCGCCGAGTGTGACGACGACGGTGCGGCCGGTCTTTCCGGCAAAGTCGCGCATGCGGGCCGCCCGGTCGCGGCCTTGCAGCGACAGCGCTTCGCCATAGAGGTCGAACTCGGTTTCGTTGGCGACGACATAGTCGGCCTTGCCGAGAAAGCCGGCTGCTTGCCCCTGGAACGGCGCCGTGTTGAGCACGGTGATGGCGCCGGCCGCCCTTGCCTGGTCGAGGGCGGCATCGACGGTGGCCAGCGGAATCTCATTTTGCAGCAGCACGACGTCGCCTTTTTTCAGAAAGGCCTTGGAGAGATCGCCGGGCACCACGGAAGCGTTGGCGCCCGGCACCACGGCGATGATGTTCTCGCCGTCGTCGGCGACCATGATCAGTGCCGTCCCGGTCGAGGCGTGAGTCTCGGCAACGCCGGACAGGTCGACCTTGCCGTCGCGCAGCAATGCCAGTGCCTCGGTTGCGAAGCTGTCCCTGCCGACAGCGCCGACCATGCGCACCGAGGCGCCGGCGCGTGCGGCGGCCAGCGCCTGGTTGGCGCCCTTGCCCCCAGGTGCGGTGGTGAAGGCCGAGCCGCCTACCGTCTCGCCGGGGCTTGGCAAGCGGTCGACCTTGGCGATAAGGTCGAGGTTGATCGAACCGATGACGATAATCAAGCAAGGCCTCCTGGCAACGCAAATTCAAATGTCGGAGCGTCCTTCGTGCGTCCGGGCGAACGCAGGTCGTTCCGATTGCGCGGAAGCTAACCTGTAAGGCCGCGGCTTGCCAGACCACGCGCATGGTCCAGCCCGATTTGGGGTGTCGTGGCTTTATTCGCAGCGCACGGTGACCGTGCCCTGATAGTTGCCGGCGGGAAAGATACCGCTCGACCTGGTGGCGGTGAGGTCGACCTGCATCGTGTGGGTGCCGTTGGCAACCCTCTGCGGCACACTTCCGTTGACATCGGCCCCCGAGCCATCGAGGCGGAAGACCGAAGCGAAGGTCACGTTGGTGCCGCCGCCGCTCGGCGCGGACGAGAATGCGGCAGGCGCCGGCGCCGAAACCGAATAGCAGTCAAGCAAGTTAAGTATCGAGCACAACAGGGAGCTTGCCACCACGGTGGCGCTGGCGCTCGATCCGCCTGCCTGTTTGGAGCCCAGTATGCTGATGGCGGGATTGGCCTTCATCGTTCCGGACGCCCCGACCATGATGGTGCAGGTGCCGATGATCGCCGCCTGCACCGGAAGGCAGGAACCGGCAAGTGCTGCCATCGCAAGCAGCGCGCGACTACTGCTTCTTCTTTTTCTTGCCATCACCACTTCCGGTCCTGATGCTCCAGCCTTCGTTGGCCCACCCCGGTGACGCGGCCGTGGAAGTGCTGGCAGCCACGCTCGCCGTCTGGCCGTCGGCGCCGAGGCCCATTTTGAGGAGCTTCAGTTCCAACTGCAGGCGCTCGACCTCAAGCTCATAGAGACGGCTGCAATCGACGCGCTTCGGCGTGCGCCCGATCGGGATCACCACCCGACCATAGGTGGCAACGCTGTTGTCCGACTGGCTGTTGCCTCTGATAACGCCGAGATCGACATAAGCGCCGGAACCGGTGACGGCGGAACGGCAAGTGGTACCGTCCGCGGCATGGACCTCGTCCTGGCCCTGGGGCAAGGTGACACCGGGCAGGTTGAAGCCGCTCTCATTCTGGTTGAGGTTGTAGACGTCCTCGGCCCCGGCCGGCGACGCACCCGCCCAAGCAGCCGCGAGCGCCAGTGTCAGGACTTGCGGCGCCCAAAAAACTTTCCGCATATCTGTGCCCTTATCTGCGTCTGTTGATTGGGAAAGGGGATGCTTTCGGTGCAGATACGCACTTTACGCTCGGCGGCGCCGTCGAAAGGCACAACCACAAGGACAGACCGGGAGGCCTGCGAAGCCAGTTGGAAGACATCTGGAGAGATTCTGGCATCTACCGGCTGAAAATCCTGATCGTAGACATGGATTTCGACCCGGATCTTCCGGTCGTAGGGATTGGCGGGGAAGACGCGAACCGCGAAGACCTCGGTGAAGCTGTTGATCTCGCCACGCATCGGCGACATCGATTGGGCCTTGGCGGCAATGGGCGCCAATCCGACGGCCAATGCCGTCGCCAGGATTCGAACATGTTTCAACGACCCCCCTCCTTCGCTACGCGTCATTCGCAGCGCAGCGTTACCGTTGCCTGATAATTGCCGTTGGCGAAGCGATTGCTGCCGCCTTTGGTTCCGGCGAGGTGAACCGAGACGAGATCGGCGCCGGGTGTGGTGATGCTGGTTGCCGAGCCGGTCTCGACGATGGAATGCGCGCCGGCGGCGGAGTAGGTGGGCGTCCAGGTCGTCGACGTGCTGTCGGCGGATGGCACCGTCATGGTGGTGACCGGGTCGACACTCAGCGACACACCTCCGGTCGTCGTCAACGTCACGGTTCCAGCCGAGCCGCCGCTGTTGTGGGAACTGAGGGACTGGAGATCGGGACTGGCCGTCATCGTACCGTTGGTGGCAACGACAAGCGTGCAGGTGGGCGCGATCGTGCCATTGAAGATGACATTTTGCGTCGCGGCCAACGCGGCCTCGTCGATGCTGGCAACCAGCAGAGCTGCGCCGCAGGCGACGCGAAACAATGTCATCGGGACCTCCTATCAAGCCGGATCGTCCGGATTAATATGAGGGCATCATCACTTTATCGTGGTTAATTTAGAGTTACCTAAAACAATGGCTCAAAATAACTATTACAGGAACCGGAGGTTGCCCTCGGTTGCAAAGGTGAAAACCACAGTGGAAATCGCGCTTATACTTATTAACGCCGACATACCCATGGTTTTCCTCGTAATATTGAGAAAAATCGATATTACGATACCTGCCCGGCTTCCCAGCCCAGAATGGCGCGCTTGCGGGTCAGGCCCCAGTGATAGCCGGTGAGGTCGCCTGATTTACCGATGGCGCGGTGACAAGGCACCACGAAAGAGAGCGGATTGGCGCCGTTGGCCGCACCGACCGCACGGCTGGCGGACGGTGCGCCGATGCTGGCCGCAATCGAGGAATAGGTGCGGGCCTTACCCATCGGGATCTTGAGCAGCGCCTCCCAGACGCGAACCTGGAAGTCGGTGCCGATCATGACGACATGCAGCGGCTGGTCGGGGCGCCACAGCGCCGGGTCGAAGATACGGGCGGCATAGGGGCCGGTAGCAATCATGTCCTCGACATAAATGGCGTTCGGCCAGCGGCTGGACATGTCGGCGAAGGCGGCGCGTTCCTCGCCGGGGTCGCTGAAGGCGAGGCCGGCGAGTCCGCGCTCGGTGGCCATGATCAGGGCGGTGCCGAACGGCGAGGAATGGAAGCCGTAGCGGATGATGAGCCCGGCGCCGCGTGTCTTGTAGTCGCCCGGCGACATCGCCTCATGCGTGACGAACAGGTCATGCAGCCGGCCCGGGCCGGACATGCCCAGTTCAAACGAGGTCTCGAGCAGCGGCATGCCGGAATCGAGCAGCCTGCGCGCATGGTCCAGTGTCACCGCCTGCAGGAAGGCCTTGGGCGACAGGCCGGCCCAGCGGGTGAAGAGTTTTTGCAAGCCGGTTGGCGTCTCGCCGACCTCCTCGGCCAGTTCTTCAAGGGAAGGCTGATCACGATAGTCGAGACTGATCTTCTCGATGGCACGGCGCACGATTTCGTAGTCGCTGCCTTCAGGCGTGATGTCCTTTTTGAGGACCGCGGTGTGTGTGCTCATGGAACTGTCTCCTTGAGCCGGAATATCGCCCCTCGGGGCGTCGATCGCCACCCGAAACTTGCTTTCTTGCGGCGCATACCCAGATGGACACAGGATTCGAGCCCTGGAGTCGCTCGTGGCTGGCTCAGCGTGCCTTGGCGGTCGCCAGCGCCCGCGAAAAGGCGGTGGCAAAACTCTCGCGGGAATCGGGGTCCAGGAAGGATCCGATCGGCACGTTCTGCCCTTGGCCTTCCACCGTCATCCCTGTGATGCCGATCTCGGCGTGACGGGCCACCGAAAACCGCGCCCAGAACGGATTGAAGCGATGCGCTTCCGATTTCCCCGAGGGGGCTGTCTTGCGGATGTCGAGGCTGGTGCGCGAGACCGAGACTTCTTCGCGGGCACGAGCGGCACGATAGTTGATGCGAAAGGCGATGTAGACGGCGGCCACGTCGAGGCCGAAGAAGCCGAACACCGGCCAGGCGCCGCGCGACAGGAAAAACGCGCCTGTCACAAGCCAGCCGAACAGCAGCGCACCGATCAGGACGAAGAATCCTGTCCGGCCCAGAGACCGGTGCGGGGTGAGTAGCGCCTGAAAGAATGGCTCGTCGGCCTGAAACGAGGCGTTTGTGTCGCTCATGAGGGGATATTATAGGAGGGAAATGGCAAGCCCCAAGTCCAAAGATTCTTCCCTGTCCAAAAAAGAGCTGTTGCCCGCACGAAGCGATGGGTCGGACGCCAAGCCGCGTCCGCGGCCGGTGCGAAGCGCGTCACGCTACAGCCCGGCCGAAGTGAACGAGATATTCCGGCGCTTTTCCGTCCAGCGGCCCGAGCCGAAGGGCGAGCTCGAACATGTCAACGCCTTCACGCTGCTGGTCGCGGTGGTGCTGTCGGCGCAAGCGACGGATGCCGGCGTCAACAAGGCGACGCGGGCGCTGTTCAAGGCCGCCGATACGCCGCACAAGATGCTGGCGCTGGGGGAGGCAAGGGTCGGCGAATATATCCGCACCATCGGGCTGTGGCGCAACAAGGCGAAGAATGTGATTGCGCTGTCGCAGGCGCTGATCCGCGACCATGGCGGCGAGGTACCCGACAGTCGCGATGAATTGGTCAAGCTGCCCGGGGTCGGGCGCAAGACCGCCAATGTCGTGCTCAACTTGGCCTTCGGCCAGCACACGATGGCGGTCGACACGCACATTCTCCGCATAGGCAACCGGCTCGGGCTGGCGCCCGGCAAGACACCGGAACAGGTCGAGCAGGGATTGTTGAAGATCATTCCGGACGAATATATGCGCCATGCACATCACTGGCTGATCCTGCATGGCCGCTACGTCTGCAAGGCGCGCAAGCCGGATTGCCCGGCCTGCGTCATCGCCGACATCTGCAAGGCCGAGGTCAAGACGACCGATGTGCCAGCACCGCTGGTGCCGATCGCACCGCTCGATCCTGTCGAAGAGATACAGGACCGAAGCGGAACGACGACGTAGTTCAACTCTCCTCCACAAACACCTCTTCGCGCTTTTTCTTGACCGCCGGCAGGAAGACGATGACGAGCACGGCGAGCGCGATGAGCAGCAGGCCGGCGCTGATCGGTCTCGTCACGAAGGTGCTTGGGTCGCCGCGCGAGAGGATCATGGCGCGGCGCAGGTTTTCCTCGAGCAGCGGTCCGAGCACGAAGCCGAGCAGCAGCGGTGCCGGTTCGCAGCGCAGCTTGGTCAGGAGGTAGCCGAGGAAGCCGAAGAAGGCGACGGCGTAGAGGTCGTAGACGTTGCTGTTGACGCTGTAGACGCCGATCGAGCAGAACGCCATGATGATCGGGAAAAGCACGTAGTAGGGGATCGTCAGCAGCTTCACCCAAAGCCCGATCAGCGGCAGGTTGAGGATGATCAGCATCAGATTGCCGATCCACATCGAGGCGATGATGCCCCAGAACAGCGCCGGCTGTTCGGTCGCGACATTGGGGCCGGGCACGATGCCCTGGATGATCATGGCGCCGATCATCAGCGCCATGACCGGGTTGGCTGGAATGCCGAGCGTCAGCATCGGGATGAAGGAGGTCTGCGCACCGGCATTGTTGGCCGATTCCGGTCCGGCGACGCCTTCGATGGCGCCCTTGCCGAACTCCTGCGGGTTTTTCGAGACGCGTTTTTCGACCGTGTAGGACGTAAAAGCTGCCAGGATCGCGCCGCCTCCCGGCAGGATGCCGAGCGCCGAACCGATGATTGTTCCGCGCACGATGGGCGCTGCCATGCGCCGAAAGTCCTCGCGGGTCGGCATAAGGCCGGTGACCTTGCGGATCATCACGGAACGCTCATCCTCGTTTTCGAGGTTGCGCAGGATCTCGGCGACGCCAAAGACGCCGACCGCCACCGCAACGAAATTCAATCCGTCGGCATATTCCCGGATTCCAAGCGTGAAGCGCGGCGTGCCGGTGTAGATGTCGGTGCCGACAATGCCGAGCAGCAGGCCGAGCACGACCATGGCCAGCGCCTTGACGATAGAGCCGTGGGCGAGCGCGACGGACGAAACCAAGCCGACGATCATCAGCGAAAAATACTCGGCCGCGCCGAATTTCAGCGCGATCGCCGTCAGCGGCGGGGCAAAGATGGCGACGAGGAACGTCGACACCGTGCCGGCAAAGAACGAGCCGATGGCCGCGATCGCGAGGGCCGCTCCGGCGCGGCCGTTCCTGGCCATCTGGTAGCCGTCGATCGCGGTGACGGCGGACGAGGATTCGCCCGGCATGTTGATGAGAATGGCGGTGGTCGAGCCGCCATATTGGGCACCGTAATAGATGCCGGCGAGCATGATGAGGGAGGAAACCGGGTCGCCGATCTGGAAGGTGATCGGCAAAAGCATGGCGATGGTCGCGGTGGCGCCGATGCCGGGCAGGACGCCGATCAGCGTGCCGAGAAGGACGCCGATCAGGCAGAAACCGAGGTTGGTCAGCGACGTCGCCGTCGAAAAACCGAGCGCGAGGTTGTCGAGCAGATCCATGCTCATCGCCTCACGACACCAACCATGGGGCCAGCCACGGGCCGAAGCGGCGGAACGGCAGGCCGAGCGCGTAGCTGAAGACGAGGTACGCAAACAATGTCAGGCCGGCCGACAGCACGAGCGCGGTCAACGGCTTCATGCGGCGGCTGGCAAACGACGCGATCAACGCCGTCAGGAAGATCGACGGGATGAAGCCGAGGCCGCGCACCGTCAGGCCGAAGAAGATCGGAGCAGGCAGGATGAGCAGCATGCCGCGCCACGCGATATGCCCGATCGCTTCGCCCCCGACGCGTACGGCCTGGACGAGAATGACGGCGCCAAGCAGGATCAGCACGATCGCCAGGACCAGCGGAAAATAGCCTGGACCCATGCGCAACGCGGTGCCGATTTCGAGGCCGAGCGATTGCAGCGCGAACCATGCGCCGAAACCGATGAACAGGGCGGCGCACAGGCCGTTGGCCCTGTCGATCGCGAAAGGTTTCATGATGGTTCTCCCAAGCCCGCAGTGGGTAGCGGATGCCAAGCGAATAGGGGCGCTGGTGGCGCCCCTATTCCAACCTCAGTCGGCGTACTGGCCGGCGGCTTCGATGATCGGCTTCCAGCGCGCGATCTCGCTTTCCAGCTTGGCCTTCAGTGCGGCCGGCGTCGCATCGGCCTCGGGCGACGGCTTGGTGCCGAGTTCGGCGAAGCGGGCGACGACGTTCTGGTCCTTCAGCGCGACCTGCAGCGATTTCGACAGGCGTTCGGTGATCCCGGCCGGCGTGCCCTTGGGTGCATAGAGACCGTGCCAGATGCCGACCTGCACTTCGGGAAGGCCGCCTTCCACCGTCGTGGGCACGTCTTTCAGCACATCGAGGCGCTCCGGCGAGGTGACGGCATAGGCCTTGATGGTGCCGCCCTGAATCTGCTTGGTGGTGTTGGTCGTCTGGTCGCACATGATGTCGACCTGGCCGCCGAGGAGATCGGTCATGGCCGGGCCGGTGCCCTTGTAGGGTACGGTGACCAGCGGCGTCTTGATGGCGCTCATGAACAGCATGCCGCATAGATGCGAGGCCGCACCGATGCCTGCATTGGCGACGGTTATGGAATCCTTGTTGGCCTTGGCGTACTCCACCAACCCCTTGAGGTCGGTCGGCTCCAGGTCCTTGCGGCCGACGATGGTCATCGGCACCTCGGTGACGAGGCCGACATATTCGAAGGCGTTCAGCGTGTCGTAGGCGAGCTTTCTGTACAGTGTCGCACTTGTCGCCATGCCGATATGATGGAGCAGCAGCGTATAGCCGTCAGGCTCGGCGTTGGCGACGCGGCCGGCACCCAGCGTGCCGCCGGCACCGCCGACATTTTCGACGATGACCTGCTGGCCGAGATCCTTCGACATCGCTTCGGCGACGAGGCGCGTGACCGTGTCGGTCGGGCCGCCGGCCGCAAACGGCACCACAACGGTGATGGTGCGTTCGGGATAGGTCTGCGCGCCGGCAGTGAACCCATAAAGCGTGACGGCCGCGGCAGCAGCCAAAGCGGCGACAAATCTTCTCATCGTGATCTCCTCCCAGTGTATCAATCTCCAACCGCTGCGGGGTCCCTCTCAGCACCGCCTGCGGATGAAGCAACAACTAGCGCAAGCTAGCAGATTGCAACCGGAGGCAAACGGCAAACTGCTGATCGGCCCTATCCTAGTAGCCGTAGCCGCGCGCCATCGCCGCCGCGAAGACCGGGATGAGCAGGAAGATGAAAGCTTCGGCTCGGATGTAGGTCTTCACGGATGCAAGCTCGGTCGCCGGCACCTGGAACGAGGCATTGCCGCTCGCCTGCCTGTTCCAGGATATGAAGCGGACGGTCGGGATGATCGACAGCAGGCCGGCCACGATGAACGCCGCTATCTTGGCCCAGAACACCCAGTTATAGACGTAGAATTCCCAGCCCTTGAGGCCATAGAAGACGCGGCCGATGCCGACGACGATGATCAGCGTGGCAATGATGCCGTAATGGCGGTCGATGCCGGCGAGCCTCTTGAGCGTCGCAGCACCCAGATCGCTGCGGATCAGGACGAATTCGGCGCCGATAATCCCCGCCAGCGAAAACACCAGCAGATGATGGAAGATCGCAAGCACAAGATCGGTGGTGTCCATGCTCTTTCGCCGGGTTTGACGGCGCCAATGCGCGCCTGAAAAAGGTCGCGCTGGCAGGTGTTGAATCAGCCTGCCGTGAAAAATAACACCGTCTCACAAAATTCCCATAGCGGCGCCTGGATGATGGGCCGTGTTGCCCTGGCCCCTTGCGCCGCACCGCCGATTTGCTAAGCGCTGGCGATCGTGCGAGGCAGATCCCATGAACAATCCACAAGCGACCAGCGCCCCTGTCATCGAAACGAAGCGCACCATCCTGCGGGCACACCGGCTGGACGATTTCGACGCCTATGCCGCGATGTGGACCGATCCAGTGGTCACCCGTTTCATCGGGGGCAAGCCGCGCACGCGCGAAGAGAGCTGGATGCGCTTCCTGCGTCACGCCGGCCTGTGGTCGCTGCTCGGCTATGGCTTCTGGGCGATCGAGGAGAAGGCGACCGGGCGCTTCATCGGCGAGGCCGGGTTTCACGATCTGAAGCGCGACATGGAACCATCGATCGAAGGCATTCCCGAGGCCGGGTGGGCGCTGGTTCCGGCCGTGCACGGGGCGGGCTTCGCCACCGAGGTGGTTGCCCGCGTCCTGGCGTGGGGCGAAGTGATTTTCGGGCGCGAGAAGACCGTCTGCATCATCGATCCGGAAAACGGCGCTTCGCTGAGGGTGGCTGCCAAGTGCGGTTACCGGGAAGTGGTGAAGACCACCTATCATGACACTCCGACCATCCTGCTGGCGCGGTGACCTGAGCGGCGAGGCTGCCCGCTGCCGGCGCCGGCATGATGGCGCCTGTCGCCAGCAATGATGACGAGGCGGGCCCCGCCAAGAACCGCCGTGTGGTTCTGGTCAAATTGACCTGAGCGAGCCTTCCAACCGGGACGCATTCTACGGCATGGCGTCCGCTGCCAGGCTTGCCCGCTCCAGCATGGAGGCGTCCTCGCCGAAGGCGCGGGTGGCGCGGGCCGCCGCCTCGAGCAGCGGACGCTTCATGCGCTGCAGAAATGCCGCGTCGACGCGCGTGCTGGGCCCAGCCAGGGTCAAGGCGCCGAGCAGGACGCCTCCCGGGCCGAACACCGGCGCCGACACGCCCCCCGTATCGGGATCGCGGTCGCCGACGGCGAGACAGTTGCAGGTCTTGCGGATGGTCTCGTAGGGGTCGCCCTGCTGGCCCGAAAACGCTGCGAGCACGCGGCCGCCCGAGCCGAGCAGCAAAGGCAATACGTCGCCTTCGCGTATCGTGTAGCGGATCGGGTGCTTGGATTCGACGCGGTAGAGACAGGTGCGGACATCGCCCGAGCGAACATAGAAGGCAACGCTCTCCCAGCTTCGCTCGGAAAGATCGCGCATGATCGGCAGCAGGATATCGACCGCCACGACCGAACGCTGGTAGAGCGCACCGAGCCGAAAGGTCGCGGGTCCGACGCGGTAGCGCCCGTTGTCGAGGCGCTCGAGCAATCGTCCGCGCAAAAGGGAATTCGCAAGCCGCAGGATGGTGCTCTTGTAGAGGCCGGTGCGCGCCGCGATTTCGGCCAGGCTGAGCGACCGGTCATCCGTGGTGAAGGCATCGAGGATGGCAATGGCCCGATCAAGCGCGGCAACACCGTCCGCCGAGGTGCGATCTATTTCCCCATTTGCCGATTTGCTTGGCGAGTCCATGGCGGTTCCAGTTTGAAGAAAGCCGAGCACGCGACTCTGTCGCGCCGCCAAATCGTTCTGTCCAGTAGAATATCGTTTCCGTTGACAGAACTCCGTAACATCTGCTTGAAATCGATGACGGGTCTGGATGCAGGCGCGTTTTGGCGGGCACCGGAGGAGGTGTCGTGATTTGGAGGAATCCCCATGCTGAACAGACGCAGATTTTTGATGAGCACCGCAGCCGTGGGTGCCGGGCTGATGACGTCGCATCTTTCTCCCGCTTTCGCCGAAGGCGCGCCCCAGATACAGCTCTTCGTGCCTGCCGCACCCGGTGGTGGCTGGGACCAGACGGCGCGCACGATCGACCAGGTGCTGCGCAGTGAAAAGCTCATCTCGGGTTCGCAGATCACCAATGTCGGCGGCGCCGGCGGCACTGTCGGGCTGCCGCAATTCATCAGCCAGTGGAACGGCAAAGGCAATTCCCTGATGGTTGCCGGCATGGTCATGGTTGGCGCCATCATTGCCAACAAGGCCGCGAACAATCTGACGCAAGTCACCCCGATCGCCCGCCTCACCGGCGAGTTCGAGGCCTTGGTCGTGCCGGCGGAATCGCCGTTCAAGACGGCCGCTGATTTCGTCGCCGCGCTCAAGGCCGATCCGACAAAAGTTCCCGTCGCCGGCGGCTCCGCCGGCGGTTCGGATCACATCCTGTTCGGCTTGATTGCCAAGACGGTCGGCGTGCCGGCTACAAACCTGTCCTACGTGCCGTTCGCCGGCGGCGGTGAGGCATTGTCGGCGCTGCTCGGCAACCAGGTCGCGGCCGGCATCTCCGGCTTTGGCGAGTTCTCCGAGCAGGTCAAGGCGGGCGCGCTGCGGCTGCTCGCCATCTCGGCAGACAAGCGCCAGGACGGCATCGATGCGCCGACGCTGAAGGAGGCCGGCATCGATGTCGAGCTGTTCAACTGGCGCGGCGTCTTCGCACCGCCGGGCATTTCCGACGCCGACAAGGCGGCGATGGTCACAATGATCGAGACCATGGCCAAGAGCGATGCATGGGCAACCGAGTGCAAAAACCGCAACTGGACGCCCATCCTTTTGACTGGCGACGACTACGCAAAATTCCTCACCGAGGACACGGCCCGCATCACCGCGATCCTCAAGGATCTCGGCCTCGCCTGATGTCTTCAGGGGGCGGTTAGAGTGCCGCCCCCTTCCCATCTCGCCTGCCGCATGGACATATGATGCGGCGAAACTGCGGATGCGGTCGGCTGGAGGATGCCGGCCACCTTGGGAGGACACCGATGAGCACCAGCGACCCTCAGGCGGCGCCCCCGCGCCTTGCCATGCCCGAATTGTTGATCGGCGTCGGGCTTCTCGCCTGCGCCGGGGCCGTAGCCTGGCAGACCTTGGCGATCCCGGTGTCGCCGCTCTATTCCAAGGTCGGGCCGACCGTCTTTCCCTATATCACCATGACCGGCATGATCGTGCTTTCGCTGCTGCTCATCCTCGCAGCGCTGCGCGGCGGCTGGCAGCCGGAGGAAGAAAAGGAAACGCCGACCGACTGGAAGGCGATGGGCATCGTCGTTATCGGGCTGGTGGCAAACCTGGTGCTGATCCAGCCGCTCGGCTTTACCGCCGCCTCGGTCATTATGTTCGTTCTGGTCTGCTACGGCTTCGGCAGCAAGCGCACACTGCGTGACGCAGTGCTCGGCCTGATCCTGGCGCTGGCCGCCTATTTCGGCTTCGCCAGGGCGCTTGGCGTCAACATCGGTGCCGGTTTCATCGAGAACCAGCTGAACACGGTCATCGATGCGTTCATCACCGTGTTGAGGGGCTGACGCCATGGAAACGCTCGGACATCTCGCACATGGCTTCTCGGTCGCCTTCACCCCGGTCAACCTTCTGTGGTGCCTGCTTGGCACCACACTCGGCACCGCCATCGGCGTGCTGCCCGGTCTTGGGCCGGCGCTGACCATCGCGCTGCTTTTGCCGATCACCTATCAGGTGGCGCCGGAGGCATCCTTCATCCTGTTCGCCGGCATCTACTACGGCGCCATGTATGGCGGTTCGACGACGTCGATCCTGCTCAACACGCCCGGCGAAAGCGCCACCATCGTCACTGCGTTGGAAGGCAACAGGATGGCGCGTTCCGGCCGTGGCGGTGCAGCACTCGCCACGTCGGCGATCGGCTCGTTCGTCGCCGGCACGATCGGCACTATGGGCGTTGCCTTCCTGGCGCCGGTGGTGGTCAAATTCGCGCTGGCCTTCGGTCCGGCCGAATATTTCTCGCTGATGGTGCTGGCCTTCATCACCGTTTCGGCGGTGCTCGGCTCGTCGTCGGTGCGCGGCCTGACCAGCCTGTTCGCCGGCATCGTCATCGGCATGATCGGCGTCGACCTGCAGACCGGCCAGCCGCGCTTCACCTTCGGCACGAACGAACTGCTCGATGGCGTCGATGTCATCATCGCCGCCGTTGGCCTATTTGCCGTCGGCGAGACACTCTACATGGCCTCGCGCCGCTATGCCGGCAAGGACGAGATCGTGCCGCTGAAGGGCTCGCTCTACATGACGGCAGCCGAATGGGGGCGTTCGTGGAAACCCTGGCTGCGCGGCGCTGCGATCGGCTTCCCGATCGGCGCCATGCCGGCCGGCGGCGCCGAGATCCCGACATTCCTGTCCTACGCTATCGAAAAGAAGCTGTCGAAGCACAAGGAGGAGTTCGGCACGGTCGGCGCCATCGAAGGCGTTGCCGGCCCCGAGGCCGCCAACAATGCCTCGGCAGCCGGCGTGCTGGTGCCGATGCTGACGCTCGGCTTGCCAACGTCGGCGACGGCGGCGATCATGCTGTCGGCCTTCCAGAGCTACGGCATCAATCCCGGACCGCTGCTTCTCACGACCCAGGGCGATCTCGTCTGGGGGCTGATCGCCAGCCTGTTCATCGCCAACGTCATCCTGGTCATCCTCAACCTGCCGCTGATCGGCCTGTGGGTGCGGTTGCTGAAAATCCCGGCGCCGCAGCTTTATGCCGGCATCCTGGTGTTCGCGACGGTCGGCACCTATGGTATTTCGCAGTCGCCCATCGACCTCGTCATCCTCTATCTGCTGGGAGCGGCCGGTTTCCTGATGCGGCGGTTCGATTTCCCGACCGCGCCTGTCATTATCGGTATGATCCTTGGGCCGCTCGCCGAAACCCAGTTCCGCCGGGCGATGACCATCTCGAATGGCGACTGGTCGGTGTTCTACACCCACAAGCTGTCGCTGACGCTGCTGACGCTCGCCTTCATCGGCCTCGCCGGCCCGCATATTTGGGCCTTCATCGAGCATCGGCGTCGGCGCGGACCGGAGCATGTGCCCGGCGATGCCTGATCGATCCATGATGCCATGACAGAACTGCTTTCCGGTATCCGCGTCCTCGACCTGACCAATGTGCTGGCCGGTCCCTACTGCGCCTATCAGCTGGCGCTGCTCGGCGCCGACGTGATCAAGGTCGAGGCGCCGCAAGGCGGCGACCTGGCCCGCCAGCTCGGCGGCTCGCCAAAGCTGAACAGCGCCGGCATGGGCGCATCGTTCCTGGCGCAGAACGCCGGCAAACGGTCGGTGGTGCTCGACCTCAAGAAGCAAGCCGATCGCGAGCGCTTTTTCGATCTGGTGGCCAGCGCCGACGCCCTGGTGGAGAATTTCCGCCCGGGCGTGATGGATCGGCTCGGCCTTGGCTACGGGGCGCTGAAGGCGGTCCGTCCCGGCCTCGTCTATTGCGCGATATCGGGTTTCGGCCAGACCGGGCCGATGCGCGACAATCCCGCCTATGACCAGATCATCCAGGGCCTGTCGGGGATCATGAGCATCACCGGCACGCCGGAGACGGCGCCGCTGCGGGTCGGCTATCCCGTGGCCGACACGCTTGGCGGGCTGGTCGGCGCGTTCGCCATTACCTCGGCGCTGGTGCGGCAGAAGACGAGCGGCGAGGGTGCCTTTCTCGACGTCTCGATGCTCGAATGCACACTTTCCGCGCTTGGCTGGCCGGTTTCCAACTATCTGACCGCAGGCATCGACCCCAAGCCGATGGGCAATGAGAACATGACGGCGGCACCCTCCGGTGCGTTTCGCACCGGCGACGGGCTCATCAATATCGCCGCCAACAAGCAGGAACAGTTCGTGACGCTGTGCCGGCTGATCGGCCGGCCGGAACTGGCCTTGGATGCCCGCTTTGCCGAGCGCGAGACGCGCAAGCGCAACCGTGCGGCGCTTAAAGTCGAGATCGAGCACGCCCTGGCGGGCGCGCCGGCTGCGGCCTGGGAAGAGATGCTCAATCGCGCCGGCGTGCCTGCCGGCAGGGTGCTGACGATCCCGCAAGTGCTGGCCGAGCCGCAAGTCCTCGAACGCCAGGTGACCGCGAATTTCGACGATGTGGCTGGTATGGACAGGCCGCTGACCGTTCTGCGCGGCGGCTTCATGGTCGATGGCGAGGCGCCCTTGCCGACAAAGCCGCCGCCGGCGCTCGGCGAACATATGGGCGAGGTGTTCGCCGACCTGCCACCGCGCGCCAAGACAAAGGCAAGCGCATGAGCGGCACGGAGAAGAAGACAGGCCGTGAGCGCGGCGAGGAATGGTGGCAGACCGACATCATCGAGATGCGGCCTGGTGTCATCCGGCTGCGCGGCTACGAGATCCAGGATCTGATCGGCCGCGTCAGCTTCCCGGCTGTCATCTGGCTGATGCTGCGCGGCGAACTGCCCAGCGAGGATCAGGCCGCGCTGCTCGGCATTGCGCTCGGTGCCGCCGTCGACCACGGACCGCAGGCGCCATCGATCGCCATCGCGCGCATGGCTGCAACCTGCGGCGTCGGTATCAACAGCGCCATGGCCTCGGCCATCAACGTTCTCGGCGACGTGCATGGAGGCGCCGGCGAGCAGGCGCTTTCCTTCTATGGTGACATTGCCGTGGCGATCGATGCCGGGATGACGCTGAATGAGGCGGTCTCGGCGCGGCTCGACCGGTTCTTCGCCGAGGAGAAGGGCTATGTGCCGGGGCTCGGACATCGCTTCCATCCCGTCGACCCGCGCGCGCCGCGCTTGCTGGAACTGATCCGCGAATTCGCCGCACGCGGTGCCGTCAATGGACGTTTCGCCGACATCGCCGCTGCGATCGAGGCTGACGTCGAACGCCGCAAGGGGAAAAAAATACCGCTCAACATCGATGGCGCCACCGCCGTCATCTATGGCGAACTCGGTTTTCCGCCGCCGCTGACGCGAGGGCTTTTCGTGCTGTCGCGCTCGGTCGGCATCCTGGCGCATGCTTGGGAGCAGTCGCAGCAGGCCGAGCGAAACAAGGGGCCGCTGCCGCGCGAGTGGCTGTGGGCCTATACCGGCACGCCGGTGCGGCCGTTTCCCGAAAGCGATGACCCCGGCGAGTGAGGCTTTACGCCTTGTCCACCTGCATAGGCTGGGGAAGCTTCAGCGTCTTCACCAACGTTGAAAGATCCGGCTCGTCGATGAGCATGGCCGCATCGGCTGGTGCCAGCCAGGCCCGCTGGCGTCGTTTGGCTTCCTGCCAATCGGCCAGTTCCTCCGTTACCTCGAGCAGATAGACGATGACGTCGACGCGGACAAAGCGATTGGCCAGCCGCTTCCAGTAGGAATAGGTGCCTGCCGGCTCCTTCAGCGTCTTGCCGAGTACGCCGGCTTCCTCCTGCGCCTCGATGGTGGCCGCCTTGCGCCCGCTCTTGCCCTTCATCGGCCAGCCCTTGGGTACGATGAAGCGCCTGGTGGTGCGCGACGTAACCAGCATGACCTCGATGTCGCCGCGCGCGATCAGCCGAAAGGGAATAGCCGCCACCTGGCGGATTCTTTCGCCCTTTTTTGCCTTGCGTACGGCTTTCTTCTTGGTGGCTGCCATTCGTCAATCCAGTCGATGCCGCATAGCGCGACAAGGCGTCGTTGCAAAACCAAAACTTTCGCATGTGCCGCCAAAACTTTCGCATATGCCGAAAGACACTCGAAATACCTAAGTCGGCTAAATAAATGAAAAAGGCCTTGTTGTCAGCGGCAATTGCTCACGGCGGTGGTGCCGATTATCTGGGTCTGGCAGCTTGGCTTGAGCTGCTGCACGACCGGGGGCGGTTGCTGAACGATCTGGCGGTCCTGGGCGCGGTACTGCTGCTGTTGCTGCTGATATTGCTGCCGCTGTATCCTGTTTTGCAGGATTTGCAGGTCGTTCTGCCGGATCAGCGCATTGTTGCCGGTAGCGGAATTGAGCGCTTGTGCGGAAGCCGGCAGGCAAACGCCCGCCAGCACTGCCGTGGCCAGCATTGCCACTGTGAAGATCGTTGATGGCCGAAGTGCCGACATTCGCTCATTCCCGCGCAAAAAACTCTGCCCACTGATATAGGACGTTTGCGCGGCGATGCCATGGCCAGCGGGTCGAGCATCACGAAATCGGGCAGTCCAATCGCTTTGTTCTGCGATTCCAGCCGCGAACCGCAGATAGTCGTCATATGACGACTATGAAACGTCAGCGGCTTTAGTCAGTGTTCCCACGTAAATTTTCGGTTTCATCCGGCATAAGTTAATGTATTCTAATTGAGTCAGAGCTCCGCAAGTGGGAATGCGGATGCTCTGTTTTAATGCATTGAACCTTATTGCACAGTGCCGGCATCCTTATTGCAATTGCATGAGCAGAGCATAGCGGCGGCGTCGGACTCAACCAGGCATTGAGGCGCGCCCCGTTAAACGGGGGGTAGGTGCATGGCTTTGTTTCCAAAGCGTGGTGGCTTTGCCATCAAACACGCATTCGCGGTTTCGGGTTCCGATATCGACGCTGCCGATACCTACTTGGCAGAGGTATCCCAGCAAGCAGCGCTTGGCCAAGCGCTGCTTGACATCATCTCGCCTTGTGCGCTCCGTGCGGCGCAAACGTGGACTTTGTTCAAACTGGGGCCGGCGCCACGAGTGCCAGAAGCGTCGGGCTCGGCTCACCGTCACCGGTCAGTGATTGCCGGACGGTTGATAGTCCTCCTCGGCGCCACCGCGCTGGTGGGTTTTCCGCCGATACCGGCGGCGCATGCTCAGTTCGTCATAGACAAGAACGGCCCGGATGCTCCGGACAGGGGACCTGGTGGTTTTGACGCAGATGGCGATAATGGCGATCCCGGCGGATCGATTACAAATGCGACCCCTGGAGCCGTAAACAACGCTCCGCAGATAAACGTCAACGCATCTGGATTCGTCGGTACGGCGAATGGCGGCGATGGCGGTGATGGCGGCGAGGGCCTGGCTGGAACGCCCTTCGAAACCAATGGCGGTGAGGGCGGCAATGGCGCTGTTGGCGGATCCGTCGATATTCTCAACAACGCTACGATTTTGACCACAGGCACTGGCCATCACGGCTTCGTTGCTTCGGCGGTCGGCGGGGATGGCGGCAGCGGCGGCGGCGCGCTTCCCGCGATCGTGAACCTCGGCGGTGACGCCGGAAGCGGCAACACCGGCGGCAGCGCCAACGCCGTTGCGTCTGGCACCAGCGACATCACGACGACGGGCGACTTCTCCTACGGCATCTTTTCCAACGCCAGCGGCGGCAATGGCGGCCAGGGCGGGGACAACATCGTCAGTCTTGGCGTCGATGCCGGTGATGGTGGCGATGGCGCCTCGGGGGGCACCGCATCGGCAAGCAACGCCGGCAAGGTGGAAACATCGGGATTCGCCTCCTACGGCATGCTGGTACGATCGGCAGGCGGTGTGGGTGGCAATGGCGCTGATGGCGTCGGCGTGGTCAGCGGTGGCGGCAATGGCGGCGGCGCCACTTTGGGCGGAAATGCTACGGGCAGCAACTCGGGCAGCATCATCACGCATGGCGATTTCGCCAGCGGCATGGCCGTGCAATCGGTCGGCGGTGGCGGTGGCGGCGGCGGCGACGCTTTCGGCCTGTTCGGCGGCGGTGGCACCGGCGGCGCGGGCAATGATGGCGCCAATGCAACCGGTAGCAACACCGGGACCATCACCACCAACGGTCTCGGCGCTATTGGCATGCTGGTCGAATCGGTCGGCGGCGGCGGCGGTGATGGCGGCGGGGCAGCCGGCATCGTGTCGATCGGCGGCTCGGCCGGCGGCGGCGGCAAAGGCGGTACCGTCACCGCCAATGTCGGCGGGATGATAACAACCGGCGCTGACGGCAGCGGCGATGGCGCGCATGGCGTTCTGGCTCAGTCGGTCGGTGGTGGTGGCGGCAATGGCGGCTTTGCCCTGTCGGTCGCCCCGGCAATCGCTGTCGCGATCGGCGGCGGCGGCGGAACCGGCGGCAATGGCGGCGTGGTCAACGTCAACCAGGCCGCGACCGGCCCGACGGTCGACACCAACGGTCGTTCGGCCATTGGCATCCTCGCACAGTCTGTGGGAGGCGGCGGCGGCAATGGCGGGGGCGCCTTTGCGCTTGGCGGCATCGTGTCCGTTTCTGTCGGCGGCAGCGGCAGCGCGGCGGGCAACGGAGACGAGGTCACCTACAACATCGCAAACGCCAAGGTCACGACGCGCGGCACCGATTCCATCGGCATCCTCGCCCAGTCGGTGGGCGGCGGCGGCGGCAATGGCGGCTTCGCTCTCGGTGGCGCGGGTCTCGTGGCTGTCGGCGTGGGCGGTTCGGCTGGCTCAGGCGGCTTCGCCAGGAAAGTCGACGTCACCACCGGCGGCTTCGTCGAGACCATGCAGGACAGGTCGGGAGGCATTGTCGCCCAGTCGCTTGGCGGCGGTGGCGGCAATGGCGGCTTTGTCGTGGAAGGCGCCCTCTTCGGCGCTAGCGTCGGTATCGGAGGCAAAGGCAGCGGCGGCGGCGATGGCGGCGACGTGTTCTTCCGCACCGCCAATGGCGGACAGCAATCGATCACCACGCACGGCACCGACTCGATCGGCCTGGTGGTGCAATCCGTCGGTGGCGGTGGCGGCAATGGCGGCTTCGTCGGCACGTTTGGCGCGATCGCCAATCTGGGCATCGGTGGTGGCGGCGGCGCGGCAGGCGCGGGCAAGGCAGTCGATGCGACCTATAATGGTTCGGTCGAAACCTTCAAGGAAAGGTCGGCCGGTATCATCGTGCAATCGATCGGTGGCGGCGGCGGCAATGGCGGCGGCGTCATCGGTGTCGGCCTTGGCCTGACCGTCGGCATCGGCGGCAGTGGCGCCGGCGGCGGCGCCGCGGACAAGGTCGTCTACAACTCCACGACGACCACCATCACCACCCATGGAGCCGACTCGGCCGGCCTGATCGTTCAATCGATCGGCGGCGGCGGCGGCAATGGCGGCTTTTCTTTCAACGGCGCTATCGCCGCGACCATCGGCATCGGCGGCAAAGGCGGAGCGGCCGGCGAGGCCGAGACGGTCAGGGCCACAATTGGCGGCGGCTTGATCCATACGATCGGCGATCGCTCGACGGGCATTGTCGCACAATCCATTGGTGGCGGCGGTGGCACTGGCGGCGGCTCCGCAGGGCTGAACCTGGGCCTCGGCATCGGGATCGGTGGCAAGGGCGCCGGCGGTGGCGGCGGCAAGACCGTCGATGTCATCAACGGCGCCATCGTGCAGACCGAAGGCGTCCAGTCGCACGGAATCATGGCGCAGTCGGTCGGCGGCGGCGGTGGCTCCGGTGGCTTTGCGGTGACGGTTGGCGGGCCTTCCTTCTCGATTGGCGGCAACGGCAGTTCCGGCGGCGGCAGCCAGAAAGTCTATGTCGAAAATACGGGCAGGATCACCACTGACAGGGACCTTTCGATCGGCATCTTCGCGCAGTCGGTCGGTGGTTCAGGTGGTGATGGAGGCCTGGCGGGCGCCGGTGGCGCCTTTGCCGCTGTCGCTGTCGGTGGCCAGGGCGGCGCTGGCGGGGCGGGTGGCCAGGTCGAGGTCAAGAACACCGCAAACATAATCACCAAGGGCGCGCTCGCGCACGGCATCCTGGCGCAATCGGTCGGCGGCGGCGGCGGCAATGGCGGCAGCGCCGGCGCGGTCGCGGTCGGTGTCTTCGGTGCGGCTGGCGTCGCGATCGGCGGCGGCGGCGGCGACGCGAACCTGAGCGATCAGGTCACCGTCACGCACAAGGGTGACATCCATGTCGCAGGCGCGGGCGCCAAAGCCATCCTGGCGCAATCGGTCGGCGGCAGCGGCGGCAATGGCGGCAATGCCTATTCCGGAGCCTTCAGCGCGGGTTTCTACGCATCGGCAGCGGTCGGCGTTTCGGTTGGAGGCGAGGGCGGCGATGGCGGCCCTGGCGGCAAGGTTACGGTCAGGGCGGACGGCAACATCATCGCCGACACCGACGCGGTCGGTTCGGGCGGCATCGTGGCACAGTCGATTGGCGGCGGCGGCGGCAATGGCGGCCGTGCGGCCACGATGGCCGGCTCGGTCAGCAACGGCGTCAATGTCAGCCTCGGCGTTACTGTCGGCGGCTGGGGCGGCGACGGTGGCCGCAGCGACCTGGTGATCGTCGATACCGGCCTCAGCGGCGGCGGCAGCATCGTCACCAAGGGTTACCAAGCTGGCGGCATTCTTGCCCAGTCGGTTGCCGGCAGCGGCGGCAATGGCGGCGATTCCTGGGCTGCGGCTGGCGGCTATGGCGTCAATGTCAGCGTCAACGCCACGGTGAGCATCGGCGGCGGCGGCGGCGACGGCAATGTCAGCGACGATGTGCTCGTCCACAATGCCATGGCGGTGCAGACGGATGGCGACATGAGCGCGGCGATCCTTGCGCAGTCGATCGGCGGCGGCGGCGGCAATGGCGGCTCGACCAACGGTGCGACCGCCGATCTGGGCGGCGGCCAAGGCGTCAACGTTGCGGCCAATGTGACCGTCGGAGGCGGGGGCGGCACCGGCAATATCTCCGGCGCGGTCGACGTGATCAACACCGGTAATTTGACGACCAAGAGCGATTTCTCCTCGGGCATCGTCGCGCAATCGCTGGGCGGCGGCGGCGGCATGGGCGGATCGAGCAACGCCAAGGCGTTCCATCTTGGTGGCACCAGCGAGACGAGTGTCACCGTCAATGTCGGCATTGGCGGTTCGGGCGGCTCCGGCAACGATGCGGCGTTGTTCCGCCTGGATGACGGCAACAACGTCATCGGCGCAGGTGTGCATGTCGACAATTCCGGAGTAATCTGGACGCAGGGCTTCAACTCCATCGGTATCCTGGCGATGTCGGTCGGCGGCGGCGGTGGCGGCGGCGGCGCGGCTTCGACCGACGAGGAGATCGTTGGCGGAGGCAGCGAAGGCGAGACGTCCGTCGGGATCGGCGCGGCGATCGGCCTCGCCGCGGGTGGCGCCGGCAATGGCGGCACGGTCTCTGTAACCAACCGGAGCCTGATCGTGACCGACGGCGCCGATTCGTATGGTATCAGCGCCAACTCGATCGGCGGCGGTGGTGGTGTCGGCGGCTCGGCGACATCGGGCGTATTGGGTAAATATGCGATCGGTGGCGCGCTTGGCGGGGCAGGCGGCGGCGGTGGCAGCGCTTTCCAGGTCGACGTCTTCAATCTCGCCACGGCCGGCATCTGGACCCAGCAGGAGCGTTCCATCGGCATCTTCGCACAGTCGGTGGGCGGAGGCGGTGGCGCCGGTGGCGCCGGCGAAAGCACCGGTCATACCGATGAATCGGAAGTCAGTGTCAACCTGTCACTGGGCGGGTCCGGCAACGTTGGCGGTAATGGCGGCAAGGTCAATGTCGAAAACAGCGGCTGGATCCAGACCGAAAAGGCCTATTCGCACGGCATACTGGCGCAGTCGATCGGCGGCAGCGGCGGCGTCGGCGGCGCTTCGGGCACCTCGGCCAAGGACTCCAATGTGGCCATAACCTTGAGCCTCGGCGGCGCCGGCGGCACCGGCGGCAAGAGCGGCGAAACCGTTCATGTAACCAATTTCGGGTCGGGCGAGATCCTGACCAAGGGCGACAATTCGCACGGCATCTTCGCGCAATCGGTGGGCGGTGGCGGTGGCGCGGCCGGCGCCGGCTCGACCGAGACAGGCAGCGCGGAAACGTCGGTGACGCTGGCGATCGGCGGGCTGGGCGGTGGGGGCAGCAGCGGTGGCGACGTAATCGTCGACAATCATGGCAAGATCACCACGCTCGGCTATCTTTCGCACGGCATTTTCGCGCAATCGGTAGGCGGTGGCGGCGGTGCTTCGGGTGCCGCGGCCAACGCTTCGGAGGCCGACATGACGATCGGCGGCGCGATTTCTCTGCCGAGCGGCGACGGCTCCAATGGCGGCCATGTCACGGTCAACAATGACGGCATCATCGAAACCTGGAAGGATGGGGCGCTCGGCATCTTCGCCCAGTCCGTCGGCGGCGGCGGCGGTTATGGCGGCGTGGTATCGGCCGACACGGCGGGAGATGATTCGGTCGCGCTGCAGCTTGGCGGCTTTGGCGGCAATGGCGGCAATGGTGGCAAGGTCGATGTCACGGTTTCCGGCACCATCATCACCCATGGCGAGCGCGCGCACGGCGTGGTCGCGCAATCGGTCGGTGGCGGTGGCGGCTATGGCGGCGACGCCAAGGGCAAGAGCTCGAATGCGTTGGCCATTGGCGGTCTCGGCGGCAATGGCGGCGATGGCGGGGATGTTACCGTCATCCGCACCGGCACGATCACGACGACGGGCAAGGATTCCATCGCTATCATCGCGCAGTCGGTCGGTGGCGGCGGCGGCATCGGTGGTGCCGGTTTCGGCCGCTTTGGCGCTGACGACGACGGCGGCGGGCCAAACGCCATCGGCTTCAACACGCCTGGCGGCACCAACGGCACCGGCGGCAAGGTGACCATCATCCAGTCCGGCGCCATTGAGACCGATGGCGACCGTGGCCACGGCATCGTTGCCCAGGCGGTGGGCGGTGGCGGTGGCGCCGGCGGCATGGATTCGCTGGCCATGGGCCAGTCGGCGGCCGGCTCGCAAGGCGGTATCGGCGACGCCGCGGCGTCGGCCGCAAGCACGGACAGCCAAGTCTGGGTCAAGGGCGCAAGTTCGTATGCGATGTTCGGCCAGAGCGCCACTGGCGCCGGCAATGCCCATGCGGTCGATTTGACGGCAGGCGACAGCCTCTTCGCGCAAGGTGCCGATTCTGTGGCTGTCTATGGCGAGAGCACGGCCAAGGGCGCCAAGGGCAACATCACCATCAACCTGAATGGCCAGTACACGATTGGCGGTGCCGGAACCGGCGTGGCGGCGATGCTTGTCGGCGGTGCCGACAACAATCTGATCAATCACAGCCTGCTCTATGCGATGGGCGCAACGCCGAGCTTCACCATCCAGGCATCGCAATTCCAGGCATTTCAGGCCTTCCTGTTGGCTCCCGGTCCCGTCGTGCCGACGAATGCGATCCTGGAATCGCTTCTGGACGATTTCAGTCCACTGGCTATCACCGGCACATCGGGCGATGACCATGTGGAGAATTCGAAGATTGCCGACACGCTCGGACGGGTGATCGGCAACATGGATCTCGGCGGCGGCACGAACAGCTTCCACAATATCGCCGACGCCTCGATGGTCGGCCTCAAGACCATCGATCTCGGCGGCGGCAAGTTCACCAATGACGGGCTGTTTACCAACCAGGGCATCGGCGTCGTGGCCAAAGTGGATGTCACCGGCGGCTTCACCCAGATATTCTCCGGCGACTTCGTCACCGACGTCGATCTCAACAACCAGATCACGGATGCCCTTGCACTAACGGTGGCTGGTGACTTCGATGGCGAGGCGCCGTTGAACTTCCTGTCGATCGACAAATTGTTCGCCGAGTATGTGCTGGCCACCGGATCGGCGATGACCGATTCCGGCATCACGCCGACGACGCTGCATCCGGCGGTCGGCTTCAATTTCTTGACCAAGGTGGTCGGCGGAACGGATCTGGTTCTCTATGCCGACAATCCGACTTTCCTGGAGTTGGCACAGGATCCTAACTCCGGCACGACCGATCCCGGCGTCTTCCAGATGGCGCAGTATCTCGACGATGTCGAGGCTTCATCGAGCCCAGACAATCCGATGGCGCTGTTGATCAACATGCTGCGCTTCCTGCCCGATGAAATGGAGCTCGGCGCGGCCATGACGCGGCTGACGCCGCACTATGCCGTGCACACATTCGAGATGATCAACCGCTCCACGGACATCATGCTGGAGGCGGCGCGCGAATGCACCGGCGTTCCCGCCTACAAGGATCCCGACGGACGCTGTGTCTGGGCGTCGATCAGTCCGCAAGCCGAGTACAGCCGCGACGCGGGGGCCGGAACCACAAGCCGCGACGACGTGTTGAAGACGATGTCGCTTGGCGGCCTTGGCGAGGTCAGTCAGCACTGGTCGCTTGGCGCAACCATAGGCCGGACCGAATTCGATTCGAAGATTGATTTCAACGGCGAGCTTCTGTCGGCGACGACAGGCGAATCCTGGCAGGCGTACGCGCTGGCGAAATATGCCGACAAGAACTATTTCATCGACTTTGCACTCGGCGGCGGCACCGGCTCCTTCAAGGGCGAGCGCGATACGCATCTCGATCAGGTGGCCTTCATTCCGGGCGAAACGCTGATCGGCGATTATCTGCCGGAGGCATTGCTGCCTGGCATCGGCAACAGTGTCACCTACACACAGAAAACCGCCCAGTTCGGCGGTTCGGCGCGGCTCGGCATAACGCAGGAGATGGGTGCTTTCTACCTGCAGCCGACCCTGCAGTTCGACGCGCGCTGGCTGCGTGTTTCCGGCAAGGAAGCGGGCTCGGTTGCCGCCTTCAACTTCGACGGCAGCGCCAACATGTATTATTCGGCGACGCCGGCTTTCGAGATCGGTACCGACCTTGCACTCAGCGACATTGCCAGCCTTCGCGTCTATGGCAAGGCTGGCGTGGAGTTTTCCGACAAGGAGTGGGAAATCGAAGGTCGCTTCGCGGCGGCGGAGAATCTGCCTGGCAACCCCGCATTGCACTTGACGGAGGCCGTCGATTCGCCGCTCTATCGGGTCGGCGCCGGCCTTGAGCTGAATGGCGTCAATGGCGTCGGCATGTCCGTCAGGTATAATGGCGCCTTCGGCGAAACGGTTAAACAGAACGCGATCAGCGCGTCTCTCAAGGTCAGTTTCTAGCTGGCCCGAGGCGGAGCCGGGCGGGAGGGATCTTGATGAGGAAGTACGCGCATTTCGTGGCGATGCTGGGTGTTGCCTGCACCGTCGGCGTGGCGGCCGTGGCGGCACAAACCAAGAGCGACAAGGCGGTCGCGGCACCCGCTGCCGCGGATGCGCCGCAGTTGCCCGGCGGCGCGTCGGCACTGTCTGAAACCCACGGCGACTGGACGGTCAATTGCCAGATATCGGGCACGGCCAAGACCTGCAGCCTGTCGCATCAGCAATTCAACAAGCAAAGCAATCAGCGGCTGCTGGCGATCGAGCTGTCGAGCAAGACCGGCGAGGATGCCACGGGCACGCTTGCGTTGCCGTTCGGCCTGGCGCTGGCCAAGGGGGTCAGCCTGACCATCGACGATCAGAAGCTGGACGGCAGCCTGGCGTTCAACACCTGCCAGGTCGTCGGCTGTCTGGTGCCGGTGGTGTTCGATGCGACTGTCACGCCACTGCTGAAATCAGGCACCACACTGAAGATCGACGCTTTCGCGGCAGACACCGGACAAGCGGTGAGCTTTTCCATTCCGCTCAACGGCTTCGCCGGCGCGCTTGCCCGAACCGCCGAGCTTTTGACCAATTGATGTAGAGCCGCAGGACTTAAAGCGCGCCGCCTGAATGCCGTCTCGCGGCAGGGCGGTGCGTTACTGCAGCAGAACGTCTTTCAGCTCAAACGACGATCGTTTTAAGCCTTTCGGCGATCAGGGCGGCGAGCCGCGCCGCCACATCATCCTTGCTCATCTCCGGCCATTCCTCGACGCCAGCCTTTGACACGATCCGCACCCGGTTGCGATCGCCGCCCATCACGCCCGAAGAACCGACGCCGCTTCCCTGCGACACGTCGTTGGCGACGATGAGATCGGCGCCTTTTTTCTTGAGTTTGGCCTCGGCGTTGCGCAGGAGATCCTGCGTCTCGGCGGCGAAGCCGATAACCAGGCCGGGTCGCTGGCTGTGATGGCCGACGCCGGCGAGAATGTCGGGATTCTCGACCATGCGCAGCACCGGCGGCCCTTCGCCGGCGACCTTCTTGATCTTCTCACCGGCTGAATTCTCGGTTCGCCAGTCGGCCACGGCGGCGACGAACACCGCCGCGTCTGCGGGCAGGAGCTGTTCCACCGCGTCGCGCATCTCTTGCGCACGTTCAACATGGATGGTCTTCACGCCTGCCGGATCGGCGATGCCGACAGGGCCGGAGACGAGGTGCACATCGGCGCCGAGCCTGGCCAGCGCTGCCGCTATGGCATGGCCCTGCTTGCCGGACGAACGGTTGGCGATGTAGCGCACCGGGTCGATCGGCTCATGCGTCGGGCCGGAGGTGACGATGATCTTGCGCCCCGACAGCGACTTCGGGCCGACGTCGAGCAGTGCCTCGATCGCGGCGACGATCTCCAGCGGCTCGGCCATGCGGCCTTCGCCGGCTTCATTGCTTTCGGCCATCTCGCCCCTGGCCGGACCGACGAAGGTGACGCGGTCCTTCTGCAGCGTCGCGCGGTTGCGGCGGGTGGCCGGATGCGCCCACATTCTGGGGTTCATGGCCGGCGCCATCAACACCGGCTTGTCCGTGGCGATGAGCACGGTAGAGGCCAGATCGTTGGCGTGGCCGTTTGCGAGCTTGGCCATCAGGTCGGCGGTGGCGGGCGCCACCACCAGCAGATCGGCCTCGCGCGACAGCCTGATGTGGCCGACATCGTGCTCGTCATTGCGGTCGAACAACTCGGTAAAGACATGGTCGGCGGAGAGCGCGCCGGCCGACAGCGTGGTGATGAATTCCTGCGCGGCCGATGTCATGACCACCCGAACGCCGGCTCCGCGCTCGCGCAGCCGGCGGATCAAATCCAGCGCCTTGTAGGCAGCTATGCCGCCGCCGATGATGAGCAGGATGCGCTTGCCGGAGAGGCTCATGCCCAAGACCAGTTCTTATCGAGTGTCATGCCGGCTTCAGCGCCGGTTCGATATCGGTATGGATGAAATCATTGCCCTTGAAAAGCAGCGGCAGGTTTCGCGTCCTGGCGAGGGCGTAGGAAAAACAGTCGCCCATGTTGAGTTTGGCGGGATGGCCAGTGCCGCGGCCATAGAGGGCATAGGCTTCAATGCCGGCCTGTGCATGTTCGGCAGTGAGAGCGACGATCGTGACTTTCAGTCTTTTTAGAAGGCCTCTCAACTCAGCTGTGCCTGCCGCCCCATAACGTCCGACGACGACCGTGCCACATTCCATCAGGGTCGCGGCGCTCATAAACATCAGCTGATTTCCGGCGAGGCGCTGGGCTATCACCGGTGCATCAGGCTCCTGCTTGAGGATGGCCAAAATCGCGGAGGTGTCGATCACCACAGTCAGTCCTCCTCGATGAAGGACCAGAGCTCATCCGTTAGTTTTTTCTGATCGAAGTCCACTTTTCGCAATCGTCGACCGAATTCGAGGATTTCCTCTGCCGTGACGACATCGTCGTCGTGCTTGTTGACTGCCGCTACATCCTTCAACAACAGGGTTCTTGCCTCCTGCTCCATTGACACGCCATGTCTGGCGGCCTGCTCGCGCAGCCTTTGCTTCAAATCCTCGTCGAGATTGCGGATCGTCAGGGTGCCCATGGCTATTCCTGCATTCTTGCGATTGATCGATCCTTGGGCCTTTCCCCAGATGCCAAACCCGTTCGGTCGAAACCTTTTGTGGTCGGCAGCCCAACGGATGCGGCGAGCACGTCCCGCGCTTCCTGCTCCATGGAAACGCCCCGCGCGGCGCCGCGCTCGCGTAGCTGCCGCATGACATGGTCTTCCAGATTGCGGACGGTAATCCTCGCCATATGCACACTCCTACGTAGAATATAGCGATCTCGATTTCCGACTGCAATGACAGCATTGCTGTCGTTGCCTGCACTCAGATGAGCTTCCAAGCGATGTAGACCAGCGTCAGCGCAATTACCCAGAGTGCCCAGCGGCCGGAGCGGCTGTAGCGCGCCTCGGCCTTGCCGATGGCGTGGGCGGTGGTCTCGTCGAAGCGCAGGCCGTGCTCGGCCATCAGGTCGATCTCGCGCGACAGCCGGTCGGTGCGCGCCGCAAGCTCGGGAATCTGGCGGGCCAGCGTGAGCAGCGCCCTGGCGCCGTCACGCGCATCGATCATCATGCCACGCGGCCCAAGATTGCCTGATATCCAGTCGCCGACCACCGGCTCGGCCGTCTTCCACATGTTGAAGGCCGGGTCGAGCGTGCGCGCCACGCCCTCGACCACCACCATGGTCTTCTGCAACAGGATCAATTCGGGCCGCGTCGCCATGTCGAAGAGTTCGGTGACCTCGAACAGCAGCGTCAGAAGCTTGGCCATCGAGATGGTCTCGGCCGGCTGGCCATGGATCGGCTCGCCGATCGCCCGGATCGCCTGCGCGAAGGCTGCGACATTGTGCTGGCGCGGCACATAGCCGGCCTCGAAATGGACCTCGGCGACACGCAGATAGTCGCGCGTGATGAAGCCGTAGAGAATTTCGGCGAGGAAGCGGCGCTCCTTCTTGCCGAGCCTGCCGGCAATGCCGAGATCGACGGCAACGATGGTGCCGTTTGCCTCGACGAACAAATTGCCCGGATGCATGTCGGCATGGAAGAAGCCGTCGCGCAGGGTGTGGCGCAGGAACGACTGGATGAGGTTGGCTGCGATCGCCTTCAAATCGTGGCCGGCGGCTTCCAGGCCGGCAATGTCGTTCATCTTGACGCCGTCGACCCACTCCATGGTCAAGACGTCGCGGCCGGTGCGCTCCCAGTCGACGGACGGCACGCGAAAGCCGGGGTCGTCCCTGGTGCTTTCGCCGAGCTCCGAGAGAGCCGCCGCCTCGAGGCGAAGATCCATCTCGATCTTGGTGGTCTGTGCCAGCGTCTGGGTGACCTCGACCGGCCGCAGCCGGCGTGACGAGGGGATGTATTTCTCCTGCAGGCGAGCGGCGAGGAAATAGCTTTCGAGATCCTGGAAAAAACGGCGGCGCACGCCTGGCCGGATCACCTTGACCGCCACCTTGGTGGCAATGCCGTCATGGAGAGCGTCGGCGGCATGGACCTGGGCGATGGAGGCGGCGGCGACCGGGTCGCCGAATTGCGTATAGAGGGCGCCGATCTTGCGCCCGAGCGAAGCCTCGACCGCCGCGATGGCCTCGGCCCGGGGGAAGGTGTGCATCTTGTCCTGCAACGTGGCGAGATCGAGCGCCATGTCGTTGCCGACGACGTCGGGCCGCGTCGCCAGGAACTGGCCGAGCTTTACATAAGATGGACCGAGCCGGACGACCGCCTTGGCCAGCCGGTCGCTGCGCTCATAGGCCAGCGCGCGGCGGCGGGTGAGCAGCCGCGCCATCCGCCATCCGAACTTCGGCAGGCCGGACAGTTCCTCACCCGGCAGAGCGGCGACGACACCCTCGCGGACCAGCACCCAGCCGGCCCTTACGAGCCGGAATCCTGCACTGACATTGCTCATGGCAGCGCCGATCCTGCCGGCTCTTTGAACCGGCATAGCACGCGTCGGTTGTGAGAAATGCGGCCCGGCCTCAAAGCTTCCAGCCCGAATGAAGTGCTGCAATACCGCCGGAATAGTTGCGGAAGGAAACGCGGTCGAAGCCGGCGCGGGAAATCATCGTCGCGAAATTCTGCTGATTGGGAAACCTGGCGATCGATTCGACCAGATAGGAATAGGGTTCGCCGTCGCCAGTGACCATCTTGCCGATCTTTGGAATGGCGTTGAACGACCAGGCTTCGTAGGCCTTGTCGAGAAGCGGCATCTCGACCTCGGAAAACTCCAGGCACAGGAAGCGCCCGCCGGGCTTCAGCACGCGAAACGCTTCGCCCAAGGCCACCTCGATGCGCGGTACGTTGCGGATACCGAAAGCGATGGTGTAGGCATCGAATGTGGCATCAGGGAAGGGCAGTTCCTCGGCGTTGGCCTCGACGAAATCGGTGTTGCCGGACAGGCCCTTCTTTTCGGCCCGGTCGCGGCCGACAGCCAGCATCGAGCCATTGATGTCGAGCACGGTGGCATGGGCATTGCCGTGGCTGGCATCGACGATGCGGAAGGCGATGTCGCCGGTGCCGCCGGCAACGTCCAGCACGCGCCAGCCGATCCTTTTGGGAGGATTGAGCCAGGTGACCATGGCGTCCTTCCACAGCCGGTGCAGGCCGGCCGACATCAGATCGTTCATCAGGTCGTAGCGGTTGGCGACCTTGTGGAAAACATCGTTGACCAGGGACTGCTTGTCGGCAGCCCCTACACGCTTGAAACCATAGGAGGTTTCCATGCCGCCCGCAGCCGTGGTTCTCTCAACTGACATTTTTTTGATCCGTCATAAAACCGGCGGGACCATAGCCGATCGATGGTGCGGGCGCTATTGTTTAAGGCGCGGTGTTCAGCCGCGCTTCCAGGTGGCGGGTTTTCGAGACCTGGACGGACCGACGGGATGGTTGAATGCCTTTGAAAGCGGAACTGCACTGCCACATCGAAGGGGCAGCGGCGCCCGAACTCGTCATCCGCCAGGCGCAGAAATACGGCAAGGACACCTCGCCCTATATCCAGAACGGTTCCTTCGTCTGGCACGATTTCACCTCCTTCCTGGCGGCTTATGATTTTTCCGCCGATCTGTTCCGGACCGAGGAGGACTATGCGCGGCTGGCCGACCACTATCTGACCAGTCTCGCTCGCGATGGCGCCATCTATTCCGAGGTGTTCACCTCGCCGGACCACGCGAAAAAGGCCGGCCTGTCGCCCAAGGCCTATACCGATGCGCTCGGCGAAGGCATGGCCCGCGCCAAGGCCAAGACCGGCATCGAGGGCCGCATGATCGTCACCGGCGTGCGCCATGTCGGCGTCGAGTCGATCGAGCAGGCGGCGCGCTTCGCGGCGCGCTGCGGGCATCCGCTGGTCACCGGTTTCGGCGTCGCCGGCGATGAGCGCATCGGCGATATGGAGGACTATGTCAGGGCTTTCGAGATCGCCCGCGAGGCCGGGCTCGGCATCACCATCCATGCCGGCGAATTGACGGGCTGGGAGACCGTCCAGGCGGCGCTCGATCATATCCGTCCGTCCCGCATCGGCCATGGCGTGCGCGCCATCGAGAACCCGGACCTGGTCCGGCGCATCGCCGACGAGGGCGTCGTGCTGGAATGCTGCCCCGGTTCCAACATCGCGCTCAAGGTGTTCGACAGTTTCGCCGGTCATCCGTTTCCTGCCCTGCAGGCGGCCGGCTGCAAGGTGACGCTCAATTCCGACGATCCGCCCTATTTCTGGACCTCGCTGAAGCGGGAATACGAGATTGCCGCCGAGCATTTCTCGATGAACGAAAAGGCGCTGGCCGCCGTTACCCGCACCGCCATCGAGGCCGCTTTCGTCGACAGAAAGACAAAGACGGCACTTCTTGCCCGGTTGAGCAGCGCGGCACGCTGATTTCCGCCGACAAAGCTGTGGTCGGTGCGGGCCAAGCGGTTCCTTGGCCGGCGCATTGCCGCTAGGGTTCGCCCATGCAGTTTGAAGCGCGGCGCGTCCGAAAGGGCCATGTGCGCATTTTCGGGCGCAGGCATCAGGAGAACACCATGAAGGGCGTCACCGTCGTCGACCACCCGCTTGTCCAGCACAAGCTGACCATCATGCGCAAGAAGGAAACCTCGACGGCCGGCTTTCGCCGGCTGCTGCGCGAAATCTCGCTGCTGCTCGGCTACGAGGTCACCCGCAACCTCGAACTGACGACGACGACCATCGAGACGCCGATGGAAACCATGGAAGCGCCGACGCTTGAGGGCAAGAAGCTGGTCTTCGCCTCGGTGCTGCGCGCCGGCAACGGCTTGCTGGAAGGCCTGCTCGACCTGGTTCCGGCGGCCCGCGTCGCCCATGTCGGTCTCTACCGCGATCACGAAACGCTGGAAGCGGTCGAATATTTCTTCAAGGCGCCGAGCGACCTCGCCGACCGGCTGGTGATCGTCGTCGATCCGATGCTGGCGACCGCCAATTCGGCGATCGCGGCGATCGACAAGCTGAAAGAGCGTGGTGCCACCAACATCCGTTTCCTTTGCCTGCTGGCGGCGCCCGAAGGCATCGAGCGCTTCATCAAGGCGCATCCGGACGTTCCCGTCTTCACCGCTTCGATCGACCGCCAGCTCAACGAGAAGGGCTACATCATGCCCGGCCTTGGCGACGCCGGCGACCGCATGTACGGGACCAAGTAATATCAGGCGAAGTCGCCTGGTCCGATTTACCAAATGTTTACGCAAAGGCGCGGTTTTGGCGCGCGTTAAAGCGGCAAACACCATCCGGGTCTAACGATCGGCTGTCACTACGGCGCCGCGCGTCCATTTCGGACGCGCAAAGGGCGCTGTAGCACTTTGATTTTGCGCATGAGCCTTTCCGAAAATCGATCCCGATTTTCGGGGTCATGCGGCGAGGCCGATCCATGCTGCGCAAACTTCTCATCCTTGCCGTTTTCGCCGGTTCATCGGCATCGATACCGATTGTGTATCAGTCCAATCCGCAACTCGTCGAAAACCTGCTGAGGTCGGCGGTGCCGGGCAAACAAGCGGTCGAAGCCCAACCAGACGTCAATCTGGCATCGATGCCCAACAAGCCCGCGGCACCGCTGCCGATGGGCCGCAAGGTGGTCGTCGCGGCTGACGAGCGCGGACATTTCTCATCGGCTTTCAAGTTCAACGGACGTCAGATCGACGGCATGATCGACACCGGCGCGACATTGGTCGCCATCAACATTTCGACGGCGCGCAGGATCGGCTTGTCGCTGAACGCTTCGGACTTCAGCCACGAGGTCAACACCGCCAACGGCACCATCAAGGCGGCCGTGGCCATGATCGACCGCCTGCAGATCGGCAACATCACGGTCAATGACGTCCAGACCATCGTGCTCGACGACAGGGCGCTGCGCACCAATCTGATCGGCATGAGCTTCCTCAACCGGCTCGACAAATACCAGGTCGAGAACGGCACGCTGCTGCTTGTCCAGTAAGGCCGTTCGTTCTCCGTAATTTCCAAGGGAAAGCGTTATGCGCTTTTCCCGGGAAGCCGTTTCACACTTTTCCTGGAATTGCTTTAGAGCGATTCCTATTTTGAGAGAATCGTAGGATTCCCAAAGCCGGATGTTTGTGATTCAAGATGCTGGCTGGATTGGAGGCCAGCATCTGATGACGCGAGCG
>NZ_JAMYVQ010000027.1:0-89152 GCF_040324155.1 Mesorhizobium sp. M0011 | reverse complement strand
ATCAGCCTCGGTCTTGCGCCCAAGGTGATCCGCGAGATCTATGCCGCCTTGCCCGAAATCCGCGCCACTGGAACGGCGATGATCGTGGTCGAGCAGGATGTCGGTCTCGCCCGAACCGCCTCGGACCGCCTCTACTGCATGCTGGAGGGGCGCGTGACCCTGACCGGCAAGTCCGCCGAGATCACGCGCGAGCAGATCGGCAAAGCCTATTTTGGAGCGGGCCATGGAGTGGTTTGACGCCTTGGTGCAGGGGATCCTGCTGGGCGGCATGTATGCCCAGTATGCGCTCGGCATGGCGCTGATGTTCGGCGTCATGCGGATCGTCAACATCAGCCACGGCGATCTGGTGATCCTTTTGTCGCTGATCGGCATTTCGATCGCCACGGCCTGGGGTCTGGGACCGCTGCCTGTGCTGATCGTGCTGGTGCCGCTCGCGGTGCTGATGGGCTGGGTGCTGCAGAAGGCCGTGCTGAACCGCGTGGTGGGCAGCGATCCGCTGCCCTCGCTGATCGCGACCTTCGGACTGTCGATCGCGCTGCAGAACCTGATGCTCCAGATATGGTCCGCGAACAGCCGGTCGTTGCCGGGCCACGGGATCGAGAGCCAGTCCATCGAGATCGGCGGTATCTATATCGGCCTCCTGCCGCTGATCGTGCTGGCGGTCGCCACGGGACTGACATGGGGCCTCGACCTGACGCTGAAGCGCACGCGCTTCGGCCGGGCGCTCCGCGCCGCGTCGGCCGATGTCGAGGCGGCGGCGATGACCGGCATCAACCCGCGCGCCGTCTATGCGATGGCGACAGCGGCGGCGGTCGGCATCCTCGGCTTTGCGGCCGTCTTCCAGGCGCTGCGGTCGACCGTTGCGCCGGCCGATGGACCTGCCCAGCTTATCTACGCGTTCGAAGCGGTGATCATCGGCGGCATGGGTACGGTATGGGGCGCCTTCGCCGGCTCGATGGTCCTCGGCATCTCGCAGGCCGTCGGCTTCCGCATCGATCCGGGCTTCGGCGTGCTCGCCGGACACATCGTCTTCCTGATCGTGCTGGCGACCCGCCCGCAGGGCCTGTTTGGAAAGGCATTGTCATGAGTGCGATCCCCTATGTGGCAACCGAGGTGCCTGAGGTCCTGGTCCAGCGCCAGACCCGGTCCGGTCGCATCGCGATGACGCTGGCTGTGCTGGCGCTGATCGGTGTCGCCGCCATGCCGTGGTGGGCCTCGACCGGCACGATCCGGTCGATTCTGGTGCTGTGCTGCTACATCGCCGTCGCGCAGATGTGGAACCTGCTAGCCGGCTATGCCGGCCTCGTCTCGGTGGGCCAGCACGCCTTCATGGGTGCTGCCGGCTATGCGCTTTTCGTGCTGGCGCAGACTTACGGCATCAATCCGTTTGTGGCGGTCTTCCTTTCGCTGCTGGCGCCGGCCGCGCTGGCCGTGCCGATCTACCTGCTGCTGCATCGCCTGGATGGCCCCTATTTTTCGATCGGCACATGGGTGGTGGCCGAGGTATTCCGGCTGGCCGCCTCGAATCTCCCGCTCGTCAATTCCGGCGCGGGGATGTCGCTTCGCGTGATGAAGGACTATTCGGCCTTCGAGCGGAATGTCGCCATGTCGCTGCTCTGCGCGGGGATGCTGCTCGTCACGCTGGGCGGCAGCTATTGGCTGCTTCGCTCGCGCTTCGGCCTTGCGCTGATCGCCATGCGCGACAATCCGGTCGCGGCCGCGAGCCAGGGCGTGAATGTCGTCAAGCTGCGCTTCCTGATCTACGTCGCGTCGGCGGTCGGCTGCGGCCTTGCGGGCGCCATCTATTTCATGGCGCAACTGCGCATCACCCCGGGTTCGGCCTTTGATCCGATGTGGGCGAACGTCGCGATCTTCATCGTCATGGTCGGCGGGATAGGGTCCATCGAGGGCGTTCTGATCGGATCCCTGATTTTCTTCATCGCGGACCGCTGGTTCGGTGAATACGGCGCGAGCTATTTCGTCGTCCTCGGCCTGATGACGCTGCTGGTGGCGCTCTACGCCCGCACCGGCATCTGGGGCCTGATCTCGAAACGGTGGGATGCGCCATGGTTCCCGATCCGACGCAGGCTCGTCGATCCGAACCGCTGAGAGGGAGGGTTTTTATGAAAGCAGCCATCTTCGATACGGTCGGCAGTCCGCTGCGGATCGGCACGGTGCCGGATCCGACGCCGGCGCCGGATGAGGTCGTCTTGCGCATCGCAGCCTGCGGCATCTGCGGCAGCGACCTGCATATCACCGAGGATCCGGTGCCTTTCGGCATCGGTGGAGGTTTCGTTCTTGGCCATGAATTCGCCGGCGACATCATCGCGCTGGGATCACGGGTGGCGAGCCTTCGGATCGGTGAGCGTGTGGCCGTCGTGCCGATGCACGGCTGCGGGCACTGCCAGGCCTGCAGGCGCGGCGATCCAGGCCGCTGTCCCGACATGGTGCTGATTGGTGGCGGCTATGCGCAATACGCGGCCGTCGCCGCGCGCCAGTGCCATGTCTTGCCCGACGACGTTGCGCTGGAGGATGGCGCGCTGGCCGAACCGCTCTCGGTCGCGCTGCATTGCATCATCCGCTCGGGTATGAAACCGGGAGACCGGGTCGCCATCCTGGGCGCCGGGCCGATCGGCCTGCTCGTCGCCTTCTGGGCGCGGCGGCTGGGAGCGTCGTGTGTGGTCGTGGCCGATATCCACAGCCATCAGCGTGACCGTGCGCTTGCGCTTGGCGCGACCGGTTTCGCGCTATCGGGCAACAGGCTGGCGGAGAACCTTGCCGATCTCTGCGGCGGTGCAACCGATATCGTCTTCGAATGCGTCGGCAAGCGCGGCCTCATCGACGCAGCGGTCAAGGCGGTCCGGTTGCAGGGCACAGTGGTCGGCGTCGGCCTGTGTATCGGCGGCGACGAATGGGATCCGTTCGTCGCGCTGACCAAGGAAGTGAACCTGCTCTTCTCGGTCTTCTTCCATCAGCGCAACGAATTCGGCGTCGCCCTCGATGCGCTGCGCGGCGGACCTTTCGCACCGCAGGCGCTGATCACCGATCGGATCGACCTCTCGCCGGTTCCGCAGATATTCGAGAGCCTTCGCCGCCGCACAACGCAATGCAAAGTGCTGATCCAGCCGGACCTTGTTTGAGGAGGAATAAAATGGCCGTTCAATTCGAAACGCTCAAATACGATGTCGCTGGCACCAAAACGGTGGTGAAGGCCATTGGTGAGGGAAAGCCCGTGCTGTTCCTGCACGGCGCCTCGACGCTTGAAGGTTTCGACTTCGCCGAAGGCCTCGCCGACCGTTTCCGCGTGCTTTGCGCGAGCCATCCGGGCTTCGGCTTTTCGGGCGCTGCGCCGCATGTGACCGGGATGTCCGACATGGTTCTGCACTACCTGAACCTGCTCGATGTTCTGAACCTGCCGGAGAAGCCTCATCTCATCGGCTTTTCCATGGGCGGCTGGATGGCGACGGAGCTCGCCGGCCTTGCGCGCGAGCGTTTCGACAAGGTGGTGCTGATCGCGCCGGCAGGGCTCAACGACCCCGCGCATCCGGCCACCGATCTGGGCGCGGTCGCGCCGCAGGAGCTGCCGGCCTATCTGGCGCATGACGTCTCGGTGGCGCTGCGCTATTTCCCCGACGGCTCGGATCCCGCCTTTGCGGAGGCCTTCGGCGCCGATCGCGCCCGCGAAGGAGAGACGCTCGGCCGGTTGCTGGCGCCGTTCGGCATGGGCCATCCGAACCTGCGGCGCTTCCTGGCGCGCATCGCCAATCCGACGCTGGTCGTCTGGGGCACCAGGGACCGTCTGCTGCCAGCTGGCCAGGCGCCGCTCTTCGTCGAAGCCCTGCCCGACGCACGCCTGATCCTGGTCGAGGATGCCGGCCATTTCGTCATGCAGGAGAAACCCGAAACACTCAGGAAGATCGGCGATTTCCTCGCCGGCTGACCGCATTTGAAAAGGAGGAGAAGACAATGAACAAACCCATCAAGCACGGCTCGTGGGGGACGACCACCGACTATCGCGACTTGCTCAGCAAGATCGCGGAGATCGGGCCGGCCCTGGAAGCCAACGCCACCACCGATGAGGAGAATGGCGAACTGACTGCGGCCACGTTCGAGCTGCTGAAGCCGCTGCGCATGTCGCATATCTTCGCCGCGGAGAGCCTCGGCGGTGCGCAGCTGCGACCCACCCAGGGTCTCGAACTGCTGGCGGCGATCACCTGGCACTCCGGGGCGGCCGGCTGGGTTTCAATGGTGCATTGCTGCATCGGTGCGATGTCGGCGGCCTTTCTGCCGGATAGCGCGGTCGAGCGGCTGTTCGCACCGGGCACCGACAACCGTTTCTCGGGGCAGGGCGCGCCGCTCGGCATGCTGAAGAAGGTCGACGGTGGTTACCGGCTGAACGGCAAGTGGAGCTATGGCAGCGGCTTCAGCCACGCCACCTATAGCCACAGTGCCGCCTTCGTCGACGACGGCACCGGCAAGCCCGCCAAGGACGACAAGGGCAATTTGATTATCATGTGCGCCCATGCCCCGATCTCCCAGCACAAGCAGCTCGGCAATTGGGACGTTCTGGGCCTCGGCGGCACCGGCAGCATCGACTATGCGGCCGAGGATGTCTTCATCGCCGACGATCTCGTCTTCCCGATCCTGACCGCACCGCCGCTGCGCCAGAAGGAGTTCTTCAGTCTCGGTGTCGTGGGCCTCGCCGCCATCGGTCATACCGGCTGGGCGCTCGGCACCGGGCGGCGGATGCTGGACGAGATTGCCAAGTTCGCCCGCAGCAAGTCAGGCCGCGCCGGACTGATCGGCGAGAGCGAGAAGTTCTGGCACGACTATGGCCGCGCCGAAGCCCGCTATCGCGCTGCCCGCGCCTTCGTCTTCGAAGTCTGGCGCGACATCGAGGCGACGGTCGAAGCCGGCAACAGCGTATCGACGCGGCAGATCAGCCTTGTCCATCTGGCCAAATCCGAGATTCACGAGGTTGGCGTCGATATCTGCAACTTCGCCTACCGCGCGGGCGGCGGCGCGTCGCTGCGCGCCGGTGTGATCCAGCGGACCTTCCGCGAGATGATGGTGGCGGCCAACCACTTCACGATCGCGCCGTCGATAGTCACCTCGGCCGGCCGCGACATCGGCGGTCTGTGGAGCGATCGCACCTGGCAGTTCTACGACCTGATCGAGAAGAAGTAGTCCGCAAGGGCCGGACGGCGGACGCCGTCCGGCCCTTATTCACGCTGCAGAAGAGAGACGTCGATGAGCTTCCCGCATCCGATGACCAACGCCTTCCGCGAAGCCTTTCGCCACCATCCGGCCGGTGTTGCCGTGATCACGGCCGACCCCGGCGACAGGCCGGTGGCGATGACCGTATCCTCGCTGATCTCGGTAAGTGCCGCGCCGCCGGTCGTCGCTTTCTCGCTCTCCATGAAATCGACTTCGTCCGAGCCCTTGCTACGGGCCGAGACCATGGTGATCCACCTGCTGCGCTTCACTGATATCGACCTGGCGCAGCTCTGCGCGTCGAGCGGCGCGGAACGTTTCCCGCCGGGAGGCGCCTGGGCGCGGCTGCCTACGGGCGAACCCCGCTATACCGGCGTTTCGACCTGGTTCCGCGCCCGTCGGCTCGGCATCCTGCCGATCGAGGGCGCGACGCTGGTCGCGGCCGAACTCCTTGACGGCGAGGTGCAGCCGGACGAGGTCCCCCCGGAGGCGCATTCGCTTGTTTATCTCGACCGTCGCTGGCATCGCCTGCACAAGGAACTGGACGGGGTGGCTGAGCTTCTTGAGTCGTCGCGTTTTCTTTGAACGGCGCCGAAGCGCGGGTTGTCCGGTCGTTGCGCACGGAACTTGCAAAGCCAGTCGAAGCGCGTTCGGCGTCAGTCGTACCGCGCTCCCTGGCTCGCCGCGCAGGGTTGAGGGTCATCCGGCCAGTTGGGCATTGGCCGGAACTTCGTCCCGCATCGGATGCGGTACGAGTGGATGGCAATTTTTGTCGCAGATGACGTCAGACTTTTCCGCAAAAATATCTCACATGTTGACGTTAACTTAACATGCTATTATGGTCTGTTTGCCGCGTCGGATGCGTCGCTTTTGTATCACCGTTGCTCGTTGATTGTCGTCATGTCTGTCATCTCTATCCCACCCTGCAGGATTGCCTTGCAGCGCCCTTCACCAGTTGCTGAAAGCGGCGGCGCCCATGCCCAGTTTGCTCGGAATCGATAACGGTCTCACGGTCACCAAGGCGGTGATCTTTGATGCCGATGGCACGCAGTTGTCGGTGGCGCGTCGGCGGGTTCCGCAATTGATGCCCCATGCGCGATGGGTGGAGCGCGACATGGCCGGCCTCTGGCAAGCCACCGCCGACGCAATCAAGGAGGCGATCGCGCTGTGTGGCCGCCCGGCGGACGACATCAGGGCGGTGGCGGCAACCGCGCATGGCGACGGTCTCTATTTGCTCGACAAGGATCGTCGGCCGCTGGGGCCTGGAATCCTGTCGCTCGACAGCCGCGCCGGCGAGATTGTCGAACAATGGTCGGCGGACGGGGTCTTCCAAAATGCGTTGGCGCGCACCGGACAGGCGCCGCACGTTTCGGCTCCGTCGGCGCTGCTGGCCTGGATCAGGAAGAACCAACCCGACCGCTATGGCCGCATCGGGCATATACTGGCCTGCAAGGACTGGCTGCGCTTTTGCCTGACCGGCACGATCGGCACCGACCGTACCGAGGCCAGCACCTCATTCACGGATTTCCGCACGCAGGATTACGCGCTGGAAGCGATGCGCATCTTCGAACTGGACGATCTTTTCGACGCGCTGCCGCCGATGGCGCATTCGGCCGAGATCGCCGGCCACGTTACCGCCGAGGCCGCCGACATGACCGGCCTTGCCAAGGGGACACCGGTCGCGAGCGGCCTGCATGACGTAACTGCCTCCGCACTTGGCATGGGCGGCCATGAGGAGGGCGTGCTCGCCATTGTCGCGGGGACCTATTCCATCAACGAAGTGGTCTCTTCGCAACCGCGCATCGATCCGCGTTGGCTCTGTCGCAACGCCATCGACGCCGGCCGCTGGAACAACATGGCGATCTCGCCGGCCTCGACCGCGAACTACGATTGGTTTCTCGACACGTTCTGCCGCTCGGAACAGGAGAGGGCATCGGTCGGTGGTGGCTCGATCCACGAGGTTTTGGCAGCAGAGATCGACGAGGCGCTTAAAAAGCGGTCGACCATCCTGTTTCATCCCTATCTGTTCGGTTCCCCCTTTGGCGATGTCGCCAGCGGCAGCTTTGTCGGCCTTCATGGCTGGCACAATCGCGGCGATATGCTCAAGGCGGTTCTGGAGGGCATTGCTTTCAATCATCGTACCCATGTCGAAGCCTTGCGCGACGGCTTTGCCATCAGCGAAATCCGCCTGACCGGCGGCGGTTCACGCAATCCGGCCTTCGTCCAGATGTTTGCCGATGTGCTGAATGCCCCGGTCACCGTCACCTCGACCGATGAGGCCGCTGCCTTTGGCGCTGCCCTTTGCGCGGGTGCCGCGGTGGGCATCTTCGCGACGCCGCAACAAGGCGCCAGGCAGGCCGGCATGACGGCACGCCAATACGAGCCGAAGGCGGCCTCAAGTGCTGTGTTCAACGAGCGCTTTTCCCTCTATGGCCGCATAGCCGGTGCGCTCGAACCGCATTGGCCGGAGATCGAGAAGCTGGCGCGGCAAGACACTGGGGGAACCGCATGATCAAGGCCGACGAACGACGCGAAGAGATCGCCGACTATGTGATCAAGCTCGGCCAGGTGCGCATCGACAATCTGGTCGAGCATTTCGGCGTATCGCGCATGACCATCCACCGGCACATCGACCGGCTGGCGCAGCAGGGTGTGCTGCGCAAGCTGCACGGTGCGGTGACGGTTCAGCCGTCCGGCCTCTACGAAAGCGCTTTCCGCTACCGGGTGACGGTCAACCGGGCCGAGAAGGATGCCTTGGCGCGGGCAGCGCTCGATTATGTCGAGGCCGGCCAAGTGGTGATGCTGGACGATTCCTCGACGGCAAACGCCGTCGCGACGCTGTTGCTCGACATCAAGCCGTTGACCGTCATCACCAACTCCGTGGCGACGGCATCACTGCTGACCAATGTCGACGAACTCGACTTCATCTGTCTCGGCGGCCAGTACCACAACACCTACAACGCCTATATCGGCATCGTCTGCGAGAACGCCGTGGCGCAGTTGCGCGCCAATGTGCTGATCTGTTCGGCTTCGGCCATCACCGGAACCACGGCCTTCATCCAGGATCCCAATGTCGTGCGGGTCAAGCAGGCGATGATGGCCGCATCGGTGAAGCGCATCCTTCTGATCGACCATGCCAAGTTCGACAGGATCGCACTGCATGTGTTCGACGATCTGACCAGCTTCGACGTCGTCCTGGCGACCGAAGGCCTGGGCGATGCGCGGGCGCGAGTCCTCGAACGGGCCGGCGTGAAGCTGCGCATCGTCAAGACGAAAGCGCCATGAGCTCAAGCGAAGCAACATTTACGGAAAATCCCGCCGGGCGGTTGGCCGCCATGGCCAGGACCGGCGAGGTCGACGTCGTCATTCTCGGCGCCGGCATCAACGGGGCGGGACTGTTTCGCGATCTGTGCGCGCAGGGCGTCAACTGCCTGATCGTCGACAAGGCGGATTTCGGCTCCGGCACCAGTGCCGCGCCATCGCGGCTCATTCACGGTGGCCTGAAATATCTAGAAACTGGCGAATTCGGGCTGGTGGCGCAATCGACGCTCGAGCGCAATTTGCTTTTGAAAAACGCGCCGCACTATGTCAGCCCGCTGCCGACCGTCATCCCGATCTTTTCCTGGAGCAAGGGCATGCTGGCGGCGCTGCGAACGCTGTTCGGCTCGACCAGCGCGCCGCGCAGCCGCGGCGCCATCCTGATCAAGATCGGCCTGATGATCTATGATTTCTACGGCTCGCGAAACCAGGTCATGCCGCGTCACCGCATGGTCGGGCGGCGCCAGGCGCTCAGCAAGATGCCGGCGCTCAACCCCTCGATCGTCGCCACCGGCACCTATTACGACGCCAAGATAAGCCATCCCGAAAGGCTGGTGCTCGAACTGATCCTCGATGGGCTGCAGGCAAATACGGCCTCGGCCAGCGCGAACTACACGGCGCTGGCGAAGTCCGCCGATGGCGTGCTGACCTTCCAGCCGAAAAACGGCGCGGCCTTTTCGGTGCGGCCGAAGCTGGTGGTCAATGCCGCCGGTCCATGGATCGACGATGTCAACGATTTGCTAGGCGCGCCGTCGAAGATGATCGGCGGTACCAAGGGCTCGCACATCCTGCTGAAGCATGACGAGCTGGTCAAAAGCCTTGCCGGGCGCATGCTCTATTTCGAGGCCGATGACGGCCGCATCTGCCTTGTCTACGACTATCTCGGCCTGGCGCTGGTCGGCTCTACCGACATCAAGGCCGACAATCCCGACGCGGTACGCTGCGAGCCTGACGAAGTGGAGTACCTGCTCGACAGCGTACGCACGCTGCTGCCGGGGATGGCGTTCGAACGCGACCAGATCGTCTATGCCTATAGCGGCATCCGGCCGCTGCCGGCCTCGGATGCATCGGTGCCCGGCTTAATCAGCCGTGACCACTCGGCGCCAGTCGCCGAGCCGGATGGGAACAGACCTTTCGCAGTCATCTCGCTGATCGGCGGCAAGTGGACGACCTTTCGCGGCTTCGCCGAGGAAGTCGCCGACACCGTGCTCGGCCGCCTGCAGCGCAGCCGCAAGGTGACGACGCAGGCCATGCCGATCGGCGGCGGCAGGGATTTCCCGGCCGATGCCGCAGCGCGAGCAAGTTGGCTGGCTCTGGCTCACTCGGAAACGGGCGCTGGAGGACGGCGTCTCGAGGCGCTGCTGTCGCGATATGGCACCAGAGCCACGCAGATCGCCACGCATGGGTCGGGTGATGAGGGTCGGCTGCCGGATTCAGAAAGCTACAGCAAATCGGAAATCGACTACATCGTCCGCACCGAGTTCGTCGAACATCTGGCCGATATCGTCATGCGCCGCAGCACCCTGGCGATATCAGGGTCACTGACGGGCCGGGATCTGCAGGAGATTGCGACGATTGCCGGACGGGCGCTGGGCTGGAGCGCCGGGCGCCTCGCAGAGGAAGTCGAGGCCGCCGCCCTGGAACTCGAGGACCGGAACCTGATGCGGCTGGGCTGATCATTCCGTCGCCGATGCTCTTTCCCAAGGCAATCCGGTCAGTTTGCCTAAGGATGCGCCGCATCCCCAATCGCTCAACTCACAGGCGGGTTGGGATTTTGCGATATTAGATATTATTCTTGAGAAACAGTTAGTTAGCAAAAAATTTGATAGCCGATGGCTGTGCAATTCTACTGGCTCAGACACGAAATAACACAGATTGACGTTAAATTAACATAGCCGTATGATCAAGTGACATGCTCACCTCCTAATAGGTCGATGTTGCCCGCCGAAATGCCGGCAGACCGGCGTTTCGGGAAGGGCGAGACCTGTGAATTCCCCGTATGTGCATGCGCCAAATCCGGCGAGGGATTGACAGCGATGCAGGGATGTGAAAATTTTTGCACACAAAGATAATAATATCATCTCAGGGAGGAGATGTCTTGAAATCCGGCGGAGCCGCTAACCGCGATCATGAGTCCAGCCTCGCCACCCGCGCGGCCTGGCTTCACTATGCCGGGGGGCTGACGCAGGCCCAGGTGGCCAAGCGGCTCGGCCTGACCAGCCTCAAGGCGCATCGGCTCATCACCCGGGCCACCCAGGATGGCCTTGTCAGGGTAATCATCGACGGCGATGTCGGCGAATGCATCGACCTCGAGCAGCAGCTGATCAATGCTTACGGGCTGGATTACTGCGAGGTCGTTCCTGATCTCGATCAGGACGAGCTGCCGCTGAAGGCGCTTGGCATCGCCGGCGCTCAGTTTCTGAAGCGGGAGATCGATCGCGGCGAGGACATGCTGATCGGCGTCGGCCATGGCCGTACCCTTGCCGCAAGCGTCGAGTATCTGACGCGCACCGCCGCTGCCCATATCCGTTTCGTCTCGCTGCTTGGCGGCGTGACGCGCAAATTCGCGGCCAACCCGCACGATGTCATGCATCGGCTGGCCGAGCGGACCGGCGCGCAGGCCTATGTGATGCCGGTGCCTTTCGTCGCCAACACCGCCGAGGACCGTGAAGTGCTGCTTGGCCAGCGCGGCATCAGCGATGTCTTCGACCTCGCAAGCCGGTCCGACCTGATGTTCGTCGGCATAGGCACCGCCGAACGGGAAGCCTCGCTGGTCGCTACCGCCATGATCGAACATTCCGAAATCGATGAGGTCAAACGGGATGGCGGCGTCGGCGAGCTGCTCGCCCACTTCTTCGACGACAAGGGACGCCCGGTGGAAACGGCGCTGTCGGACAGAATCCTGGCGCTTCCGCGGGACCAGTTGAAGGGCCGTCGGATCGTCGCAGTCGCCGGCGGCAAGGTGAAAATACGCGCCATCAAGGCGGTGCTCGAAAGCCGCTATCTGAGCGGGCTGATCACTGACGAGTCCACCGCCCGTGCCCTTGTCGAACAGAACAAACCCAATGGTGCGAAGCGCCATGTGAACGGAGGATCGTCAAATGCGTGACAAGCGCGGATCAGCCTTGCCGGCGGTTGCGTCATGAGCGCGAAGGCCGCCCCCGCACCAACCAGGCCGGCTTCGCCCGGCTTGCGTCGGGTACTTGCCGGCGCCGCGGTTGTCGTCCTGCTCGGCGCCATGGCGCTCGACACCAACGTGGTCAGGATCGGCTCTGCCGGCGATGTCCGCAGCGCCGTCTTTTCCGCCGCCGACTACGGCAAGTCGGAGTTTCCCAAGGTGCAGGCCGATGTCGAAGCGCGTGCCGCCGACGCGGCAACGGTGGCGACGGCGATCACCAAGGACAGGGCAACGGCGGAAAAGGAATACGGCGTGCCGGCGGGCGTTGGGCCGGTCATCTCGGTGAAGTTCACCGGCGTCGTCGGCGAAGGAAAATCGGGCATCTACAAAGTCGCCGTCGAAGGTGTGCCGGACACGCTGATGATCCGCCTGCAGACGGGACCGGCGATCAACGGCACCGAGCTTCGCGACGCCACCGGCAAGATCACATTCGGCCAGTTCACCAACCAGATCGAATACCAGGACGCCGGTTCGGCGCTGAACAACGAGATGAAGAAGGAAATCCTGGCCAAGGTCGATACGAGCACCTTGACCGGCAAGACCATATCGGTGGTCGGCGCATTCAAGCTGGTCAACCCGAAGAGCTGGCTGGTCACTCCGGTGAGGCTGGAGGTCAAATGAGCGCGGCTGCCGACACCGGACCCGCGAATGGCGACGCCGTGCTTTCGGCGCGCAACATCGTCATGTCGTATGGCGGCGTCCATGCACTCAAGGGCGTCAATTTCGACATCCGTCGCGGCAAGGTCACCACGCTGTTCGGAGAAAATGGCGCCGGCAAGTCGACGCTGATGAAGATCCTCTCCGGCGTGGTCACGCCGACATCCGGCGACATCGTGCTCGACGGCAATCTCGTCAGTTTTTCCTCATCCTCGGACGCACGCGATCGCGGCATCTCGATCATTCACCAGGAACTGAGCCTGGCGCCCAATCTCAGCGTTCGCGACAACATCTTCATGGGCCGCGAACTGCGCACCAGGACCGGCCTCGACTTCGCCGAGGAATCGCGCCAGGCGCGCGCGCTGATGGCTGATCTCGAAGAGGACATCGACCCGATGACCCTGGTCGAGGATCTGCGCCTGGGCCAACAGCAGATCGTCGAGATCGCGCGGGCGCTGTCGGTCGATTCGCGCATCCTGATCATGGACGAGCCGACCTCGGCGCTCAGCGCCACAGAGGTGGAGGTGCTGTTCAAGGTGATCCGCGATTTGACCAGCCGCGGCGTTTCCATCGTCTACATCTCACATCACCTCGAAGAGGCGCTGCAGATCACCGACTACGCCGTTGTCCTGCGCGACGGGGCGATAACGGCGACGGCTGAAGCCAGAAACATCGACCTCGAGTGGATCGTCCGCAACATGGTCGGCGAGAACTTCGATCTCGGTTCGCCGCCGACCGGTCATGAGTTCGGTGAGGTCGCCCTTTCGATCGAGGATGTCAGTGTCGTTGACACTTCGGGCTCAGGCTATTCCGTCGTCGACCACCTGTCGCTGGACGTCCGGGCAGGCGAAATCGTCTGCATCTATGGGCTGATGGGCGCCGGGCGCACGGAATTGCTGGAGGCCGTCGCCGGACGGGTGCCGATGGCGGGCGGACGCGCGCTTCTGGAAGGCGAGGACGTTTCCGGACTGAGCATTGCGCAGCGCATCTCCAGAGGGCTTGTGCTGGTCCCCGAGGACCGCCAGCGCGACGGGCTGGTGCAAACGATGACCGTCGGCCGCAATCTCTCGCTCGCCAGCATCGAAGCGTTCGCCAAGGGGCTGTTTCTGTCCCGTTCGAGAGAGCGAGAGCTGGTCGAAGACTCGATCCGCAAGGTGACCGTCAAGACCGCTGGTGGCAACGCCATGATCGGATCGCTGTCTGGCGGTAATCAGCAGAAGGTCGTCATCGGCAAGATGCTGACGACCAACCCCAAGGTCATCCTCCTCGACGAGCCGAGCCGCGGCATCGATGTTGGCGCCAAGGCCGAGGTCTTCCGCTTGTTGAGCGAACGCGCCGCTCAAGGGCTTGCCGTCGTCTTCTCGACCTCTGAGGTCAACGAATGCCTCAGCATTGCCCACCGCATCGTCGTCATGCGGCGTGGCAGGATTTCAGCTGAATTCGGCGCCAACGCCACCAAAGAGCAGATCATGGCCGCCTCCGGCGAAGCCGTGGTCGCCTGATCACCAGAATTTCGGAGCCCAGACCCATGACCGACGTCAGCCAGGCCAGAAAACAGTCCAGTCCAAGCGCGGGCGGCGAAGGCTTCGACCTCGCCAAGCTGCTGCTAGAGGGTCGCGCTTTCTTTGCCCTGATCGTCATCATCGTCGTCTTTTCGATCCTGTCGCCCTACTACCTCTCGGTGGCGAACTTCCTGACCATGGCCTCGCATGTCGCCATCTTCGGAATTCTCGCCGTCGGCATGCTGCTCGTCATCCTCAATGGCGGCATCGATCTGTCGGTGGGGTCGACACTGGGCTTGGCCGGCGTCGTTGCCGGCTTCCTGATGCAAGGCGTGACGCTGAATTGGCTCGGCGTCGTCCTCTATCCGCCGGTCTGGGTGGTCGCTGTGCTGGCCTGCATGCTCGGCGCCGTTGTCGGGCTGATCAACGGCGTGCTGATCGCGCGCTTCAAGGTTCCGGCGTTCGTCGCCACGCTTGGCGTCATGTACATGGCGCGCGGCCTGGCGCTGCTGATGACCAGCGGTCTGACCTACAACAATCTCGGCGGCAAGCCGGAGCTCGGAAACACCGGCTTCGATGCGCTTGGCTTCAACCGCCTGTTCGGCGTGCCGACCGGTGTCGTGGTTCTCGTGGTCATCGCGCTCATCGGCAGCATCGTCCTGAACCGCACCGCTTTCGGGCGCTGGCTCTACGCCTCGGGCGGCAATGAGCGCGCGGCCGAACTCTCCGGCGTCCCGGTCAAGACGGTGCAGATATCCGTCTATGTGCTGTCAGGCATCTGCGCCGCCATTGCAGGCCTGATCCTGTCCTCGCAGCTGACCTCGGCGGGGCCGACCGCTGGCACCACCTACGAACTGACGGCCATCGCGGCCGTCGTCATCGGCGGCGCGGCGCTGACCGGCGGGCGCGGCAACATCCGCGGAACCCTGCTCGGGGCCTTCGTCATCGGCTTCCTGTCCGATGGTCTGGTGATCATCGGCATCTCATCCTACTGGCAGACAGTGTTCACGGGCGCCGTCATCGTGCTCGCCGTGCTGCTCAATGCCGTTCAGTATCGCCGCCGCAGCAAGCTCCCAAGCGCGACAGGTGGCCAACCGACTTCTCAGAAACGGGGGAAGGCCGAAGCGGCCAATCCTGCCCAAGGGAAGACTGCCAGATGAACTGGCAGCAACACCGCGTAGTCATTGGAGGAATGTACATGAAAACCATGCTTAAGAGCTTGCTCGCCGCCGCGATGGTCGTCGGGTTTACGGCGGCCGCGTCGGCCGCGGGCCTGATCTCGATCATCGTCAATGATCCGGCCAACCCCTACTGGCTGACCGAGGGCAACGTCGCCAAGGCCGAAGCCGAGAAGCTCGGCTATACGGCCAATGTCGGCGCCCACAAGGGCGACACCAACACGGAAAGCAACTTGATCGACACCGCCATCACCAACAAGTCGGTGGCGATCATCCTCGATCCGGCCAACGCTGACGGCTCTGTCGGTGCGGTGAAGAAGGCGATTGCAGCCAACATCCCGGTGTTCCTCGTCAATGCCGAGATCAACCAAGAAGGCCTCGCCAAGGGTCAGCTCGTTTCCAACAACGCGCAGGGTGCTGCTCTCGGTGCCCAGCAGTGGGTGCAGGCCGTCGGCGAAAAGGGCAAATATGTCGAACTGCTCGGCGCCCCGTCTGACAACAACGCCGCTACGCGCTCGAACGGGTACGCGACTGTGCTGAGCCAGTACCCGGATCTCGAGAAGGCTGCTTCGCAGGTCGCCAACTGGGATCGTACCCAGGGCCACGACAAGATGCAGAGCATGCTGCAGGCCAATCCCGACATCATCGCCGTGATCAGCGGCAATGACGAGATGGCGCTTGGCGCGGTTGCGGCGCTGAAGGAAGCCGGCAAGCTCGCCGGCATCAAGGTCGGTGGCTTCGACGGCTCCCCGGATGCGGTTGCGGCGATCAAGTCCGGCGAACTGCAGTACACCGTGCTTCAGCCGGTCGCCATCTTCTCGGCCAAGGCCGTGCAGCAGGCGGACTCGTTTATCAAGACGGGCGCCACCGGTGCGGCGACCGAGAAGCAGCTGTTCGATTGCCTTCTCATCACCAAGGACAATGTCGACAAGTACACCGCACCCTTCGTGCTGTCAGAATGAAACCTGCACAGGGGGTGTCCTTGCGGACACTCCCTGCCTCTTCCACGAAATGACTGCCCTCGTGAACTGCCTTCGCAACCAATCGGAAATTGCGGCATGAAAGACCTGCTGATCGGCATCGACGCGGGAACGTCGGTGATCAAATCGATCGCTTTCGACCTGTCCGGGCGGCAGCTCGCCATGACGTCGGTGCCCAACAGCTTCGTCACGCTGGAAGGCGGCGGCGCCGAGCAGGACCTCGACCAGACCTGGCGCGACATGGCGCGGACCGTTCGCGATCTCGCGGCCAGGGTTCCCGACCTCGTGCAACGAACCGCAGCGGTGGCCATCACCGGGCAGGGCGACGGAACCTGGCTGATCGATGGCGACGGCTTGCCTGTCTCGCGCGCCTGGCTGTGGCTTGATGCCCGAGCTGGACATCTGGTGGACGAGATGCGCGCCGATCCCCGGGATCGCAGGCGGTTCGAGCTGACCGGCACGGGGCTGAATTCCTGCCAGCAAGGCGCCCAGCTTGCCTTCATGAGAAAGAACCATCCCGACATGCTGGAGCGGGCGGCGACCGCACTGCATTGCAAGGATTGGCTCTACTTCAAGATGACGGGCGAACGCGCCACGGATCCCTCCGAGGGAACCTTCACCTTCGGCGATTTTCGGTCGCGCAGCTATTCCGACGAAGCCCTCGACATCCTGGATCTGACGACGCATCGCAGCCTGTTGCCTCCCATGCTCGAAGGCACCACCGACCATCATCCGCTGTCGCGATCGGCGGCGGCAGAGACTGGCCTGCTCGAAGGCACGCCGGTGGTGCTGGGTTACGTCGATATGGTCATGACGGCGCTCGGAGCCGGCCTCTATGATCCCTCGGGCAATGTCGGCTGCACGGTCATCGGCTCGACCGGCATACACACACGCTTTGCCGCCACTCCCGACGATGTCGTGCTGAACGACGATGGCTCCGGCTACACGATCGCCATGCCTATTCCAGGCGCCTTTGCACAATTGCAATCCAACATGGCGGCGACGCTCAACATAGACTGGGTGCTTGGCCTTGCGCGCGACGTGCTCGCGACGGCTGGCGGCAAGTCTTCTCATGACGAGTTGCTGAAGGCCCTCGACACTTGGGTGGAAGCATCGGAGCCGGGATCGCTGATCTACCAGCCCTACATATCACTGGCCGGTGAAAGAGGGCCGTTCGTCGACCCTGACGCACGCGCTGGCTTCATCGGCCTTTCGGTCAAGCACGGCTTTGGCGATCTGGCACGCGGCGTCCTCGAGGGACTGGCCTTCGCCGCACGCGATTGCTACCAGGCGATGGGCGCCGTGCCGAGCGAGATCCGCCTGTCGGGCGGCGCCGCGCGCAGCCCCTCCCTACGCCGCATCATCGCGGCGGCGACCCGGGCGCAGGTGCGCACCAGCAGTCGCCAGGAAGCCGGCGCGGCAGGCGCCGCGATGATGGCGGCCGTCGGCCTCGGCGTCTATGGCTCGATGGAAGACTGCGCCGCCGAATGGGTGACGCCGCTTCTCGGCGACTGCGATGCCTATGACGAGGCGCTTTCGCATACCTACGATGCCCTCTTCCCTTCCTTCGTTGCAGCGCGTCAGGCGCTTCGGCCGGTGTGGAAGGGCATGGCGCACCGCACAGGAGCAAGATCTTGAGCAATACAACAGATGTCGTCGATCTCTTCGTGATCGGCGGCGGCGTCAATGGAGCCGGCATAGCGCGTGATGCGGCAGGTCGCGGGCTGTCCGTCATCCTGTGCGAAAAGGACGATCTCGCGCAAGGCACGAGCTCGCGCTCCGGCAAGCTGGTGCATGGCGGCCTGCGCTACCTCGAATATTATGAATTCCGGCTGGTTCGCGAAGCACTGATCGAACGCGAGGTGCTGCTCGAGGCAGCGCCGCACATCATCTGGCCGATGCGCTTCGTTCTTCCGCACAGCCCGCAAGACAGGCCGGCATGGCTGGTCCGGCTCGGGCTGTTTCTCTACGACCACCTTGGCGGCCGTAAACGCCTGCCGGGGACAAGAACACTGAACCTCAAGACCGCGCCGGAAGGCGCGCCAATCAAGGACGAATTCAAGCGCGGTTTCGAATATTCCGACTGCTGGGTCGACGATGCGCGCCTGGTGCTGCTCAACGCCCTGGATGCCAGGCAGCGCGGTGCCAGAGTGCTCACGCGCACCGCCTGTGTCGCGGCCCGCCGCGAAAACGGACTGTGGTCGATCGACATGCAGGATGGTCGCACGGGTGCGGTGACGAAGGTCCGCGCGCGGGCGCTGATCAACGCGGCAGGCCCCTGGGTCAACGACATTATCAGCCGCGTCGCCGGCCAGAATTCCACCCGCAATGTTCGTCTGGTGAAAGGCAGCCATATCGTCGTGCCCAAATTCTGGGAGGGGCGGCAAGCCTATCTCATTCAGAACAACGACAAGCGGGTGATCTTCGTCAATCCGTATGAGAACGATCTGGCGCTGATCGGCACGACCGACATTCCCTACGAAGGCAGGCCCGAGGAAGTGGCCGCCGAGGCCAGCGAAGTCGATTATCTGATCAAGGTCGTCAATCGCTATTTCAAGCAGCAGCTGACGGCGCAAGACGTGGTCTACAGTTTCTCGGGCGTGCGTCCGCTCTATGACGACAATGCCGACAATCCAAGCGCGGTGACGCGCGACTATATTTTCGAACTCGACGCCTCCAACGGCAACGCGCCGCTGCTTTCGGTATTCGGCGGCAAGATCACCACATTCCGCAAGCTGTCGGAACACGCGCTGGAAAAGATCCAGCCGTTTTTTCCGACGATGAAGAAAGCCTGGACAGCCAAAATTCCCTTGCCGGGAGGCGACCTGCCCAATGCGGACTTCGAGCAGTTCCTGAGCGATCTGCATTCCGAGTTTTCATGGCTCAGCCCGTCGCTGGTAAAGCACTACGCTCGAAGCTACGGCACCCGTGCCAGGCAATTGCTCGCCGGCGCACAGCGCGAGGCGGATCTCGGCCGCCGCTTCGGTCCCGACCTGTATGAGCGGGAGGCAAGGTTCCTGGCCGAGACCGAATGGGCCGGCACATCAGCCGATATTCTGGAACGCCGCACCAAACATGGCCTGCATCTCAATGCGGCCGAGCGGAAAGCATTCGAAGACTGGTTCGATAACATCATGGCGACGGCAGACTGATGGCCTTCACGCTTTCCCTCAACACCAATCCGCTGGTCAATCGCTTCGCCGACCCGGACGATTTGATCGACGCGATTGCCTATGGCATCGGTATCCGCGACGTGCAGCTGACGCATGAATTCGTCAATCCGGGCTGGCCGGCGGCAACGATTGCCAAATTCCTGCGCCTGTTCGACAGGGCGCTTTCGCGGACCGGCGTGCGGATCACCTCCGGCATGACCGGACCTTATGGCCGGCTCAATCACTTCGGCCATCCGGACGCGGATGTCCGGCGCTACTATGTCGGCTGGTTCAAGACCTTCGCCGATATTTCCGCGGAACTCGGTGCGTCGGGCATGGGCACGCAGTTCGCCATCTTCACCCATAAGGACTTTGACGATCCGCAACGGCGGGCGGCGCTGCTCGACATCGCGCTCGAATGCTGGCGCGAGGTGGCCGAACACGCCAAGGCGGCGGGTCTGACATACCTGTTCTGGGAGCCGATGTCGGTCGGCCGCGAGTTCGGCCACACGATCGAAAGCTGCGCCACGCTGCAAGGCGCCATCGATGCGGCGAAGCTGCCCATACCGATGAAGATGATGGTCGACATCGACCATGGCGACGTCACTTCGCCCAACCCTGCCGACACCGATCCCTACGCCTGGGCGAAAGCGTTTCCCTTGCAATCGCCGATCATCCACATCAAGCAGTCGTCGATGAATAAGGGCGGGCACTGGCCGTTCACGGCCGCCTACAACAAGGATGGCCGCATACTTCCGCAAAAGCTGCTGGACGCGGTTAGGCAGGGTGGCGGAACCGACAATGAAATTTGCCTTGAACTTTCCTTCAGGGAGAGAGAACCAGTCGACCATCAGGTTATCGAGATGATCCGCGAGTCGGTGGATTTCTGGGCGCCTTATATCGACAGTGGCCGCGACGATCTCAAGCCTCAAGGTTGAGCGAACACGTCGCCCGAAAGCCGGCTACGATGTCGGCCGCGAAAGTACCGAAGGAGAAAAAGAATGGCCCCATATTGGGTCGGCACGAGCTGGAAGATGAACAAGACGCTGTCGGAGGCGTTGCAGTTCGCCGATGCGCTGGCGGCCTTTGTGCCCGATTTCGATCCGGCAATACAGCCCTTCGTCATTCCGCCGTTCACCGCAGCGCGCCAGGTCAAGGCGGCGCTGGCCAACACCCGCGTCAAGATCGGTGCCCAGAACATGCATTGGGCCGATGCCGGCGCCTGGACGGGGGAGATCTCGCCGGTGATGTTGAAAGATTGCGGGCTGGACGTAATCGAACTCGGCCATAGCGAGCGCCGCGAGCATTTCGGCGAGACCGATGCGACTGTGGGACTGAAGACGGCGGCCGCTGTCAGGCACGGTTTCGTGCCGCTGATCTGCGTCGGCGAGACGCTGGCTGAGCGCGAAGCAGGCCGCGCCGAGGCGGTGTTGACGGCACAGGTTCTCGGCGCGCTGCAAGAGCTGAGCGGCGATCAGGTGAAGGCGGAAATCCTCTTTGCCTACGAGCCCGTCTGGGCAATCGGCGAGAAGGGCATTCCCGCAAGCGCCGACTATGCCGACAAACAGCAACAGCTGATCAAGAAGGTTGCCGCCGACCGGCTGCCGGCTGCCCCGCCTGTGCTTTACGGCGGCAGCGTCAATCCCGGCAACGCGGCCGAACTCATCGGCCAGCCGCATATCGATGGCCTGTTCATCGGCCGCTCGGCGTGGCAAGCGGAAGGCTATATCGACATTCTGAAAAAGGCGTCGGCCGCCATCGCGCGCTGACCGCTAAAAGACCAAGCAAAGGAGCTCATCATCATGAAGATCGCACTCGGAGCCGACAGCGCCGGCAAGCCGTTGCTCGACGTCATCGCCAAGCATCTCGCCACCAAGCCGGAACTGCAGGTCGTCGACCTAAGCCAGGCCGGATTCTACGCCGATATCGCCGCCTCGGTCGGCCACGAAATTCTCGACGGCAATTACGACCGGGCCATCCTGTTTTGCGGCACCGGCATCGGCGTCAGCATCTCCGCCAACAAGGTCCCGGGCATTCGCGCCGCATTGACCCACGACACCTATTCCGCTGAGCGCGCCGCCAAGTCCAATAACGCCCAGATCATCACCATGGGCGCCCGCGTCATCGGTCCCGAACTGGCGAAATCGATCGCCGACGCATGGTTGGCCTCGGAGTTCGATCCGAATGGCCCCTCCGCCACAAACGTGCAGGCCATCGACAAGCTCGACGCCAAGCGCTGACGCGAGGGCCTGCTGCTGAGTTAACTGGTCAAGGCGACCCGCATCGCCTCGATCACGGTCACGGCGGAGGCGGCGCCCGGGTCCATGTGGCCAAGCGAGCGTTCGCCGAGGCGCGATGCCCGGCCCTTCGTGGCGACCATCGACTTGGTCGCCTCCGCGCCGGCGTTTGCCGCTTGTGCAGCAGCTTCGAGACTGCGCGCCAGATCCTTGCCGGAGGTCAGCGCTTCGCCCGCCGCCTGCGCAGCCGGCGCCCATGCATCGATCATCGTCTTTTCGCCAGGCTCTGCTTTGCCGCGATCCTGAATGCCCTTGGCCATCGCCTGGAACAGAGCGACCACGTCCGCGTCGTCGAGCGTCGTCTTGCCCTTGACGGCTGCCGCGCCGCGCATGAACGCGGTCGCATAGAGCGGACCGGAGGAGGCGCCAACCGCGTTCAGGAACGACTTTGCCGCCATGTTCAGCAAGGTGGCCGGATCGGTGGCCCCGGTGTCCAGTGCGGCGACTGCATCGCGTGCCGCGGAAAATCCAAGCTCCATCGCAATGCCGTGGTCGGCGTCGCCGATAACTCCGTCAAGCGCGCATAGTCGGTCCCTGTCGGCCGACATGGCGGTTGCGATCGCCGCGAACATCGCGACAAGGCGGGCGGTGTCGATTGTCGTCATGTCTTAGTCCTTGCCACAGAAGTGGGTTTAGCCGGCGCGAAACATGGCGCAGTCGCAGGGGTGGTCCAGCATCGTCTGCAACTCGCCGTCCAGCCGATGCAGAGTGATCGAGGCCCCGGCCATTTCGAGCGAGGTGCAGTAATTGCCGACCCAGCTTGCGTGTATGGACACACCGATCTCATCGAGCCTCTGCTTCACGCGCCGGTTCATGATGTAGAGTTCCATCAGCGGCGTCGAGCCCAGCGAATTGACGAGCACCGCGACCTTGTCGCCGCGCGCCGGCGCCATCTCGTCGAGAATCCTGTCCAGCATCTCGTCGGTGATCTCGTCGGCTGTTTTCAACTTTTCGCGCGCGATGCCGGGCTCGCCGTGGATGCCCATGCCGATCTCCATCTCGTCCGGGCCGATCTCGAAATTCGGCCGGCGGGTCTGCGGCAGCGAACAGGGCGACAGCGCCACGCCCATGGTGAAGGTATGGTCGTTGGCCTTGCCGGCGACGCGCTCGCATTCGTCGAAGGACAACATCTGGTCGCAGGCGGCGCCGGCCGCCTTGAAGATGAAGAAATTGCCGGCGACGCCGCGCCTCTTGTGCCGCTGGTCGCGCGGTGCCGAGGCGACGTCGTCGGTGCTCAGCACCGTGCGCACCTCGATGTCGTCCATGGCGGCCATCTCGGCCGCCATGTCGAAATTCATCACGTCGCCGGCATAATTGCCGTACATGAAGAGCACGCCGGCGCCGCCGCTGACTGCCTTGGCGCATTCGAGGATCGGGTCCGGCGGCGGCGAGGCAAAGACATTGCCGATGGCCGCAGCGTCAGCCAATCCCTTGCCGACAAAGCCGAGAAAGCTCGGCTCGTGGCCCGAACCGCCGCCAATCACGAGGCCCACCTTGCCCTGGCGCGGTCCGTCGCGGGCGATGATGGAGCGTGGACTGCCGTCCACGCTTTTGAGATGGCGGGGATGCGCTGCCAGGATGCCTTCCAGCATCTCGTCGACGGCGCGGTTGCCATCGTTGATGATCTTCTTGGTCTGCACCCGACGTCCTCCCGATTTCGGCATTTTCGCAGATAATACCGGGTGTTACCGGGATTTCCACCCGGCAAGGCGCATTTCGTGTTGAAGTGCTCTCGCACAGCGGCTCCTGAAATCCCGGTGTCGGCTGGTTCAAGTGCCGAGGCCGTCGCGGATGGCTGAGAAATAGCGATCGGTTCCGACCTGGCCGCCCTTGAGCGCGACCTCCAAGCCGTCGACCGCCTTGACGCGCGAGTGGGCAACGCAGAGCGGCGAGCCAGGCGAAGCGGGCAGCGGCATGCGGATTGTCAGGGCATCGACACCCATTTCGCCGAGTGCATGGCTCGACGTGTCGCCGCCGGCAATGACCACGCGCCGCAAATTCTGTTCGATCGTCAGGCTGCGAAGGATTTCTCCAAGGCCGCGGCCAAGCCTGTGGCGGGCGCCTTCCTGCCGGTCGATTTCGGCGCCCCTGTCGGCATCGGGGCCAAGCGCGGTGTAGAGGATGACGCTGCGCCCGGCTTGCAGACTGGCACGGCCGCTTGCCGTTGCGCGCGCGATCGCCTGCTGCGAAGCCTCCGAAACCAGCTCGACGGGATCGACCTCGATGCCGTCGAAACCGTCGGTCAGGGCATGCCGGATCTGCCGCTCGGTGGTCGGCGAACAACTGCCCGACACGACGGCTATCCGCTCGGCTGCGCCCGGCGGCGTGAAACCTTGTCCAGCGCCGACAATGTCATTCGACGCCCATTCGGCCAGCAATGCATACTCGACCCCGGACGAGCCGGCGACAAAAGAACCGCCTGGCTTGCGAACGCGCCAGATCTCCTTGCCGGCCAGAGCTTGCGTTTCCAGATTGTCGACATCGACAAGCACGATGGGGGTGCCGTTTCCGGTCAGCCGATCGAACGCCGCCGACCGCGACGCGGACTGCAGCGTCGCAAGGTCGATCAGCCCGGAGCTCAGCGCCGTCTGCCGCGACAAATGGATCAGCAGATCGGACTCATCCATCGGCGTCGTCGGATGGCGGCTCATCACCGGGTGGCGGTCGATGCGGAAATATTGGTCGCGATAGGCTGCGAACAGATGGCCGAAGGCGGTGTAGCGCTTGAGCTGCGGCGCACCGACCAGCAGCGGCACACTGTCCTGCGCGAACACCGAGCGGCCGATCTCGATGGCCCGGCCGATGCTGCCGATCGTCGGGCTGGAATCGAAAGTCGAGCAGACCTTGTAGTGACAGATTGCGGCTTTCAACGTCTTCAGCCAGCCGAAGGCTTCGCGCAGATGCGTGTCCATCCACTGCGGCGTCTCGCTGCGGCTGGTGCCGGCCAGGCCGATCGCCCGGCACTGCGCAAATCGCGCAAGCAAGGCCTCGTCCGGCTGGCGCATGAACAGCACGGTCGGCACGCCACCAAGCTCGAGCGCCTCCATGACATCGGTCGAGCCGGTCAGGTCGTCGCCATAGTAGCTGAGAAGCAGGTCCTGCATGGCTTCAGGCTGCCTTGCCTTCGCCGAATTTTTCGATCGACCGCGCCAGTTCAGGGTGGTTCAGGGCGAAGTCGGCAAGCGGAATGCCGTCGACCGCCGCCTGCCAGGCTTGCTGCACGGCGCGCACGCCGGCGCCCGGCCCGTCCGGATGGCTGACGATGCCACCGCCGCAGAGATAGAGAAGATCGACGGTCCGGCCGGTCCGCGCATATGTCTCGGGCGCCTGCCCGCCCCACTGGCCGGAGCCGGCGACCGGCAAGGCGCAGTCGTCAGGTGAGAAGATCGGCGTCGTCACCGCCTTGAACGACTCGACGAAGGAGTCATCCGGCTCCCAATATTTCGAGGCGATGCCGTTGATCTGGAATTGGTCGACGCCGAGCAGTCGCCAGAATTGCTGCCAGACCTTGAAGCCCATACCTAGCCCGGGGTGCCGGGTGAGGATGTCCCAGCCGTTGCGGTGAGCATGCAGCACCAGACTGGAGCGCTTCCTCAGGAACGCCATGCCACTGAGCCCGATCGAATTGATGTTGACAACAGCGCAATTGCCGCCGGCCTTCGCCACCAGATCGTGGTTGCGCATCATCTCATCCGGGTCGGCATGCGAAATGCCGAAGGCATACATCACTTTCTTGCCGGTCTTCTGCTTATGGTCGAGGATCAGCGGCATGATTGCCTTCACCCGCTCCGACAGCGGCGAATAGGCCGGGCTCATCAGCTTCTCGTCATCCTTGATGAAATCGACGCCGGCGGCGATCAGTTCCGCCACCATTGCCGCCGTCTCGTGCGGCCGCAGCCCGAGCGCCGGCTTGACGATGGTGCCGATGATCGGGCGGTCCGTCACACCGGTCAGTCGGCGGCTGCCGGCGACACCGAACTGTGGGCCGGGATGCGCGCCGCGAAAATCCTCCGGCAGCTTCATGTCGACGACGCGGATCCCGGTGAGGCCCTTGATCGAATAGGTGCCGCCGATGGCGATGGTCATCAGCGCCGAAAGGTCGGTGCCGATGGCATCGAACGGAAAGGCGATGTCGACATCGGCGCGTTTGAACGGCCCGCTGCCGTCATCGGGAAGTGACGGCCGCTCGGCATCGGGCAGAGGCCGGATCGCCAGCACGCGCGCCGCCACCCGGGCCTTCAGCTCTTCGGTCTCGCCGGGCAGCGCGACGAAGGTGCCGGTCGACTGGTCGCTGGCGATCTTGGCGGCCAGCGCTTCGATGCTTCCAGGCGTTTCGATGCGATAGGTGAGGGTGATCATGGTCTGCTGTCTTAAGCCGAGGCGTTCGAAAAAGGTTCACCGGTGTTCTAAATCTGGTATAATGAGTACATAAGTATTGCAAGGCATATCCGGCTAGAAGTTTTAGGCAGATCGACAGGCGGCAATTTCCGGGAAATGTGGCGGCAGTGTTAGATAGGGCCGGCTCAAGGGAGTGATTCGCGACGATGAACCGTTCGGAACCGATTGTCCGGCGCAAGCTTTCCGACGAGGTCTTCTTGCGGCTGAAGCGCCTGATCACCAGCGGCGAATTGATGCCGGGTGACGACATGCCGTCGGAGCGCGAACTGATGGAGCGCTTCGAGGTCGGCAGGCCGGCGATTCGCGAGGCGATGCAGGCGCTGAGCAATATGGGCCTGGTCGCGATCTCGCATGGCGAGCGCGCCAAGGTGCTGCAGCTCACGGCAAAGTCGATCATCAAGCAGGTCGATGGCGCCGCCAAGATCATCCTGTCGTCATCGAAGGACACGCTTGAGCACCTGAAGACCGCGCGCATCTTCTTCGAGCGCGGCATGGTCAGGGAAGCCGCCGAAAAGGCCACCGCCGAGGATGTGCAGCGCCTCAGGGCCACCGTTGCCGAACAGCGCGGCTTCCGTGGCGATTCCGAAGCCTTCATCTCCGCCGACATGAAATTCCATACCCAGATCGCCGCGATCTCAGGCAATCCGATCTATGTCGCCGTTAGTGAGGCGATGCTCGGCTGGCTGAAGGAATACCACACCGAAATGCTGATCTGGACCGGCAAGGAAAAGTTCACGCTGACCGAGCACGAAGAGATCATCGGCCGCATCGAGAAAAAGGATGCGGATGGCGCCGAGAAGGCGATGATCAAGCATCTCGAACGCTCGCGCGCGCTCTATGTGATGAACTCCGAAAAGTAGCTTCAGCCGAGCCGGGTGATCGCGTAAGGCGTCATCACGAGATGGCCGCGGCCAAAAGCTGAAATGTCGACCGGCACGTCGTCCGCCGTCAGGTTTGCCAGCCACACGACCGTCTCGTCCGAGGCCGAGCGTCCGGCCAACGCCAGCACCTTGGTTTCATCGCTCGTCCTTGCCGCCACCTGCGTAAGGCCGGCCAGTTCGCAAAGCCCCTTGATAGCCCCGAAGAGTGGCCGGGGCGATCCTGCCGCAATGGGTTCTCCGGATGACGCCAACACGCCGAACGGTCCGGTGAAGCTGGAGAGCGTGAGCTGTTCCAGTCCGGCGGGCGCGACGCGTGCTGCATAGCCGATCGTCCATGCTGCTGCGAACAGGCCGGCATGGCGCGGGTCTCGGTCGGCCATGGCGATGCGCTGTCCCCCGGGATTGGGCTTGGTCGCGCCGCCATAGGGGTTTTGCCGCATGGCAATCGTCGACGGACCGATCCGGTAGGATTTTGCCCCGAAGATCGCCCGTGCCGATTGGGTGATGAAAGGCAGCGCCTCCAGCGATTGCATGATGCTCAGGTCGTCGGCGGCATGCACGATCGGGCAGGTGCAATGGGTGACGAAATCGAGCTGGTCCGCTGGCACGCGCTTGCGGTTGAGTTCGGTGAAATAGCTGAACATACCGCCACCGAGGCGGATATCGGGAAAGGCGCGCCGCGCAGCCGCAAAGACGTCTTCGAGCGTCGGGCAGTCCGGCCACGCGCTGCCCGGAGGCGTCGACTGCCGGTCGACCGAAGGCGACACGGCAATGGCCGAGAGTTTCAGTCCGGCCCGGCGCACCAGGTCGGCGACGCCTGACAGCTCGGCGTCAAGATCGCCAGCGCAGGCAACAACGCATTCGAGGGTCGTCTGCACCGGATAGGCGGCGGCAAGTTTTGCAAAGGACTGCAATGCGTCGAGCCCGTGGCCGCGCGTCGGGTCGTAGTGGAAGATCAGCTGTTGCGGGCCGAGCGCCGACAGCATCGAGAGCTTCGCAAGTGCGCTCTCGACATCCTCGGGATAGATGACCACGCCGATATCGGGCAGCCTTGGCCCGGCTTCGCCGAGTTCGACGCGGACCGGTTCGCTGACCATGGCGGCAGCCGGCGCGTTGCCTTTCCCTGTGATGCGCAGGCTGATCGTTTGGCGCAAGGGCTGGCCGGCAGGCAGCACATAGGGCCATGGCAACGCGAGCGGCCGCACATAGGTCTTGTAGGAGGCGTCTGACCAGTTGCGCTGGTCTTCCATCTCGAATGTATCGCCTTCCATTAGGCATTCGGCGGTGACACCAGGCCGAACCTGATGGGTGATGGCGCGGATATCCTTGAAAGGCTGCCACGGGTCGATCAGTTCGGGCAGTTTCGTCGCCACCACGATGCCGTCCGTATGCTCGACAGTGACTGGACTGCCGGCCAGCCCTGCGATCGGATGCAGGATGCAGAAGCCGCAGCGGTTGGTCTCGAAATCGCTTTCGGGGAGGGCGCCGACGTCGAAGACCAGACGGCCATCGGCGAAGCCTTTGATGGTTGCGTGGAAGCCGAGCCGGCTTCCATCGGGTCCGATGCAGCTTGCCGAATAGCTGATCGCGAAGCTCTCCGCGTCCTGATCGATGACGAGGCCCGTCAGCACCGGCTCATAAGTGCCCCAGTCGCGGTCGCGCACGATATAGGCAATGGCGCGCAGCACCTCGGTGCCGCCATGCCGGATGGTGCGCAGATTGCCGTTGACGAAGTCGGCGCTGAGCGCGCCTGCGCGTAGCCTGATTGGTTCGGCCTCGACGGCATGCGTTCCGTAGAGCAGGAATGCGTCGGCGGTCATTTAAGCAAGGCGTCGAGTTGCACCGGTTGCCGGCTCGCGGCACCGGTGTAAGCCGCCTCGACCAGTGCGAACGTCTTGAGATTGTCGGCGCCCGAGGTCGCCGGTTCGATTCCCTTCGCCAGGCAGTCTACCCAATGCTGCTGGATGGCGACGATGCTTTCCTGAATGTTATGCCAGGGCCGCGACGCCCATGGCAGCAGCGGCGGCGAGACGTCGGTGACGACCGTGCCGTTCTTGCCGGTGACGGTGAGCCGGTATCCCTGCGCCAGCCGGATCGTTCCGTCGCTGCCGTCGATCTCGATCAGCGTCTCGGGAAACGGCTCGGTGGCAAGCTTCGTCGCATAGCTGCAGTCGACCACGGAGGTCGCGCCGCTCTTGTGGTCCAGAAGCATCGTCGCCACATCCTCGCCCGCGATACTAGGATTGACGCGGGCGGTTCGCGACGTGATGGTCGAGACGTCGCCGAGCAGGAAGCGGGCGATATCGAGGATATGGATGCCGAGGTCCTCGATGATGAAGCGCTTTCCCGTCGCTAGATAGGGCTGGCCGGAAAACACGTCATAGCCGGAGCGGAAGGAGATGCGCCCGAAGAAAGACGTGCCGATCTCGCCGCTGTCGAGCACGGCGCGCACCGCCTGGATCGGCGACTGCCAGCGAAAATTCTCATGCACCATCAGCGGCACGCCGGCTTCCGCGCATGCCCCGACCATTGCCTTGGCGTCGGCGAGCGTCGGCGCGAACGGCTTTTGGCAGATCACCGGAACGCGATGAGCGGCCGCCATTTCGACAAGCGGACGATGGCTGGGCGCGGTGGTGGCGATGTCGACGAAGTCCAGGCTTTCGCCGGCAAAAAGTTCCGCCGCATCGGTATAGCGCTTCGCTATGCCGAACTGGTCGCCGACGATCTTGAGCCGTTCCGGGTCACGGTCGCAGATAGCAACGATCGAAGCGCCCGCAATGCCGCGCCAGGCGTGCATCTGGTTGACGGCAAAGAAGCCGCAGCCGATCAGCGCTCCACGCAACTCCGCCATGCTCAACCCGCCTTCGCCATCTGCATCAAGGTGACGCGCTGTTGAAGCCGGCGTTGTGCCTGGTCGACGACAACGGCGACGATGATGACGAGACCCTTGATCACCATTTGCCAGAACGAACTCACACCCATCATCACCAACCCGTCCGAAAGAATGCCGATGACGAAGGCGCCGACGATGGTGCCGCCGATCGTGCCGCGCCCGCCCGACATCGAGGTACCGCCGAGCACCGCCGCCGCAATGGCGTTGAGCTCGAAACTTTCGCCTGTTGCCGGATGCGAGGCCATCAGCTCGGACGAGATGATCAGGCCGACGATCGCCGCGCAGAAACCGGAGAACATATAGACGAACATCTTCACCATGTTGACACGGACGCCCGAAATCCGCGACGCCCGTTCATTGCCGCCGACGGCGAAGATATGGCGGCCGAGCGGTGTGTATTTGGCGAGATAGGCGGCTCCCAGTGCAACGACGATCAGGATCCAGATCGCCACCGGCAGGCCAAGCAGCCGGCCTGCACCGAGGAAACCGAAACCGGTGGTGCCAAGCTCCGGCTTGCCGACGAGGTTGGGAAAGGTGCGGCCATCCGACGACAGCAGCGCCAGGCCGCGCGCGACATAGAGCACGCCAAGCGTGGCGATGAACGGCGCGACGTTCAGCCGGGTGATCAGCAAGCCGTTGACGGCGCCGATCAATATGCCGACGGCAAGCGTGATCAGCGCGATCTCGAAGACGTTGAAATAGATGGTGTAGCCGATCTGCAGGTCGATGCCATTGAGCACGAGATAGCCGGCCACCATGCCGCACAGGCCGACGATCGAGCCGACCGAAAGGTCGATGCCGCCGGTGATGATGACGAAGGTCATGCCCATCGCCAGGAACGCGTTCAGCGCCACGTGCTTCGACATCAGGATCAGATTGGCGGTCGACAGGAAATTCGGCGCCGCGATCGAGAAGAAGATCAGCACGGCGATAAGCGCGATGAAGGTCCTGAGCTTCATCAGCGTCAACAGCACGGAGCCGCTGGAAGCGGAATGAGCGGCCGCCTTGGCTGGGATGTCAGTCATGGGCGGTGCTCTCCGTGTGTGAGACCGGTCCGTGGCCAAGCGCCGAAGCAGCGACGAGTGCCGCCTCCGTCGCCTCGGCACGGTCGAACATGCCGGTCAGTTTTCCGTTGCTCATCACCGCGATGCGGTCGGACAGCGCCATCACCTCATCGAGGTCGGAGGTGGCGAACAAAATCCCCAATCCGTCGCGGGACAGTTTGCGCATGGTGCGGAAGACGTCTGCCTTGGCGCCGACATCGATGCCTCGGCTGGGTTCGTCCATTAGCAGCACCTTGGGTTCGGTGAGCAGCGCCTTGCCGATCACCACCTTCTGCTGGTTGCCGCCCGACAGCGAAGACACTTCCTGCGCCGGGTCGGCGACCTTGATCGCCAGTTCCCGCACCATCTGCGTCACCGCCTGCCTTTCGTCGGCGCCACGGATATGGAATAGGCGGGCAAATCGCGACAGGCTGGCTAGCGTCAGATTGCTGGCGACCGAGAGGATCGACACCAGCCCTTCGCGCTGGCGATCCTCGGGGATCAATGCCAGGCCACGCCGGATGCGCCGCGTCGTGTCGCGCTCCTTGACCTTTTTACCGCCAATGAAGATCGCGCCTGTCGAATGGCCGTGGCGGCCCATGATGCAGTCGAACAATTCGCTGCGACCGGCGCCCATCAGGCCGTAGATGCCGAGGATCTCGCCGGCGCGCAGCGACAGCGAGACATGGTCGACGGCAAGCCCGCCGATAGCGCGCGGCAGGCAGATGTCCTCGGCTCGAAATATCTCCTCGCCCGGAAGATGGCCGTCAGCCTTGGCGAAATCCTTGGCGTCGGAACCGATCATCTGGCGAACGATCCATCGCGTGTCGACGTTCTTCATCTCCTCCTGGCCGGTGATGCGGCCGTCGCGCAGCACGGTGATGTAGTCGCCGATGCGGATCAGCTCTTCCAGCCGGTGCGAGATGTAGACGATGGCCACGCCGCGCGCCTTGAGGTCGGCGATCACCTTGAACAGGATCTCGACCTCCGCAGCGCTCAGCGCCGAGGTCGGCTCGTCCATGATCAGGATTCGCGCATCGAGCGAAACCGCCTTGGCGATCTCGACCAACTGCTGCTGGCCGATGCGCAAATCCTCGACCAGCATGTCGGGCCGTATGCCGGCTTGCAGGCGTTCCAGAAATTCAGCCGCACGGCGCTCCTGTTCCTTGCGGTCGATCTTGCCGAAGCGGTTGGTGATCTCCCGGGTGGCGAAAATATTCTCGGCGACGCTCATGTTGCCGAACAGGTTCAACTCCTGGAACACCATGCCGATGCCACGGTTCACCGCATCACCGGATGACGAGAAGGAAACCTCTTCGCCTTCCAGCAGGATGCGGCCGGCGGTCGGCCGTTCCACACCGGCGATGATCTTCATCAGCGTCGACTTGCCGGCGCCGTTTTCACCGACCAGCACGTTGACCGCGCCCTTGCGCACCTCGAAATTGGCGCGCTTGACCGCAACGGTGCCAGAATAGACCTTGGAGACGTCCTCCAGCTTCAGGATGATTTCGCGCTCTGCTGTCGCGCTCATGGCTTCGGCCCGATCTCTGCCTCCGCCGGCGTCACCAGCGGCAGGTCCTGGCCGCTCCCCAGCGTATAGGCGCCCAGCACTTTGGCACTGCGGCCTTCCAGCGCCTCGCGCGGCAGCTTGGACAGCACCGTCTTGTCGGTGTAGCTGTTGAACGCCTTGCCGAACTGGGCGAAGTCGATCTGGTTGGTGAAGTCGTTGAACTGGATGAAGTCCAGGCTGTCGCGCAGCGCGGTGCCGCGCACCGCCGGTCCGATCTGCACCCGTGCATCGGCCTTGCCGTCGCCGTCGACATCGACGTCGACGGTTGCCGCCCGCGACTGCGTGTTGGCCGCGACGATCTTGCCTTCCAGGCGAACCGCGAAAGTCCAAGGCGAATTCGCCTGCTTGTTCGGATTGCCGTATTTGGCGCCGGCAGCCGATGGATCGGTTGTCGCCAGGGTGTGAACCTGCGCTAACGGTCCGGCTTTCTGCTGGAGATAGGGCACGACCTTTGCCGCCCATATCTCTTCGACCATCTTGTCTGGATTGAAGGCGGGAGCGTTGTCTCCGGCTTCCGATTTCGTAGGCAGGATCTTGCAGGCGGTCAGGCTGAGGCCGACCATCACGGTAAGGGTCGGCCAGTTCGGCTTGGTGTTCAGCATGGCGGCCTGTCGTTCAGCATCGTGGGCGGCCCACGGAAAATGGCGGCAAGGGGCGAAAACCGATGTTCGCCCCTCGCTATTGAAATCACGCTGACTCAGTTCGTCAGCGCGAAGGTCTCCAGCTTGGCGGCATTGTCGCCATTGATCAGAACGCAGTCCATCAACTGCTTTTCCTTGGCCGGCGACTTCTTGTTCTTGATGAAGTCGTTGGCCTGCTCGACCGCCATCTGCGCCTGCGCGAAGGCCGGCTGCAGCACGGTTGCCTTGATACCGCCGGCGGTGATGGAGTCGCGCACGTCGTTCGATCCGTCGAAGCCGACGACGATGACGTCCTTGCGGTTCGCCGCGGCAAGTGCCGCATAGGCGCCCATCGCCATCGTGTCGTTGCCGGAGATCACGCCCTTGATGTCGGGGTTGGCCTGCAGGATCGATTCCATCTTGGAATAGGCTTCCGTCTGGCTCCAGTTGGCCGACTGCTGGGCAACCATCTTCAGGTCCGGATAGTCATCGATGACGTCGTGATAACCCTTGGAACGAATGCCGGCATTGGTGTCGGATTCCTTGCCGACCAGTTCGACGAAATTGCCCTTCTCGCCCATCAGTTTGACGAACTCCTGCGCGCCGAGCTGGGCACCCTGGTAGTTGTTGGAGACGATCTGCGCCACGGCGACGCCGGTGGCGTTGATCTCGCGGTCGATCAGGAAGGACGGAATCCCTGCGTCCTTGGCCTTTTGCACGGCGGCGACGGTGGCGTCGGCGCCGGCATTGTCGAGGATGATCGCCTTGGCGCCGCGGCCGATTGCGGTGTCGATCAACTCGGACTGCTTGTTGGCGTCGTCGTCATGGACCAGCACCAGCGCCTCATAGCCGAGTTCCTTGGCCTTGGCTTCGGCGCCGACGGCTTCCGCCTTGAAGAACGGATTGTCGTGCGAGGGCGTGATAATGGCGATGAGATCCGCCGCATAGGCGGGCACTGCCGTGCCAAGCGCCAGCATGCCGGCGAAAGCCGCAAGCGTCATTCTGCGTGTGAGTTTCATGAAGTCCTCCCGTTTGAAAAAATTGCCTTGATCGGCCAATGGCTTTGTCTGCATCCGAATTCGTCAGGCAGCGCGGGCCGCGGATCGCTTGGGTCAAAAAACCGTTGCCGGCTTACCCAAGACGGATCGTTGCTCCCCAGCCCTCCTCCACTCGCCCAGGCATCCTGCTCCCTGCGAAACCTTGTCGATCCGAGCCATGAACAGCTAAGCCAACTGGTATGATGAGTCAACCACAAATTCAGGTGACATGTACCTGATGAGCTACCAAAACCGAGGGTCGGCAATGACATGCCGGGCCCTCGAGGTGCTGCGTCAAGCACCTGTCTTCTCTCAGGTGATCCGCTGAATGCTGGCGGCGATCTCTTCCGGTTCGAACACCCGCTTCCAGTCGTCACGCATCAGCACCGGCTTGCCGAACTCGATCGCCTTGTTGCAGGCGTCCGAGAAAACGCCCTTGGTCTCGCCGAAAATGACGGCGCCGAGCACGTTCATATGGCCGAGCAGGAAGTCGAGTGCCGCCTGCTGGTCGACGCCGCGCGCCACGACCTCGTCGACGGCTTCTTTCATGACCACCAGCAACGAGGCGCACACCGTCTCCGAAAGGCCAGGCTCGAGCAGCGCCATCTGTTCGACGCTGACGCGGTGCGAACGCATCACCGGCGCCCATATGATCTTCGCGATCGCCTCGCCCTTGGCGTAGTCCTCTTCCGGCCCCTGCATCAGGGCGCTGACCATATGCTGCTTGGCCTTCACGCCGCCGAAATAATCCTTCTTCGCGGCCATGTCCGTCTCGTCATTGAAGATCGGCGGATGGCAGGGGTGGGTGACGAAATAGGTGAGGTCCGGCCGCTTCGGCAGATGGCCGGCAAAGGGTGCTGCCGCGTCGAGCACCACCACCATCGTGCCTGATACCAGCTTGCTCTCGATGCTGGCCGCTACCTTGCCGATATGCGTGTCTGGGACGGCCAGGATCACCACATCGGCGTCCTTGAGCGCCTCGTCGGCACTGACCGTATCGAAACCCAGTCCGGTCTTCAGCCGTTCGCGGCCGGCATCGCTGACTTCGACATGGCGTATCGTGTAGGGCGACCCGCGAAAATTGGTCGACAGGCGGTAGCCCATTTTTCCGCCAGCCCCGAACAGCGCAATCGTTGTCATCTGGTCACTACTCCATCTCAGCCGACGGTATCGCCCGTCGTCTACTTATCAACTGGTATAATCACGCTACCAGATTTTGGCAATCGATAATGACCGTGCGCGCAGGGTCATGCGTTTGCGGCGTAATCGCCTGCCGCCCAGCAAGCTCCAGCACGAAGATGACAATGATGTTTCGCCCACGAACTGCTCCGTGAACAGAACCTTGGATGGCGCGCTCAGGGGATACGATCAGCCCGAAGAAGCCCGCACTGGCCGTTAAATGCGCATTGGCGCTCTGCCATCACCAGGGATGAGCCGGCATGTGATAGGCGGTCGGAGACTGGGTCGGGCGCTACTTCAAAAGATCGACCAGCACGTCGAAAGCGGCGTCGATGTCGGCGCGGACCGCGGCGCTGACGGCTTCCGCGTCCCGGTTTCTCAATGCCGCGAACATCGCCTGATGGTGTTCGTTGGCGGTCGAGTAGTTTCCTGAATCGTGCAGCATGTTGAAGTAGGGGCTGATCTGCAGCCACAGGTTCTCGATGATGTTGAGCATGTTCTCGGAACCGGCTGCCCGATAGATCGAGAAATGAAAGGCGTAGTTGGCGCGCAGGTAGGATTTGACGTCGCCGGCGGCATTGGCCTGTTCGAGCGCATCCAGATGCTGGCGCAACTGCGCCACGGCCTGGTCGCCCATACGCTCCGCAGCCCATGCGGCCGCGATCGCCTCGATCTCGAACCGGACATTCCTGAGGTCGACGAGGCGTGCGCGGCTTAATGCCGGAATGCCGATCGACCGACCTGAAACCACCATCAGCGCGTTGGCGGCCGTCAGGCGCCGCAACGCTTCCCTGACCGGCATCGGGCTGACGCCAAAAGCATCGGCAAGGCTCTGAACCGTGACCATCTCGCCCGGCACGATGCTACCGTCGAGGATCAGTTCGGTGACATGGCGATAGACCCTGTCCTGCAGGGTTTCCCTGGACAGGGGTGCGATCTCGACCCCCGGCTTTCTGAACGCCGATCCAGTCATCTCCCGTCAACCTTCCCGCCCAAGGGCGACGCTACCTGCATCCGGAATGCAAGGTTCAAGGTGCCGCGTCAAGCGCCCACGGGCGCCCGTTTTGATATTAAGCGATTTCATCATTGATCTTTGATCAAATCATGTTACGGTCGTCGGCATCGAATGGCAAGGGTTACGTTTTGTGCCCTTGGGAGGCATTCGATCGTTCTGTTTGGGAGGAGTTCACATGGGTATCGGATCGAAAGTCCGGCGGCTCGCGCTGCTGGCCGGCATGGCTGCATGCGCCTTCGGCCTGTCCGCCGCGCAGGCAGCCGAGAAGCACAAGATCTTTCTCAGCATGAGCTACATAGGCAATGATTGGCAAGCGGAGGCGGCCAACATGGTCAAGGCCATGGCCGCCCACAAGAGCCTGGCCGACAAGGTCGACCTGCAGGTCCAGGTCGCTGGCCCCAACGCGCAACGCCAGATTCAGCAGATCAACGCAATGGTGCAAAGCGGCGCCGAGGCCATCGTCGTATATCCGATCTCGCCGACCGCGCTCAACCAGGTCGTCAAGAATGCCTGCGACAAGGGCGTGAAGGTCTTTGCCTACGACGCCGAGATCACCGAGCCTTGTGCCTACAACGTCCACATCGACCAGCTGGAAGCCGGCAGGGTGACCGCCGAATGGCTGGTCAAGAAGCTCAACGGCAAGGGCAACATCATCGCCATCACGGGTGTCCCGGGAACATCCGTCGACGATCAGCGGACAAAAGCCGCCAAGGAAGTCTTCGCCAAATATCCTGATATCAAGATCGTCGGCGAGGCTGTCGGCATGTGGAGCCAGGCGGTCGCCCGCACCGAACTTTCGAAAATCCTGGCCACCCGCAATTGGGACGACATCAACGGGCTGTGGATGCAGGTCGGCTGCTTCACCGCCAACTCGATGCAGCTCGAGGCCGGCAAGAAGACAAGCGAACTCCTGCCTTGCGCCGGCGAAGGTTCCAATGGCGGCCGCATCCAGATGCTGCCGGAGGGCACCGAAGTCGAAGGTGCGGCCGCCCCTTACGCGCCGGCCGGCGCACAACGCATTTCCTACGCCTCGCCGCCTTATTCGGGTGCGCTGGCGCTGAAGCTTGCCGTCGAGGCGATCGAAGGCAAGGACGTGCCGAAGACCACCATCCTGCCGCTGCCGCTCGTCACCAATGAGACGATCAAGCTGTGCGACGAAGGCACATGGGCGGAGATGAAGGCCGGCTGCAACGCCTTCAAGCCGTCGCTGGTCTCCAATCCGGGCTGGTTTGCCTCGATCTTCTCGGACCAGACACCCGAGGTCGGCCTCGCGGCTGCCCTCGTCGGACAACCGGAAGAATAAGCCTCCCAAGGCGATTTTGACGATGCGCGGACATTTTCTGTCCGTGCATCGTCGGTCCATGCCAAGCCCGGCGATCGAGGACAATGACAGAACATTCCGAGCTTCCCGCCATCGAGATCGACGGCATCAGCAAGGCGTTCGGCCCGACCGTCGCGCTGGACGGCGTGTCGTTTCGGATCGCGCCCGGCAGCGTCCATGCCCTGCTCGGTGAAAACGGAGCCGGCAAGTCGACACTTGTGAAGCTGCTGTCCGGGCTGGTCCGGCCGAGCCAAGGCCATGTCCGCGTCTTTGGCAAGGAGATCGCTTACGGCGCACCGCGCGCGGCACATGCGCTCGGCATGCAGACCGCGTTCCAGGAGATGACCCTGGTGCGCGATCTCTCCGTCCTCGACAACATGCTGCTGCCCTATGCTCCCGTCGGCGTCTCCGGCCTGATCCGGCGCAGCGCTGCCCGCAAGGCTGTCCGCCGCCACATCGACGATCTCGGTTTTTCCGTCGATCTCGACGCCGAGGTGAGCGAACTCGAGCTTTCGGTGCGCCAGAAGATCGAGATCGCGCGTGCCGTCTACCGCAAGCCGCGCATCCTGCTGCTCGACGAACCGACCTCGACGCTCGCCGGCCGCGACGTCGATTGGCTGGGCGACATCATCGCCAGGCTGAAGGCGGCGGGCACCACCATCGTCTTCATCACCCACCGCATGCGCGAGGTTCGCGCTTTTTGCGAGACGTTGACGATCCTGAGAAACGGCCGCCACATCGTCACCGCGCCGGTTGCCGATGTCTCTGACGCCGACGTCATCGAAAAGATCATCGGCCGCAGCATCGAGCAGACCTTCCCGCCCAAGCCCGACGGTGCCCAGGCCTTCGGCCCGCCGGTTCTGGGCGTGCGCGACCTGAAGGTCGGGCGCAAGCTCGACGGTGCCGGATTCGACTTGCGCAAAGGCGAGATCCTCGGCGTCGCCGGACTGCAGGGCATGGGCCAGCAGGATCTGTTCCTGGCCTGCTTCGGCATGGCCGAAATCACCCGCGGCGACATCCTCGTCGATGGCCGCAAGGTCTGGCTGGGATCGCCCGCCGATGCCGTGCTCCCCAACATGGCGATCGGCCTGGTGCCGGAAGACCGCAAATCCGAAGGCCTGTTCCTGAAACTGTCGGGAAGCCAGAACGCCACGCTGCCCGTGATATCGCGCTTCACACGGCTAGGCCTTGTCGACGCGCAAGCCGAGACCCGCTCCGTCGAGGCGGCGTTCGCCACTGTCGAAGTCGATGATCGTGCGCTGTGGACGCGGGCCGCCGCATTTTCCGGCGGCAATCAGCAGAAGATCGCCATCGCAAAATGGCTGGTGGCGCAGAGCCGCATCCTGCTTTTGTTCGATCCCACCCGCGGCATCGACGTCGGCACCAAGCACGAGCTCTATGTGATGATGCGAAACTACGTCGCCGCCGGCGGCTCGATCCTGCTGCACTCGACGGAGATCCCCGAACTTGTCCACCAGTGCGACCGGGTCCTGGTCCTCTACGACGGGCGCATCGCCGCCGAACTCGAAGGCGACGCCATCACCGAACCGGCCATCATGCGCCCGGCGCTCGGGCATGCCGGGGAAGCCGCCGCATGAGCAGCGCAGCAGCCTCATCCCCCGCTACCGGCGGCGTCGGACTGCGCCGTGCGCTGATGCGCAATCGCGGCGCGCTGATCGCCGCGGCCGTCCTGGCGATCCTGCTCTTCGTTGTCGACTGGATCAGCGCCGGGCCGCTGACATATTTCGACGTGTCGTTCCTGTCGAGCGGCGCCGCCACCTCGGCGCTCGCGGCGATCGGCCAGACCATCGTCATCCTGTCGGGCGGCTTCGACCTGTCCGCCGGCGCGGTGATATCGCTGGTCAATGCCGTGCTGGCATCGAGCATGGACCCGATGGCGCCGGGCGCCAGCATCATCCTGTGGACCGCCGTCGGCATCGGCGTCGGCATGGCGGTGGGCGCCTTCAACGGCTTCTTCATTGCGGTGCTGCGCATGCAGCCGATCGTGGTGACGCTGTCGACCATGTTCATCCTGCAAGGCGTGACGCTGCTGGTGATGGACAAGCCCGGTGGCTTCGTGTCGCCCGATCTCGGTACCTTCTATCTCGGCGACGCGATCGCCGGCTGGCTGCCGATGCCGCTGGTGGTGATCGGCGTCGTCCTGCTCGCCTGGTTCTGGCTGAAGGGAACCCGCTTCGGCACAGCACTTTATGCGGTTGGCAGCGATCCGGACTCGGCCGCTTCCGTCGGCATCAATGTCGTGCTGGTGCGCTTTGCCGTCTATGTCATCGCCGGCGGCTGCTATGGCCTTGCCGGCGTGTTCATCAGCGCCCAGACCGGCAGCGGCGATCCGCTGGTCGGCAATCCGCTGCTCTTGTCGATGTTCGCGGCGGTCGTCGTCGGCGGCACGCGCCTCGGTGGCGGGCAGGGCGGCCCGGTGGGCTCTGTCTTCGGCGCCTACATCCTGATGATCGTGGTGAACATCCTGCTGGTGCTCAACGTATCGGCCTATTATTCGACCATTGCCGAAGGCACCATTCTGGTGCTGGCAGCACTTGCCGGCTCGATCTCCCATGCATCGGTGCTTGCCGTGCAATTGCGCGCCGCGCGCGCCCGGCTTGCCGCTTGGCGCGCCGGCATATTGCCCTCGCAACTCGAGCGCGTGGACCGGCGTCTCAAGATCGCCGAGCCAGCCCATGCCCAGCGCAATCCGGCATCGCCGCGCCCTGCCTTCCATCTACGCAACGCGGAAACGTTGCGCTATGCGCTGCCCGCCTATGTCTGCCTGTTGCTCATCGTGGTCGTCACGCAGGTCTGGCTCGGCCGCGCCATCCTCAATCCGGGTTACTGGAATTCGCTGCTGGTGCTGTCGTCCTTCCTCGCCGTCCTAGCGCTCGGGCAGGGAACCGTCATCCTGACCGGCGGCCTCGATCTCTCCGTGCCGTGGACGATCGGCATCTCCGGCATCATCCTGGCCGGCATGGTCAACGGCTCCGACGCGGCCCTTGTCTACGCCTTGCCGGTCGTTCTGGTGATGGCTTGCGCCATCGGCTTCGCCAATGGTTTCGGCATCGTCTATCTCGGCATATCGCCGATCGTCATGACGCTTGCCACCAACGGCATTCTGCAAGGCTGTGCGCTGCTCTATTCGCAGGGAACGCCGGCCGGGTTTTCCTCGCCGATGCTGCGCTGGGTCATGACGGCCAAGCTCGCCGGCCTGCTGACCCCAATCGTCCTGCTGATGGTCGTCTTTGTCGTCGCAGCGGTACTGCTGCTTGGCCGCACCCCGTTCGGACGACGCGTCTACGGCATCGGCAATGGGCTGCGCGCGGCGCGCTTGTCGGGCATCGGCGTCGAGCGCACGCTGATCCTGGTCTATATGCTTTCGGCCGTCTGCGCGGCTGTTGTCGGCGTCATGCTGACCGGCTTTTCGGGTCAGGCAAGCCTCGGCATGGGCGACGACTATCTGTTGCCGTCGATCGCCGTGGTGGTGGTCGGCGGCGCGCTGATCACCGGTGGGCGCGGCCACTATCTCGGCATGCTCGGCGGCGTGTTGTTGCTGACCGCGCTGCAGATGCTGCTCGCCGGCACCACGCTTCCCTATGCCACGAGGGCAATTCTTTACGGACTGGTCGTTCTGGGCGCCGTCATGGCGCTGCGCGAACGGCGGCTGCAATGAGAAGGACAGGACGATGAGCACAAGAGCCCCGGCATCTGCGGACGAATTTCTGACTGGGCTGAAAGGCCAGCGCGTGCTGGTGACGGCAGGCGCCGGCGGCATCGGTTTTGCCATAGCCGACACGCTGTCACGCCTCGGTGCCCGCATCGTCGTCTGCGACGTTTCCGACGAGGCGCTGGCCGCTGCTCCCGGCAAGATCGATCTGGTCGCCGCTGTGAAGGCGGATGTTTCGCGCGACGATGACGTCGACCGGCTGTTCGAGGCGGTCGAGAAAGAACTCGGCGGGCTCGACGCGCTGATCAACAATGCCGGCATTGCCGGGCCGACCGGCGGTGTCGACGAAATCGACCCGGCCGACTGGCGGCGCTGCATCGACATCTGCCTGACTGGCCAGTTCCTGTGCGCCCGGCGCGCCGTGCCGCTGATCAAGGCGGCGGGCGGCGGCTCGATCGTCTCGATGTCGTCGGCCGCCGGCCGCCATGGCTACGCCTTCCGCACACCCTATTCGGCGGCCAAGTTCGGTGTCATCGGTTTCACGCAGAGTCTCGCCAAGGAGCTCGGGCCGCACGCTATCAGGGTCAACGCCATCCTGCCCGGCATCATCGAAGGGCCGCGCATCGAAGGTGTTATCTCGGCGCGCGCCAAGCAGGTCGGTATCAGCCACGAGGAAATGACCGGACGCTATCTGCAGAATATCTCGCTGCGCCGCATGACCAGCCCCTATGATGTCGCATCGATGGTCGCCTTCCTGCTCTCCGATGCGGGGATCAACATTTCCGGCCAGTCGCTCGGCGTCGACGGCAATGTCGAAACACTTTGAGGAGCCGATCCATGGCCAATGTCGCAATTGTCGGAAGCGGGTTCATCGGGCGGGCCTGGGCAATCAGCTTTGCCCGTGCCGGCCATGACGTGCGGATGTGGGATCAGTCGCCCGCTGCGACCGGCGGCGCCCGCGACTACATTGCCGGCGTGCTCGGTGACCTTGCCGCAAACGACCTGCTGCGCGGTCAGTCCGTCGACACCGTGCTCGGCCGGATCACCATTGTCGCCGAGCTGGCAGAGGCGCTGGCTGGTGCGGTCCATATCCAGGAGAACACGCCTGAAAACCTCGAGGTGAAGCGGGAGGTGTTCTCGCTGATCGACAGCCTTGCCGATCCGCAAACAGTCATCGCCAGTTCCACCTCGGCGCTGTTGCCGTCGAAATTCACCGACCATCTGCAAGGGCGGCAGCGCTGCCTGGTCGTGCATCCGATCAACCCGCCCTATCTCATTCCGGCGGCCGAAATCGTGCCGGCGCCATGGACCTCCGCCGAGACGGTCGAGAGAACCCGCGCCTTCCTCATCGACGCCGGTCATGCGCCGTTGGTGATGAAGCGCGAGCTCGACGGCTTCATCATGAACCGCCTGCAAGGTGCATTGCTTGAGGAGGCTTTCCGGCTTGTCGCCGACGGCTACGCCAGTGTCGAGGATGTCGACATCGGCATCCGCGACGGGCTGGCGCTGCGCTGGTCGTTCATGGGCCCGTTCGAGACCATAGATCTCAATGCACCCGGCGGTGTGCGCGACTATGTCGAGCGCTACCAGGGCATCTATTCCAACATCTTTCCCCAGACGCAGCGACGCGTCGACTGGGCGGGCGACGTGATGAAAACCATCGAAGCCGACCGCCGCGAACGCCTGCCGCGCGAAAACCTCGGCGAGCGGCAGGTGTGGCGCGACCGCCGGCTCATGGCACTGGCGGCGCACAAGAAAAAATCGGACCAGGAGTACGGACAATGATCGAAACGAGCCGCAAGCCGGGGCCTGCACAGACCAGGGGCAAGGTCATCATCACCTGCGCGGTGACGGGCGCCATCCACACGCCTACCATGTCGCCCTATCTGCCGATCACGCCTGACCAGATCGCTTCGGAGGCGATCGCGGCGGCCGAAGCCGGTGCCGCGATCCTGCATCTGCATGCCCGCGACCCGGAAACCGGCAAGCCCGACCAGACGCCGGAGGCCTTCGCTCGCTTCCTGCCGCGCGTCAAGCAAGGCACCAACGCCGCCATCAACATCACCACCGGCGGCAGCCCCTACATGAAGGTCGAGGAGCGTGTGCGCCCGGCCGCCCAGTTCAAACCGGAAGTCGCCTCGCTCAACATGGGCTCGATCAATTTCGGGCTCTATCACCTGGCCGACAAATACGAGACCTTCAAGTTCGATTGGGAAAAGCCGCATCTGGAAGCGACGCGCGATCTCGTCTTCCGCAATTCGTTCAAGGACATCGAGTACATTCTGGCGACCTGCTACGACAACGGCACGCGCTTCGAGTTCGAGTGCTACGACATCGCCCATCTCTACAACCTCTCGCACTTCGCCGACCGCGGGCTGGTGAAGCCGCCTTTCTTCGTGCAGTCGGTGTTCGGGCTGCTTGGCGGCATCGGCACCCATCCCGAAGACGTCGCCCATATGAAGCGCACTGCCGACCGGCTGTTCGGCGACCAGTTCCGCTGGTCGGTTCTCGGCGCTGGCGCCAGCCAGCTCCGCATCGCCGCGCAATCGGCAGCGCTTGGCGGCAACATCCGCGTCGGGCTGGAGGACAGTCTGTGGGCGGGCAAAGGCAAGCTTGCCAAATCGAACGCTGAGCAGGTCTTGCTGGCCCGCAAGATCATCGAAGGGCTCGGCATGGAGGTGGCGACGCCCGATGAGGCACGCGAAATCCTGTCATTGAAAGGCGGGGACAAGGTCGCTTTCTGAGGCGGCCCCAGCAATCGCCGCGAGACGCAAAAACGGAGGAGGACGGCATGAAGATCGAAGTCGTGGTGGACGTGAAGACCACACTGGGCGAAGGACCGCTGTGGGACGTCGAACAGGAACGACTCTACTGGATCGACAGCTTCGACGGGCGCGTGTTTCGGGCGACCGCCGACGGACGCGAGATCCGGTCATGGGACGTGCCGATGAAGATCGGCTCAATGGCGCTACGCAAGGACGGTAGCGGCGCCGTGGTGTCGCTGCAGCGCGGTTTCCATCTGCTCGATTTCGCCTCCGGCGATGTGACGCTGATCCACGATCCCGAGCCGGACAGGCCAATGAACCGGCTCAACGACGGCAAGGTCGACCGGCGCGGCCGCTTCTTCGCCGGCTCGATGGACACGATGGAAGAGGGGCCGTCCGGCGGTCTCTACAGGCTGGATCCGGATTTCTCCGTCACCCGGATCGATTCCGGCATCATCTGTTCCAACGGTCCATGCTGGAGCCCCGACGACCGCACCTTCTATTTCGCCGACACCTGGACCGGCGAGATATGGGCCTACGACTACGACATCGCCACCGGTGCCGCCACCAACAGGCGTACCTTCGTGCGCGTCGACACCAGCCGGGGCGGTGCGGCGGACGGCTCGACCGTCGATGCCGAGGGCTATCTGTGGAATGCGCTGGTCTATGACGGAAGACTGGTGCGCTATGCGCCCGATGGCAGCATCGATCGCATCATCGACATGCCGGTCAAGAAGATCACCAGCGTCATGTTCGGCGGACCGAAGCTAGATATCCTTTACGTCACCTCGATGGCCAAGCCGCCGTTGCCGCGTTTTCCCGGCGACGGCGTTTTGCGCGGCAGCCTGTTCGCCATCACGGGCCTTGGCGTCAAAGGCGTTGCGGAGCCCCGCTTCGGCAGCTGACGCCAGACAAGCGAAGCGCCCGTAGCATACGCGGATCAGGCCTTCGCGCAGGCATCCCAATGAGCGGTCAACGGATCATTGGCCAAACAGGTCCGGGCGAGCCACGTTGAGCCGTTGCACCGTGCGCAGCACTTCGCGCAGATGCGCCGCCATACGCGCGCCTGCCTGCTTTGCCTCGCCGGTCTCCACGGCCTCGAAGATCGCCACATGCTGAGCGAGCAGCGTCTCGAGGTGACCCGGCTCGGGCAGGCTCAGATAGCGCACACGGTCCATCTGCAGCTTGACCACTTGGATCACCCGCCAGCTCTTGGGCAGGCCGGCCTCTTCGCAAAGGCTACGATGGAAGCCCTCGTCGAGCTCAAGAAACAGCTCGCGGTCGCCCTCGGCCACTGCCTTGGCCTGCTGGGCAAGATTCACCCTGCCTGCCGCGATGAAGGCGCTCGAACCGTGGCCGGCCAGCTTCTGCACGACGGAGACTTCGAGTGCCTCGCGAATGAACTGCGCTTCCTCGACGTCACTTAGCCGGATCGGCGCGACGAAGCTGCCGCGTTGCGGCAGGATGTCGATCAGCCCTTCATCGGCAAGCCGGATCAGCGCCTCGCGCACGGGTGTACGGCTGACACCGAGCTGCTGGGCAAGGTCCTGTTCGCTGAGCGCTTCCGACGGCAACATCGCCAGCGTCGTGATGGCGCGGCGCAGGCGCTCGTAGATCTGCGGTGAGATCGGCATGCGATTGTTGACCGGCTCCAGCACCCGCGAGGGTTCGCGCTGACCGGCGGTTTTCAGCCTGGCAGCACTGCCTGAAAATCTGGTCGCCCCCGAAAGCTTGGTCCCCATGACGAATCCGTTGCTGTGAATGGCGCTGCACTGCTCCGGTCATGACACCGCGCACGTCCCAACTCAAGCGGCAAGCAGGATTGAAGCTGTATTGACATACTACCATGGTAGTGTGTATGACGCCAGCAGGCTAGGGGAGAGGAGCCGGCATGAAGATCACGGACATCAAGGCGACCACCATCACCGTTCCGCTGGAAGCAGCATTGCGGCACAGCAACGGTACGCATTGGGGACGCTTTGTCCGCACCGTGGTCGAGGTCGAGACCGACGAGGGCATTGTTGGGCTCGGCGAGATGGGCGGCGGTGGTGCCGGAGCGGAACTCGCCTTCGCCGGCCTGAAATCCTACCTGGTCGGCCATGACCCTTTCGATCTCAACCGCATGCGCTACGCCATCTGCAATCCGACGGCGTCGCTCTACAACAACCGCACGCAGCTCCACGCAGCGCTGGAATTCGCCTGTCTCGACATCATCGGCAAGAAGCTCGGCGTGCCGGTCTACCAATTGCTTGGCGGGCGCGTGCGCGACCGGATCGGCTTCGCTTCCTATCTGTTCTTCCGTTATGCCGACCGCCGCAGCGGCAAGGGCGAGGTCCGCACCATCGATCAATTGCTCGAGCATGCCCGCGCGCTCAAGGCCGAACATGGTTTTCACGCCCACAAGCTCAAGGCCGGCGTGTTTCACCCCGACTATGAGTTGGAGTGTTTCAGGGCGCTCGCCGCCGAATTTCCTGCCGACACGCTGCGCTATGATCCGAACGCCGCCATGTCGGTCGAAGAGGCGCTGCGTTTCGGCCAAGCCATCTCCGATCTCAGGAACGACTATTTCGAGGACCCGACCTGGGGCCTGGCCGGCATGCGCCGCTTGCGCGAGAAGCTCTCCATCCCGCTGGCCACCAACACCATCGTCATCGATTTCGAACAGCTCGCCACCAATGTGCGCGACCCTGCGGTTGACGTGATCCTGCTCGACACCACCTTCTGGGGCGGCATCCGCGCCTGCGTGCGCGCGGCGCAGATCTGCGACACGTTCGGTCTCGGTATTGCGGTGCATTCCTCTGGCGAACTCGGCATCCAGCTCGCCACCATGCTGCATCTTGGCGCAGTGCTGCCCAACCTCGTCTTCACCGCCGACGCGCATTATCACCACCTTGCCGACGACATCATCGTCGGCGGCAAGATGCTCTACGAGAATGGTGCGATCGCGGTGCCGGAGGCACCGGGCCTCGGCGTCGAACTCGATCGTGACAAACTCGCCACCTATGCCGAACTCTATCGCTCGCTGGGCGGCTATGCCTACGACCGCGATCCCGGCCGTCCGGGCTGGTATCCGCTGCTGCCCAACACTAATTTCGCCGACCATTTGAACGATGCCGTGCCTGATCTCGGGCTGGGCTGACATTTTCCGTTCGAAAGGATCGTCGGGAGGACGCTATGACTTTCAACCGGAGGAGAACAACAATGAGCAAGACCACAGCCTTATTCATTGCAGCCATGCTCGGCTGCACCAGCTTTGCAGCGCTGGACGCGCGCGCCGATGAAGGCGTCGCCAAAAGCGACACTTCGGCCAAGAAGATCGCCTTCAGCAATTCCTACGCCGGCAATTCCTTCCGCCAGGTGATGATCAAGAGCTTCGAGGAAATGGGCGCCAAGGCCGTGGCCGACAAGCAGATCGCCGCAACAGCCGTCGTCAGCTCGAACAATTCGGTGACCGAACAGGCGAGCCAGATCGAGAACCTGATCCTGCAGGGCTACGATGCGATCATCGTCCTTGCCGGCTCCGACACCGCACTCAATGGCGCCATCAAGGATGCCTGCAATGCCGGTATCACGGTCGTCGCCTTCGCCAGCGGCGTCACCGAGCCTTGCGCCTATGTCGTCGACTACAACCTCGATTCCTATGCCAAGGCCGAACTGGATTTCATCTCCAGCAAGCTCGGCGACAAGCCGGCCAACATCCTCGAGATCCGCGGTATGGCCGGCGACGGTTTCGACAAGCGCCTGCATGAGGGCGTCGAGAAGGCGATGAAGGCGCACGCCAGCTACAAGGCTGTCGGCGAGGTCTATGGTCAGTGGACGGCCACCGTGGCACAAAAGGAAGTGTCGGGCATCCTGCCGTCGTTGCCTCAGGTCGATGCGGTGCTGACGCAGGGCGGCGACGGCTATGGCGCGGCGCAGGCATTCAAGGCCGCCAGCCGGCCGCTGCCGATCATCATCATGGGCAACCGCCAGGACGAATTGGCGCTGTGGAAGCAGGAGCATGATGCCGGCGGCTACGAAACCTTCTCGCTGGGCGCCACGCCCAGCGTCTCGCAGGTCGCGTTCTGGGTCGCGCAGCAGATCCTGGCCGGCAAGCAGGTGCCGAAATTCGTCGAGGTGCCGCTCCTGCAGATCAATCAGCCTGACCTCGACGCCTGGCTGAAGACGGTTCCCGCAGGCGGCGTGGTCAATGCCGAATACCCGCAGGAGCTGGTGGCCAAGATCATCGACGCCAACGCCAAGAAGGAGCCTCTGCCGGGCGTTCCCGCGCCGAAATGAGCAGCATGGCCGAATGATGAACGATCCCACGTCGCCCAAAAGGGACGCAGCAGAGACGGTCAATGCCGACGGCCTCCTCATCGAGGTGCGCGATGTCCGCAAGCACTATGATGCCGTGCATGCCCTGGGCGGCGTGGATTTTCATCTCAAACCCGGCGAGGTCGTCGGCCTCGTCGGTCACAATGGCGCCGGCAAGTCGACGCTGATGAACGTGCTTGCCGGCACGGTCGAGCGCAGCAGTGGCAGCTTTCGCCTCGGCGAGCGTGAGATCGGTGCCTGGAGCGCGGCCAGCGCCCAGCAGGCCGGTCTGCGCTGTATCTTCCAGGAACTGTCGCTCTGCGCCAATTTGACGTCGGCGGAAAACACCCGCATCGTGCACAGGTCCTTGCGTGGGTTGGGCTGGCGGCGGCGCGCGCGCCAGGTGATCGGTCCGGTGCTGGACGAGGTATTCCCTGGCCACGGCATCGATCTCGACAGGAAGGTCGCCGACCTGCCGATCGGCGAGCGACAGATGGTCGAGATCGCCCGCGCCTTCACGCAGACCAGCATCAAATTGCGCGCCGTCATTCTCGATGAGCCGACCTCGGCGCTCGGCCATGAGGCGACGGAACAACTGCTCGCCCACATTCCTCGTGCCGCAGGGCGTGGCATCGCCTGCATCCTGATCACCCATCGCCTCAACGAGATCCTCGCCGTCTGCGACCGCACCGTCGTCATGGTCGACGGCAAGGTCGTCGCCGAGCGGCCGACCGCCGGCCTGTCACGCGCCGCGCTGGTCGAGTTGATGGGAAGCATCGAACGGCCGCGTGAGCGCACGGCCGGCAAGGTGGCCTCGGTGCAAGCTCCGGTTATCCGGCATGCGGGTCGCGACACCACAGATCTGACCATCGACGTCGGCAAGGGTGAGGTCATCGGCTTCGCCGGGCTCGACGGCCACGGCCAGCGCGAGCGGCTGCGCGCGATGTTTTATGCCGCGCGCCGGCAACGCGAGGCCTTGCCGGGTGCCTATGTCGCCGGCGACCGCGGCTCGGAAGGCGTGTTTTCGCTGTGGTCTATCGCCGACAATCTGACCATCCGCAGCCTGAATGCACTGACGCGGGGCGGCATGATCTCGAGCGACGCCGCCCGCAAGCTGGCCGAGACCTGGTCGGACCGCCTCAAGGTCAAGGCGCCTTCGATCGACACGCCGATCCTGTCGCTGTCCGGCGGCAATCAGCAGAAGGTGCTGTTCGCCCGCGCGCTGGCGTCCGACGCGCAGGTGATCTTCCTCGACGATCCGATGCGCGGCGTCGATGTCGGCACCAAGCAGGAGGTCTACCGGCTGATCCGGGCAGAGGCCGAGAACGGACGCTCCTTCGTCTGGTACACGACCGAGCTCGAAGAGCTGACCAATTGCGAGCGCATCTATGTCTTCCGTGAGGGCCGCGCCGCGACCAGGCTGGAAGGCGACGCCATCGAGACAGGTCGCATTCTGCAAGCGTCGTTCGGAGGCGAGCATGTCTGACGCGGCTGCCCGTGTTCCCGTCCGGTCCGCTTCCCATGCGCGCCCGGCCTTGCTCAATGCGATGCAGGTCGGCCTGCCGGCGGTGGCACTGCTGGTCATGCTTGCCATCATCTTCAGCATCCGCCCGGCGGCGATGAGCTATTTCGGTTTCCACCTGTTGTTCAAGCTCTCGGTGCCGCTGGTCTTTGCCGCACTGGCGCAGATGATGGTGATCATGCTGGGCGACATCGACCTGTCGAACGGCGCCTTTGTCGGGCTGATCACCTGCGTCACCGCGCTCTATCTGCAAGATGCGCCGGCAATCGCGCTGCTGTGCTATCTTGTCCTGATCGCCGCCTATGCCGGCTTTGGCCTGCTGATCCATTCGCGGCAACTGCCGTCGATCATCGTGACGCTGGGCATGTCTTTCATCTGGCTCGGCATTGCCGTCATCCTGCTGCCGGCGCCGGGCGGATCGGCACCCGCATGGCTTGCCGCCTTCATGAGTTGGCAGCCGCCGCTGATGCCGCTGTCGATCTGGCTGGCGGCGCTGGCGGCGCTCGCCGGCCATCTGGTCATCTCGCGCTCCTCCTATGGCGCGGTGCTGCGCGGCGCCGGTGGCAATCCGCGCGCCGTCGAGCGCGCCGGATGGTCTGTTGTCGGCATCCGCGTCGCTGTCTATGCCGCCGCCGGCCTGCTCGCCTGTCTGGCCGGACTGACGCTGACCGGTCTCACCACATCGGGCGACGCCAATGTCGCTCCGGCCTATACGCTGCTTGGCGTCGGCGCGGTGATCCTCGGCGGCGGCGCCTTTACCGGCGGCGTCGTCTCGCCGGTCGGCACGGTGATCGGCGCGCTGACTCTGTCGCTGGCGGGCTCGCTTCTGTCCTTCCTGCAAGTGCCGCCGACATGGCAGATCGGCGCCCAGGGCATCCTCCTGTTTCTCGTGCTGGCCGGGCGCGTGCTGTTGTCGGAGCGGGCACGATGACCCGAAGACTGAGCCTCGCGCCATGGACCTACGGCTTCATCGTGGCACTCGCCATGTGGCTGGCGACGACGGCCTATTCGGGTATCGGCAGCGCCGGCGCCACGCTTTCGGGGGCACTCGCCTTCGGCGCCTTCAGCGTCGTGGTGGGAACCGGACAGATGTTCGTCGTCGCCTCCGGACCGGGCAATATCGACCTGTCCGTGCCATCCGTGCTGACGCTGGCCGCCTATGTGTCGATGACGGTCATGCAAGGGTCCGACGGCATGCTGCTGCCTGGCCTGCTTGCAGCACTTGCCGTCGGCGCCGTTGCCGGTGCCGCGAACTTCCTTGCCATCGTCGCGCTCAGGTTGCCGCCGATCATCGCCACGCTCGCCTGGAGCTTCGTCTTCCAGTCGCTTGCCTTCAATCTCGGCGGCCAGGCGACGCTCAAGCCACCCGCAGGCCTTTCCCGCTTTACCTCGCTAAGCTTGGGCGGCATGCAGATCATGCCGATCGCGGTGATGGTGCTGACGCTGGTCGCCATGGTCGCCCTCAAACGCACGGTCTGGGGCCGGCAACTGCTGGCCACCGGCCAGAGCGAACCGGCGGCGCGGCTTGCCGGCATCAACGTCGCCCGGGTGCGGTTGATTGCCTATATGCTGTGCGGCACGGCGGCAGCGCTCGCCGGCTTCCTGCTTGCCGGCTTCAGCGGCGGGGCAGCACTCAACATGGGTGACGCCTATCTGATGGAATCGATCGCCGTGGTGGTGCTTGGCGGCACCAGCGTCGCTGGTGGACAGGCCAACGCGGTCGGCATATGGGGGGCAGCGTTGTTCTTCAACCTGATGTCCACCATGCTCAACACCTTTGGCATCCAGGCAGGCGTGCGCTTCCTTTTGACCGGCGTGCTGATCATCCTGATCGTCGCTCTCGTGCCGAGGCCGCGCGTCAGATGACATCCGCCACCGACACCCTCGCCGGGCTGTTCGAAACGAAGGCCGTTTCCTTCGTCGATCTGACGCATCCGATGATGCTGGGCATGCCGGTGTGGCCGACGCACCCGCATTACTGCCAGGAAATGGTGGAATCCTATGACCGCGGCGACGTCGCCTGCAATCATGCGTTGGCCATGAGCGAGCACACCGGCACGCATTTCGACGCGCCGGTCCATTTCATCCGCGGCGGTGCTGCCATCTCCGGCATTCCGGTCGAGCGTTTCTTCGGCCGCATGGTGACGATCGATGCGCGGGACTGCGCGCACCGGCAAGCCGTCGAGCCGGATGCTATCTTCGCTTTCGAGGCCGAACAGGGCCGCGTACGGCAGGGCGACGCCGTGTTCTTCCATTTCGGCTGGGACCGGCTCTGGGACGATCCAGCTGCGTTTCTCGCCGACTGGCCCGGCCTGTCGCGGCAAGCAAGCGAATTGCTGGTCGAGCGCGGTGCGCGCATCGTCGGCTCGGACTGCCTGTCGGTCGATTGTTTCGGCAGCGAGGATTTCCCGGCGCACAATACGCTGCTTTCAGCCGGCATCCTGATCGGCGAGAATTTCGCCCGGCTTGGCGACTTGCCGCCGCTGTGCTTCCTGATCAGCTTGCCGCTGGCGATCGAAGGCGGCAGCGGATCGCCGCTGCGCGCCATCGCGCTGGTCGAAGGCTAATTCCGGCTCATGAGAAGTCCAACTGGACCTTCAGCGTTCGCTGCGGTTCCTTCTCGATAAGGTCGAAGGCGGCGCGCGCTTCCGTCGCCGCGAAGACCTGCGTGATCATGCCTTGCGGATCGAGCCGCTTGTCGGCCAGCCATTCGACGACACGCGGCAACAGCCGGCGGTTCAGGCGCGAACCGACGATGGTCAGCTCCTTGCGCACCACTTCCTGCTGGCTGAGGTTGGACGGGGCATCCGAAAAGCCGAGCAGGCCGATGCGGCCCGCCGGGCTGGCGAGGCGGCAAGCCTCGTCCAGAAGTGCCGGAATGCCGGCGCCATCAATGACCAGCGTCGGGCCAAGACCGTCATTTTCGCCGCGTACCGCGGCTGGCACGGGATCGCGGACAGAGTGGATCACCCTGTCGGCGCCGAAGCGAAGCGCTCGCTCGAGACGGGCTTCATCGATGTCGGCCACGATGCAGCGTGCACCCTTGAGCTTGGCGACCTGCAGCACGGTGACGCCGACCGTGCCGGCGCCATAGATCAGCACCGTGTCGTCGGGTCCGCAGCCGGTACGGTCAAGCACATTGGCGGCGATGGAGAACGGTTCGGCCAGTGCCGCCAGTCCAAATGGCATATTCGCCGGAACCGGTATGGCATTTGCCGCCGGCACCGCCACGAAGGCGCGAAAACCGCCATCGCGGTGAACACCCATCACTTCGAGGTTGGCGCAGACATTGGAGCGGCCGACCCGGCAGGGATAGCAGTGACCGCACGACACCACGGGATCGACCACCACACGGTCTCCCGCGGCAATGCCGGTCACATCGCGTCCGAGCGCGGTTACCGTGCCGGCGAATTCATGGCCGATGATGCGCGGATAGACGGCGAACGGATTGGAGCCATGCAGGATGTGAATGTCGGAGCCGCAGATACCGGCACGGCTGACATGAACGACGACTTCGCCAGGGCCGGGCTCTGGCATGGCGCCCTGCCGGACTTCCAGCGACTGCGGTGCGCGAACGAGAACTTCAAGCATGGCCTCACCACTTGTATACTAGTCGACAAGTGGCTCAATCTCGCGGTGCCGTCAAGACGCAAGCGCTCATGGCGGCGGTAAGACGGCCTCTTACCTGACATGTTCCTTCACGAAATCGGGACGGACGTGCGCTGAAACGCAAATGCACCTGGCGTCGGCAGTTCGGACTCTCAATGCGCTGTCCCTGCCGATCTCCTCTCGAAGGGGTCGGCAGTCAAAATTTGTTGACCTCCATCAAAGAGGAAATGACTACCGCTTGCCTGCTTGTCGGACCATAAGACAGGCCGTGTGATCGGGCCTCGGCTGGCTTGCCGCACGGAAGGCGACCTTGCCTTTGAACGCGGACGCGCCACCTGGAATAGAGCAGCCGCTTGCATGACGGAATTGGCAATAGAATTGGAACAGCCTCAATTTGCCACCGAGCGCGACCCGAGGCTGAGATTGATCATCCCAATCATCGTCGCCATCGCCTTTCTGATGGAGCAGCTCGATTCCACCATCATCACCACCGCGATCCCCGCCATCGCACGCAGTCTCGACACGACGCCCGTCAGGCTGAACCTGGCGATCACCACTTACATTCTGACACTGGCCGTGTTCATTCCCGTCAGCGGCTGGTTCGCCGACAGGTTCGGTGCGCGAAAAGTGTTCGCGCTGGCGCTTTTCACCTTCACCCTCGGCTCGGCGCTGTGCGGCATGGCCAACAGTTTCGGCATGCTGCTGGCGATGCGCGCCCTGCAGGGGCTGGGCGGCGCCATGATGACGCCGGTCGGGCGGCTGATCCTGCTGCGCAGCTTCCCGCGCAGCGGGCTGATCACCGCCATGACCTACACGACCTTGCCCGCCATCATGGGGCCTGTGATCGGGCCGCTGCTCGGCGGCCTGTTGACCACTTACGCGTCATGGCGCTGGATATTCTATGTCAACGTGCCATTCGGTTGTCTCGGCATTCTAGCGGCGCTGCGCTTCGTCGACGATTTCCGCGAGGAAGCGGTGCAACGCTTCGACTTCGCCGGGTTCCTGATGGTGGGATGCGGTGTGGCCCTGCTGCAGTTCGGGCTGGAAAGCATCGGGAGGCCGATCATCTCCGTTTCGGCGACAGCGTTGGTGTTGGCCGCGGCGATCCTGCTGCTGCTCGCCTTCGGGCGCTATGCGCGCCGCGTCGTTGCACCGGCCGTCGATCTGACGCTGTTTCGATTTCGCTCGTTCTGGATCGGTACGCTGGCAGGCGGCCTGTGCCGCGTTGGCCTCAATGGCGTGCCCTTCCTGTTGCCGCTGATGCTACAGCTCGGCTTTGGCATGAGCCCGGTCACATCAGGCTCGCTGACATTCGTCGGCAGCTTCGGCGCCTTGCTCATCCGGCCGCTGCTGTCGCCGCTGTTGCGGCGCTTCGGCTTCAATGTCGTGCTGATCGGCAGCGCGGTCGTCGGCTCAGCCGCCGTGGCGGGGTTCGCCTTGATCGAGGCCGATACGCCGCACTGGATGATCGGTCTCTACGTCTTCGTGTTCGGGATCATCCGGTCGGCGCAGTTCATGACCTCCAACACGCTGTCTTATGCCGACCTGCCGGCCGACAAGCTCAGCCGCGCCACCAGCCTCGGCGGCGTCCTGCAGCAGCTCAGCGTTTCCCTGGGCGTTTCGATCGCCGCCATGGTGCTGGGTCTGGTCGCAGGAGAAACCCACATCGTGACACCGGAACGCTTTCATCAGGTGTTCCTGCTCACCGCGGTCATCCCGCTCATGTCCATTCCGGGATTCCTGTACCTGCGCGCCGAGGACGGCGTGCAGGTCAGCGGCCACGTTCGATCGGGCAATTCTCGCAAATGATGCCGGCGTATACGGGCATACATATACCCATGCAGGGGGTTCTCCATTAGGATGGTGCCCATGTGAACGGGAGCATCGGTTGCGGGGATTTGCGGAAAGCGTGATGCAGGGGCCGCGGACCGTGGCCGAGCAGGTCGCGAATGTCCTGCGCGAGGCGATTGCCAATGGCACTATAAAGGCAGGCACTTCGCTTCGACAGGACGAACTCGCCGAACATTTCGGCTTCAGCCGGATGCCCATTCGCGATGCGCTTCGCCAACTGGAAGCCGAGGGCATTGTTTCCATCCATCCGACAAAGGGCGCGCATGTCGCCCGGATGGACGGCGCCGAGATCAGTGAAATCTATGCGATACGCGAATTGCTCGAATGCGAGGCGTTGCGGCTTTCGCTTCCCGATCTCGCCGGCGCGAAGCTCGACGAGGCGGAACAGGTACTCGACCAGATCGACGCGGAGCGCAATGTCGGCCGATGGGGTGGGCTGAACCGCGCCTTTCATCTGGCTCTCTACGATGCCTGTGGCAACCATCGATTGCTTGGCCTGATCGAGGCGCACCACAATGCAGCCGATCGCTACGTCCGCATCCTGCTGTCGAACCTGGACTATCGCAGCCGCTCGCAGACGGAGCATCGCGAGCTGCTGGCCGCCTGCCGGCGGCGCGACGGCGACAGGGCCATAAGTATTCTGCGGAAGCATCTTCGCGAAGGAAGCGAGACGCTGGTCCGCGCGATCAGGGAAGATGGCCTGTCGCTAGAATCCTGACGGCGTGGCTCATGGGCATGCGATGGGCTTCAGCCCTGCGCCGGCCTGCGTTCGACGATGTAGATGTGGTCGGCCGCCAGCACCACTTCGCCGCGCTGGTTGATCACCTCGCAGCGTTCGATCACCCGTCCCGACCCCGGCCTCTTCGGGTCGTCTTCCCTGGCCGTAATTGTCGTGCGCGTCCGGATCGTGTCGCCGATGAACACCGGCTTGATGAAGCGCAGCCGGTCGTAGCCATAGGAAAAGGCAACAGGATTGATGACGGTTGCCGTCAGCCCGATGCCGACCGAGAACACCAGCGTGCCGTGCGCGATGCGCTGGCCGAATGGCGTTGTCTTCATGAACTCGGCGTCCATGTGGTGCGGGAAGAAATCGCCGGTGTGGCCGGCATGGACGATGAAGTCGGTCTCGGTGATGGTGCGGCCGCTGGTCAGGCGCGACGCGCCAATCTCATAGTCTTCGAAATACTGGATCTGTTCCATCAGGGTCTTTCCGCGATCGGCGTCGCCGGTGCCGCACTCGACTGATACGCCGCCTCGACCAGCGCCATCGTGCTCCAGGCATCCTCGACGGGACTGATCAACATAGCATCTTCTCCGGTAGCAAAACGCTGGACATTGGCCATGCGGCCGACGAAGGCATCGGGAAACCACTCGTCGGCCAAGGGCACGGCGATCCAGCCCGTTCCGCCCTTCGGATAGATTTCCAGCACATCCGGCTCACCTGTGGGATAATCGAGGTTGAGACCCAACTTGAGATAGGCTGCTCCCTCGGTGCCGCAGATGCGGAACTCGCAGGCTTGGTGCCGGCGGCCGAATTTGTGGTCGTGGTTGATCGACAGCGCGCAGCGCACGGTGTTGCCATAGTCGAGAATGGCGCTGGTGCGCGTCTGCGCCACGGCATGGTTGGGATGGCCGAGCGTCTTGGCGTGCACGCCCTTGGGGTCGCCGAGCAATTGCCTGATCAGGTCGAGATAGTGGATCGAATGCATGGCGATCTCGACGCGCGGCGCCTTGAGCAGGAATTCCCAAAGTTGCCATGGTGTCGCCAGCGCCAGCCAGGCGTCGAAGTCGACGATCTCGCCGAGCCAGCCCTTGGCGATGGCATCCTTGAGCGCCAGCATCATCGGCGCGAAGCGCAATTGGAAGTTCACCGCTGCGTGCAGCTTCCGGGCGCGGCAGATCTCGAGGATCGCGGTCGCCTCGGCAAGATTGCTGCCCATCGGCTTCTGGATCAGCGCCACCGCGCCATCAGGCAAGGATTTCAGCACATCGGCATGACGCCACGGCGGGGTGGCAAGGTCGAAGATCGCGCCCTCGACGGCGGCGGCTTCCTCCGCCGAGCGGAAGGCCGTCACGCCCCATTGGTTGGCCAGTTTTTCAGCTCTGGCATGATCGGGGTCGTAGAGGCCGGCGACGGGAAAGCCGGCCTTCCGATAGGCCGGGAAATGCGCGTCGCCGACGATCGATCCGGCGCCGAAGGTGACGATCGGTCGGGGTTTTGAGGGTTTTGGCCAGGATTGAACGAGCAAGGCAGGGTCGAAACCGCCTTCAGTCATGATGGAAGACCTCATCCATCTCGGCCCACCACTCGCCCTCTTTGCGCGTCGCCAGCGGCTCCTGGCACGGCATGCAGACCGCCCACCATTCCTGCGTCTTCGGATCGGCCGCCATCTTCGCCATGTCGGCCTCGTAGTCGCTGCCGTGGTATTCGAAGGTGCTGAACAGCAGGTTCTCCGGCCGCTTCAGGTAGATCGAGTAGTTCTTGATGTTGCAGGCGGAGATCATGGCCAGCACGTCGGGCCAGACGGCGGCATGGAGGCGGACATACTCCTCGACCTTTTCCGGCTTCAGCCCCAGAACCATTCCCATCCGCTGCATATCATTCTCCTATTTCGTGATCGCCGTGGTGAATTCGGCGATGCTCATGGCCTTGACCGCGTCCCAGTCCCAATCGATGCCGATGCCGGGTTCGTCGGGCGCCAGCGCCTGGCCATCCTCAATGCGGAGGCGCTTGCCGGTCAACTGGTCGAGTTGCGGAATGTACTCGACATATCGGCCGTTCTGAACAGCGCAGGTCAGGCTGACATGCAGCTCCATCAGGAAATGCGGGCAGACCGGAATGTCGAAGGCCTCCGCCGCGTGGGCGATCTTGAGCCAGGGTGTGATGCCGCCGATGCGGCCGACATCGACCTGCACGATCGAGCAGGCGCCTTTCTGCATGTATTCACGGAAATGGCGAATGGAGTAGAGCGACTCGCCGATCGCGATCGGCGTCGGCGTCGAGTTCGACAACCGCACATGCCCGTCAATATCGTCGGCCGGCAGCGGCTCCTCGATCCAGGCGAGATCGAGCTCGCGCAGCCTTGCCGCGCGCCGGATCGCCTCGTCGACCGAGAATCCCTGATTGGCGTCGGTCATGATCTCATAGCCGTCGCCGACCGCCTTGCGCACCGCCGACAAGCGGGCAAGATCTTCCGAGCCGTGTGGCCTGCCGATCTTCACCTTCGAGCCGCGAAAGCCCTTGGTCTTGGCGGCCAGTGCGTCATCGACAAGTGCTGCCGTCTCGATGTGCAGCCAGCCGCCTTCGGTCGTGTAAAGCGGGCAACGGTCCTTGGCGCCGCCAGCCAGCTTCCACAAAGGCAGGTTCTGCTTCTTTGCCCGTAGGTCCCACAGTGCTGTATCGATCGCCGCGATGGCGATGGCGGTGATGGCGCCGATGGTCGTGGCATGCGTGGCGAATTCGAGATCATGCCAGATCGCCTCGATCATGTCGGGGTCGCGGCCGATCAGGCGCGGCACCAGATGGTCGGACAACAGCCGCATCACTGACGAGCCGCCGGTGCCGATCGTGTAGCTGTAGCCGGTGCCGACCGCACCGTCGGAATCGGTGATGGTGACGATAGGCGTTTCCTGGCTGACGAAGCTCTGGATGGCGTCGGTGCGCTTGACCTTGGGCACAAGGTCCACCATCCGAAGGTCGACTTTCTCAATTTTGGCCATGCCGATCAGCTCCGCAATGTCTTTCCGGTCTCAGTGGCAAACAGATGCGCCTGCGACATGTCGAGGCTCATGGCGACCCGCTCGCCCGGCCTCAATGGCCTCGGGTTCAGCATGCGCGACACCCAGTCCGTACCGTTGAATTCGACGAATACCAGCGTCTCGTTGCCGAGCGGTTCGGTCACCGTGATCGGCAGTTCGATCTGGTGCACGTCTGCCGCGCCACCGGAGCTGATGCCATGACCCGTCGGATAGATGTCGTCCGGCCGCAGCCCGAACACCACCTTGTCGCCGGTCGCGACATTGGCCTTGAACTGGCCGGGCAAGGGCAACTTCTCGCCGCTGGCAAAAACCATCTGGCCGCCGTCGATCGTCGCCTCATGCAGGTTCATCGGCGGTGAGCCGATGAATCCGGCAACGAAGCGGGTTGCCGGCCGCCGGAAAACCTCGTCGGGCGTACCGACCTGTTCGATATGGCCGTCGCGCATGATGACGATGCGATCGGCCAGCGTCATCGCTTCGACCTGGTCGTGGGTGACGTAGATCACCGTCGACTGCACCTTGGCATGCAGCTTCTTGATCTCGGTGCGCATCTGCGTGCGCAATTTGGCGTCGAGATTGGAAAGCGGCTCGTCGAACAGGAAGACGTCTGGATCGCGCACGATGACGCGGCCCATGGCGACGCGCTGGCGCTGACCGCCGGACAGTTGTGAGGGGCGGCGATCGAGCAACGTGTCGAGGCCGAGGATGGCCGAGGCTTCGGCGACACGGCGGTCCATGTCTTCCTTGGCGGCACCGGCGATCTTCAGCGAGAAGCCGAGATTTTCGCGCACCGTCATGTGCGGATAGAGCGCATAGGACTGGAACACCATCGAGATGTTGCGCGAGCGCGGCGGCAGGTCGTTGACGACGCGCCCGCCGATCTCGATCGAGCCGGCACTGATCTCTTCCAGCCCGGCGATCATGCGCAGCGTCGTCGACTTGCCGCAGCCGGACGGGCCGACCAGCGCGATGAATTCGCGGTCGGCGATGTCGAGATCGATGCCGTGCACGATCCCGATGTTGCCGTAGCGCTTGGTCAGCTTGGTGAGGGTAACGGTTGCCATGGTATCAGCCTTTCACCGCGCCGGAGGTCAGGCCGCCGACAAGGTGTTTCTGGACGACGTAGGTGAGGGTGAGCGCCGGAATGATCATCACCACGGCCAGCGCGCACATGCCACGCCAATCGATGGTGAACTCGGCCGTGTAATCGAGCAGGCCGACCGGCAGCGTCTTGGCGCTCACCGAGCGGGTCAGCTGCGAGGCCAGCGCGAACTCGTTCCAGCAGGTCAGGAAGGCGAAGATGGCGGCCGAAGCGATGCCCGGTCCGGCAAGCGGGAACTCGACCTGCCAGAACGCCTGCCAGCGCGTGCAGCCATCGATCTGCGCCGCCTCCGCGAGGTCCTTGGGCACCTGGCGGAAGAAGCCGTCGATCAGCCAGATGGTGAACGGCACGTTGAGCGCGACATAGGCAAGGATCAGCCCGAAATGCGTGTCGATGATGCCAAGCCGCACATAGAGGAAGAACAGCGGTAGCGAGAGCGCAATGCCCGGCACGGTGCGCGTCAGCATCAGGCTGAGGAAGACGCTGGATTTGCCGCGGAAGCGGTAGCGCGCGAAGGCATAGCCGCCGGCCATGCCGATGGCCACCGCAATGACTGTCGAGGTCACCGAGATGATCAGCGAGTTGCGGAAATATTCGATGACAGGGATGCCGCCCTTGCCGATGCCTGAGAACATGGCGACATAAGCGTCGAACGAGATCTCCTGAGGGATCCACACCGGTGGCTTGGCCATGATCTCGACCGCCGGCCGCAGCGACGAGATGACGATCCACAGGCCCGGCAGGCAGATCGTCAGCATCGCCAGGAACAGGCCGATGCGATAGACGATGCCCAGCAGCCGGCGCTTCAGGCGGGCGGAAGAATTCTCGTCCATCTTCACCACTCCGCACCGATCTGCGTGCGCGCCGCGGCGAGCTTGTTGAAGAAGTAGACGGTGAAGGCAATCGACAGCAGGATCGAGAAATAGGCCATGGCGTTGGCCATGCCCATGCGCCCGTCGCTGTAGGCGGTGCGGACCACCAGGGTCCAAAGCAGTTCCGTGCGGCCCGCCGGTCCGCCATCGGTCATGATCTTGACGATGTCATAGGCGCGCGCCACGTCGAGCGAACGGATGGTCATGGCGATGTAGGCGAAGGGCATGACGAACGGCCACGTCACATAGCGGAATGTCTGCCACGGCGTGCAGCCGTCGACCCGCGCCGCCTCGATCGGCTCCTTGGGCATGGCGAGCAGGCCGGCGAGGATCAGGATGGCGAAGATCGCCGTCGACGACCAGATCTCGGCGATCGAGATGGCGATGAAGGCGAGATGGCCCTCGATCAGCCACGGTATGGCGTCCCTGGTGATGCCGAGCGACTGCAAGGCATTGTTCACCAGGCCGATATTGTCGTTAAACATAAACTTGAACTGGAAGCCGACGAGGATCGGCGAAAACATCATCGGAAACATCATCAGCGTGCGCAGGATGCGCTGGCCGCGTGTCGCTTTCTCGACCAGCATGGCAAGCCCAAGGCCAAGCAGCATTTCGAGATTGAGCGCGATGGTCAGCAGCAGCACCGTGCGACCGAACGCCCACCAGAAATCAGTGTTGGACAGGATCGAAAGATAGTTCCGAATGCCGATGAAGACGTAGAACGTTTCGGGCCGCGTCAGGCGGAACGGCGTGAAGCTGGAGTAAAGGGACAACAGCAACGGCACAACGACAACCGCCGCCAGCACGATCATGGCCGGAAGCAGCAGCAGGAATGGCGCGGATGGCTTGAAGCCCTTCATCAGAATCCTTGAGGTGTTTGCATTTGGACGGCCGTGAGTGGGCCGGGGGCGATGGGTTAGCGTAAATCGCTGGCCGCGAAACACGATCGCCTCCCCCATTTCCGATGGGGGAGGCAGCCTTGGGAGCCCGTTTCTAGAGCTTGCCGGCGTCCTGGAGGATTTGCGTCGCCTTGGCGGCCGCATCGTCCAGTGCCTGCTTGGAGGTCTTGTCACCGAGGATCGCCGCCTGCAATTCGGGATAGACGGCGTTCGAGATCTCGATCCATTCAGGCGTCTGCGGCACGGCAAACGCGTGCTTGGCCTCTTCCTGGAAGGCGGTAAGAACCTCCTTCTTGTAAGGATCGTTTTCGGCCTGCTTCAAATCCCAGTCCCACACCGCGGTGCGGGTCGGCAGCGGGCCTGCGGCGGCCTCGAGCTTCTGGCTGTCTTCGTTGGTCAGCCACCACACCAGGGAAGCCGCGGCCTCCTTGTTGGGGCAATTCTCGGTCACCGAGAAGCCATGGAAACCCGACCAGCCGGTGCGTTTGCCGGACGAGCCCTTCGGCGCGACTTTCACGCCGACATTGCCGGCGACCTTCGACGACTTCGGATCGTTGAAGAAGCCAGCCCAGCCCGGCCAGTCCAGGTTGATGGCGACGGTGCCGGACGCAAAGCCCTGGCCGAGATCGTCCCAGAGATAGTTGGTGGTTCCGGCCGGTACGGCCTTGGCCTTGTAGAGGTTGACGAACCAGTCGAGCGCCCGGATGCCGGCCTCGGAATTGAAGACCGGCTTGCCGTCCTTGTCGAGATACTCGCCGCCTTCAGCGACAACCATCTCGTAGAAGCGGCCGTTGATCGCCTCTTCCTTGCCGGCGAACTGCGTGCCGTAGAAATTGGGTGGGTTGGCGAAGAACTGGGCCTGGTCGGTCACTTCCTTCCAGGTGTCCGGCGGCACCAAATCATAGCCGTACTTCGCCTTGAACTTGGTCTTGTTGTCGGCGTTCTCGTACAGGCTCTTCTGGTAGTAGAGCGCCGAAACGTCGAACTGCGCACGCGGCAGCATCTCCAGCTTGCCGTCGATGGTTGCGGACGTGATCGTCGACGGCACGAAAGCGTCGATCTCTTCCTTGGGCAGCAATTTGCTGAGGTCGGTGTAAAGGCCCGTATATTGCGGCGCAAAGGACGAATGGTTCCAGCCGACGCACCAGTTGGTGCTGCCCGAGGCGATGTCGGACTTGAGCTCCTTGTCGATGTCGAAGCCGTTCTTCTTGGTCAGGATGTTGACCTTGGCGCCGGTCGCCTTCTCCCATTCGGGAATGCGCTCGTAGAGCTTTTCATATTGCTGGCCGCCGATCAGCTTCACGTCGACGGTCACGCCTTCGAACTTGCCGGGCAGGTCGCCGGCAAGGGCAGCGCCCGCACCTGACGCGAGCAACAATGCACCGGCGCACACGCCGGACAGCAGTCTGTTCATCGGTATCCTCCCTTGGTGCCGCCTCCGCGGCGACCGCAACTCGTCTGATGACAAGAAGTGCTACATTCATATACAAACAAAACATTCATAGACACGTCAAGGCGAAATTTGTTTCCGCCGCGCACGTTCCTGCGTATATGAAGGGTGAAATTCACTGGAGGATGAGCCCATGGACGACAGCGAAGACGAGCGCTATCGCGCGCCGGCGCTCGACAAGGGGCTCGATATCCTTGAACTGCTGGCGGGCGTCGACGGCGGCCTGACCCAGGCAGAAATCGCCAAGAAACTCGACCGCAGCCCCAACGAATTCTACCGTATGCTCGACCGGCTGGTGCGGCGCGGCTATGTCACCAGGCTCGACGGCGACCGCTATTCGCTGACGCTCAAGCTGTTCGGTCTGGCACAGTTGCACGCGCCGGTTCGGCGGCTGGTCTCCTATGCGACGCCGCTGATGCGTGAGCTTGCCGAGACATCGCAGCAGGCCAACCAACTCGTTGTTTTTGATCGCGGTTCTGCCGTCGTCATCGGCCAGCAAGAAGCACCGAACTACTGGGGCATATCGATCCGGGTCGGCTCCCATATCAGTCTGTTCGACACCGGCTCGGGACATGTGCTGCTCGCTTTCCGCTCACCGGAAGAGCGCCAGATGATGATTTCCGAACACGTCCGCAGCACCGACAAGACGGCGCAATCGACCGAGTTCTTCACCCGTCTCGACCAGATCCGCGACCGTGGCTACGAGATGATGGCCTCGATGCAGACAGCCGGCGTCTTCAACCTGTCCGCCCCGGTGCGCAGTTCCGACGGCAAGGCGATCGCCGCGCTGTCGATTCCCTACATCACCGTGGTCAACGCGCCTTCCGCGCCCGACATCACCAGGACGATCGAACTGTTGCTGGCAACGTGTGAAAAGCTGTCGCACCTTGCTGGATCAGCAGTCGGCTCATCGGTGTGAATTCTTATTTGAATGAAGAATTCCCTCGTGAGATGATTTGAAAAGCCAGAGGGAGGAGCCTCACCATGATCATCGATACCCATCTTCACCTGATCGATCGCTCGGCCCTGCGCTATCCCTGGCTCGCCGGCGTGCCGGCGCTCAACCGCGATTTCTCCTATGAGGAATACGCCGTGGAGGCGCAGCGTGTCGGCGTAGGGCGTGTGCTGCATATGGAGGTCGATGTCGATGCGGCCGACATCGAAGCCGAGACCGCTCGTGTGGAAGGACTGTCACGGCAGTCCGGCAGCATGCTGGCCGGGGTGATCGCGTCCTGCCGTCCTGAGGAAGGGGACTTCGCGGCCTATCTCGAACGGCAGCGGGCAAACCCGTTCGTAAAAGGCTTTCGCCGCGTCCTCCACGTCGTGCCCGACGAGCTCTCGGAAGGTGCGGTGTTTCGCGCCAGCATCAAGCGGCTTGGCGGCACCGGCCTGACCTTCGATCTCGTCGTGCTGCCGCACCAGATCCCCAAGGCGATTGCGCTGGCCGACCTGGCGCCCGATGTGACGTTCGTCCTCGATCACTGCGGCGTACCCGACATCAAGGGCGGAGCCGAACATCCATGGCGCGAGCATATGAGCGAGATCGCGCGGCGCCCGAATGTCATGGCCAAGATATCCGGCGTCGTCGCCTATGCCGATGCCGGCAGCTGGACGGTCGAGACGCTGCGGCCGTACGTCGAGCACACTATCAGTTCATTCGGCTGGGACCGCGTCGTCTGGGGCAGCGACTGGCCGGTCTGCACGCTAGGCGGCGGCCTGTCGACCTGGGTGGCGGCGACCCATGCATTGCTCTCGGGCTGCAGCATTGCCGAGCGCGACAGGCTGTTGTCCGGCAATGCCCGCAAGCTGTGGCGGCTCGACTGACTGGTCCTTTCAGATGGTTGTCGAGACGTGCCGTTCGCGGCCATAGAGCGAAACCAGCAGCACGATGACGAAGCCGAGCGCGGCCTGCACCGCTGCGGGCTGGAAGCCGAGGCCGATCAGCAGCGTGTTGATCTCGGTCAGCACCAGCACGCCGGCGATCGTGCCGAGATAGCTTCCCCGGCCGCCGACAAGTGCTGCACCTCCTACGACGACCGCCGCGATGGTCTGGAACAGATAGGGCTGGCCGACATCGCCATAGGCCGAACCGGTGAAGCCGAGCAGCAGCACTCCTGCCACGGCGGCGAAGAAAGCGCTTGCCGCATAGGTGACGACCCACATGCGAACCGGGTCGATCAGCGCCAGCGGCGCCGCGCCCGGATTGCTGCCCAGCGCGTAAAGCCGGCGGCCATAGGGCGTTCGCTCCAGCACCAGGACGACGAGTGCCGCCAGCACGACAAGGCTCGGCACCAGCCACGGCACCGGCAGCGGTCCGGCCGATCCGCCGATCGAGACGAAGCTGGATACCGCTTGCGGTGCGGAGCCTGACGGGAAACCCGCCGTCCACAACAGCACCAGCCCTTGCACGACCATGCCGATGCCGAGCGTGACGATGAGCGGCTGGATGTCGAGGCTGCGCGAGATCAGCCCGTTCAGCCCGCCGATGATGATCGCCAGCACGCCGACAAGGCCGCAGACCAGGACAAAATTCCAGCCATCGCCATAAAGCTGCGCCGCCACGACATTGGCAAAGCCGATGACGAAGGGGATCGACAGGTCGATGCCGCCCATGATGACGACCAGCGTCTGGCCGATCGAGGCGACGGCAAGCAGCGAAGCGAGCACCAGCATGGCGCGCACCGCAAACGGCGAGGAGTAGCCAGGAATGAGAACCGTACCGGCAAGGTGCAGAAGGACGGCGACACAGAAGGCCCCGACGACGCGGGCGTTGGTTGTCGCGAAGAGGTTTTGGCGCAAAACCATGTCAGCGTCTCCCCATGGCAAGACGTTCCTGCAGCGCTGTCAGCATCACGGCCAGCACCAGTATGGCGCCATAGGCGATCTGCAGCACGAAGGTCGAGACGTTGAACGTCGTCAGCACGCTTTGCAGCAGGAAGATATCGATGGCGCCGATCGCGGCACCCGCGACCCCGCCACGCCCGCCGGCCAGGCTGACGCCACCGAGTGCTACGGCGGCAATGGCGATCAGCGTGTAGGTCGGCCCGATATTGGGGTCGGCGGAGCCGATCAGCGCGGTCAGCATCAGCCCGGCGCATCCGCTGAAGATGCCGGTCATGACATAGGCGATGAAGCGCACGCGCGTGACATCGACGCCGGCGGTGTAGGCGGCCCGGTCGTCGCTGCCGACCGCCATCAGCTGGTCGTAATAAGGCGTACGCCGCACCAGCCACCAGGCAATGAACATCAGTGCCAGCGGCAGCATCGACAGCGGGCCGGACAGTGCCTTGAGCCAGGCCGGCGCCGGGCCGATTGGCGCCGGCAGGATGGTCAGCGTCACGCCGGTCAGGATCAAATAGGTGCCGAGCGTGGCGACGATCGGCTGGATGCGCACGATTGTCGCCAGAAAGCCGTTCGCAGCACCCACCAGCGCGCCGACGAGCAGCGCCGCCGGAACGAGCACCAGGGGTGATGAGATGCCGGCGCCGAGGAACAGCACCTGGATCGTCAAAGCGTTGACGAAGCCCATCAATGGCCCGACCGAGATGTCGATGCCGCCACGCCCGGCGAGGATGACAGGCGTGGACGCAATGGCCGCACCGATCAAGGGCGCCGCCAAGCCAACCAGCGCGCCCCAGGATCCAGGCTGGAACCGTCCGGGGCTGAGAATAAGATTGATCGCAAGCAACAAGATCAGCAGGACGACGGCGAAACCGACGCTTCGCCCAAGTGACAGGAGGCGGGAGATCTGGCTCATGCCGGACGTCCGAACATGGCCAATATCACGCTGTCGGTGGTGAGCGCATCGCCGGCGATCTCGGCGGCGACTTCATTCTCACGGAACACCAGCACGCGCTGGCACAGGAGAAGAATCTCCTCGATCTCGCTGGACAGGATGACGAGCCCCATGCCGCCGGCCGCCAGCCCGCGAAACACGTCGTAGAGCACATGCCGCGTCGCCACGTCGACGCCACGCGTCGGATCGTTGAGGAGCAGGATCGCGGGCTCCAGCGCCAAGGCACGCGCCAACAGCACCTTCTGCTGGTTGCCGCCCGAAAGAGTGGTGATCGGCGCATCGGGCCGGGGCGCCACTATCGAGAGTTTTTCGCGATAGAAGTCGTAGCGCGCCTTGCGTGCCGACGGGCTGATTAGCCCGAGCCGCGTGTCGCGCGACAAGGTCGAGACGGCGAAATTGTCGAGCACCGACTGTGTCGGGAAAATGCCGTTGGCGCGTCGGTCGCGCGGCAAATACGCGATGCCGCTGGCGACAGCCTTGCGAAACCCGGTAATCTTTCGGGAGGCATCCGATGAACCGAGTTCGATCGAGCCGCCATGGGGCGGTTCCAGGCCGGCAAGCATCTTGAGAAACAGCTCCTGGCCATGACCATCGAGACCGGCAAGCCCGACGATCTCACCCGGAGCGATTGCCTGCGTGATCGGGCTGGCGCCGGGCGCGATGACAAGGTCCCGAACGGCAAGACCACCAAAATCGAGGGCGGCGCGATCAGCCATGCTGCAGCTCCGCCGCCGTGCGTGGCGCCATCGCCTTGAGAAGTTCAGCCGGCGTCGAAGCGCCGCGCTCCTCGGTGCGCACGACGCTGCCGCCGCGCAGGATCGAGATGCGATCCGACAGCGACATCACCTCGTCCATGCGGTGGGTGATGAACAGGATCAGGCAGCCTTCGCCGGCCAGCGCGCGCATCAGGGAAAAGACGGATTCGCGATCGGCGAAGTCGAGCGCGGCGGTGACCTCGTCGAGGATCAGGATCTTTGGGTTGCGCACGATCGCGCGGGCGAGAACGACCAATTGCTGCGCGGCAAGCGGCAGCAGGCCGGCTGGCTTGTCGAGGGGGACGTCGGTAACCGCGAAGCGCTTCAGCGCGGCTTTCGCCCGGTCACGGCGCTCGTTGCGGGGAACAGCGCGCCGGACCAGCCCGTCGAGGCCGAGCAGGATGTTATCGATGACGCTGCAGTCCGGCGCGATCAGCACCTCCTGGAACACCGTGGCAAAACCTTGCGCCTGGAAGGCCGAGGGCTTGGCACCCGAAAACGGCTTGCCTTGCAGCAGGATCGCGCCATTGTCCGGCTGGACGATGCCGGACAGCAGCTTGACCATCGTGCTCTTGCCCGAACCGTTCTCGCCCAGGATGGTGTGGATGGTTCCCGCCCGAAACGCGATCGATGCGTCCGCGAGCGCGATCGTCTCGCCATAGCGTTTGGATATGGTTTTGATTTCAAGCATGTCGCGTTTCGATGCTGGCAGGCCGGCTTCCCGAAAGGAGCCGGCCTGCTGAGAGGCTAGTTTCGCGCAGCGTTATTTTGCGCAGGCATCGGGCACCTTCGAATAATCCCAGCCCTTGGTCGGCGCCGGGTTCGAGAAATAGGCGTCGAGCCATTCCTCCGGCATCGGATCTTTCGGCGGGATCGGGAAGATCGACACCGCATCCGTCGTCATGCAGTCCTTGTACCAGGCACCGAGATCGGCGGTGTGGACAGGCGGGATCGGGATCAGCAGCGTGTTCAGCTTCGGCTTCTGTCCGTCGAGCATGCGCTCGCCGACGCGGAACAGTGTTTGCGCGGTCCAGTGCGGCAGCACCGCATGGCCTTCGAAGCGGTACTTGTCGGGGTTGGCCTTCCAGTAGCCCAGCGCGTCCCCGGTGATCGAGCCGGTGATCAATGGCGCCGGCCGGCCGGCTTCCGCGAAGGCTTCGGCAACGACACGGCTTTCGCTGCCTGTCGTCCACACCGCATCGATCGGCGCCGGGTTGGTGGCGATCGCCTGCAGCACCACGGTCTTGGTGACGTTGGCTGTCCAGTTGCCGTTGACGTTGCGCGAAATCTTCAGCTTCGGATTTTCGGCCAGCGCCTTGTCCGCGCCCTGGCGCTCCTGCACCACGATCGGGTGTCCGGCGATGCCTTCGACCAGAAGGATGCTGGCGCCGTCCGGCTGCGCCTTGGCGATCGCCGTCATCATGTCATAGCCCCAGCGCGCATAGTTGGAATCGACATTGATCGCGTTGGGGCTCGTCACCGAGCCGGCCGCTGTGATGAACGGAATGCCGGACTTGGCGGCAGCGTCGATTGCATCGTCGAGCGCCGTTGCCGAGCCCGGGATCGAGGTGATGATCGAGCATTTCTTGTCGATGAAGGCGCGGATCTGATTGATCTGCTGGCTGGCGTCGTTGTTGGAGTCCGACACCTCGAAGCTGGAGACGGTGCCGTCGGCGATCAGCCCGTCGACTAGCCGCTTCAACTCCTTGGTCACCGTGACCCGCCACGGATTGCCCTGGTAGGATTCCGAGTGGCACCACTTCCACGGTTTCGGCGGCGCGGTGAAATTGTCCCAGGCCGAAGGCAGCACCTTCTGGGGCGCGCCGTCATACTGCGCCTTGAGTTCGGTCGGCAGCCCGCCGATGACGCCTTGCACATCCTGGGCAAAGGCGGCCGTTGCAAGCGAGGCAAGCGCCGTTGCGGCCAGCAGGCCGCGGATCATTCCTGTCATCTTGTTCTCCTCCGTTCGGTTTGGTTCAGGCTCCTCCACCGGCAGCGCCGGACACCTGCGCCGGGGAACTTTCCCGAAACAGGCGATTAAGATCGGCAACGACCTCGGCGGCATTGTGCCGGGATGTCATGCCGGAAAGGATGCGTTCGGATGCGGCCTGCTGGAACGCCATGTAGCCGTCATGGCGCGGCCGCACCCATGCACCCTCCAGCGTCGCGCGCGTGTCCCGGTAGAAATTGCCGGTCGCTTCATTGACGGCCTGATCTTCCCAGGCCGCTGCATGGCCGGGCTGGCCGCCGGCGGCGGCATAGGCGCCGCGCTGGACATCGCCGCTCGAGACCCAATAGGCAAAGTCGATCGCGGCATCCCTGGCTTTGGAAAAGGCTGATACGGCTATGCCGGTGCCGCCGAGCGCCGAACCGATCGGGCCGCCGGAACCGATGACCGGAACATCGGCAAAGGCCAGCCGGTTCGCCCGAAAGCCAGTCGTCGCATAGGAAACATAGCCATAGATCAGTGGCGCGCAGACGAACCTGGAACCGGCCTCCGCCATGCGCTCCGAGACGGCAATCGGATCCATCTCCAAGCAAGCCGGATCAACGAGCGCTGCAATCTCGCGCATTGCTTCAAACACTTCGCTACCGGCGTCAACATCGATGAGATCGTGGGATGGATCGGTGGTGCAAGGACGGCCGAGATTGCCTGCGAATGTGTAAAACACCATCAACACGTGAGGCGGCCGCAGCGGCAGCAGCACACGGCCTTGCCGGGCGAGATCGAGCACCTCGCTCCAGCGCGCCGGTGGCGCCTCGATCGCATCCGGCCGCCATGCCTGGACCTGGGTTGCCGCATCGATCGGGAAAGCCCATTGCCGTCCTTGCCAGTTGTAGCTCGGATAGGACTGGCCGACGCTGCCCGAGGCAAGGGCCGTGCGTTCCGCCTCGCGTCCGGCGACATCCAGCGGCTCCAGGCAGCCTTCGGCCGTGATCTGGCCGACATGCGGATGGTCGATGACGATGAGATCATAGGCGCGCGCCAGTTCCTCGACCGGGAAGGATTCGAAATCCTGCAGCGAGCGCTTGTCCCATTCGATGGCAATACCGGTCTTCTGCTGCCACAGCGCCGAGCAGGCGACCATCGGATCGTAGCCACGCGGATGGCTCCAGGTCATGCCCTTGAGCTTGGGCACGCTCACAGGCCGAACTCCGCGCGGATGGCGGCACTGTGCTCGCCGATGCGCGGCGCCGCCCGATCAACCTTGGCCCTGATGCCATCGACCCGGAGCGGCGAACTCGTCGTGAGGATCGAGACGTCATCCTCGCGCGTCACCGTCTGCAGCATATCGAGCGATTGAAACCCCTCGCTTGCCAGCATCTCGGGCCAGGTCAGTACCTTGGCGCACCAGATGTCGGCCGGCTCGAGGATATCAAGCCATTCGTCGATGGTTTTGGTGGCGATCCGCTGCGCGATGATCGCCTTGATGTCGTCGCGCGCGGTGAACCACGATGCAGGCTTGTCGCGATAGGGTGCCAACTCGCTGAGCGACAAGAGGTCGGCCAGCTTGGGGATCGGCGTCATAGCGATGGCGAGGTAGCCGTCCTTGGCCGGGTAGACACCGTAAGGCGCCGACAGATAGGCATGCGCGCTGCGGAAGCTGGAGCGCCTGGGCAGCCGGCGGCCGTCATTGAGATGCGTCGTCAGCACCTCGAACTGGAAATCGACCAGCGCTTCCAGCAGGCTGGTTTCGATATGGCTGCCCTGACCGGTGATGCCGCGCCGCACCAGTGCGGCCAGAATGCCCTGCGCACAGGCGGCACCAGCCAGCATGTCGCCGATGGCGAGGCCGAACGGCACCGGTCCCTGATCCTCGTCGCCGTTCAGCCACATCACGCCGGAACGCGCCTGCGCCAAGAGATCCTGGCCGGGCCGTTTGACCCATGGCCCATCCTCGCCATAGCCGCTGATCGAAGCATAGACCAGCCGCGGGTTGATCTTGCGAACGGCCTCGTAGTCCAGGCCCAGCCGTTCGATGACGCCCGGCCGGAAATTCTGGATCAGCACGTCAGCCCTGGCCAGGAGGCCGCGCAACGCTTCGAGATCGGCCTCGTTCTTGAGGTCGATGGCAAGACTTTCCTTGGCCCGGTTGATGGCGTGGAAGATGGTGGAATCGCCGCCGATCTCGGTGTCGCTGAGATAGAGCCGGCGCGACAGGTCGCCGCCATCCGGACGCTCGATCTTGATCACGCGGGCACCGAGATCGAGCAGCCTGAGTGAGCAGTACGGGCCCGACAGGAACTGGCTCATGTCGACGACGACGAGACCGGCGAGCGGCAATTCGGCTGCTGCCGGCATGCTATTTCTCCGTCTTGCCGACGAAGTCGGCCGGGTTGCGGTACTTCACCGTCTGCAGATGCTCGCAATAGAGAACGAGCTCGCCTTCGCCCTTGAAAACCTCATAGCTGGCGCGGATCAGCCCCATCTCCTTGTAGCGGGGCTTCTTGTCGAGGTTGGAGCGGATCGAATAGATCGTGTCGCCAATGAAGACAGGCTTTATGAAACGGAGCTTGTCGTAGCCATAGGAAAAGGCATTGACGCAATTGGTGGCGACCAGGCCGAGGCCAGCCGAGAAGACAAAGGCGCCGGCGATCAGCCGCTTGCCGAAAATGCCTTCGCTCTCGGCAAATATCTGGTCCTGCACATAGGGGTGGATGTCGAGCACCAGCGTGTTGAACAAATGGCTATCGCCTTCGGCCATGGTCCGTCGCAACGAGCGGATCTTCTGCCCGACCGGCCAATCCTCATAGAACCAGTTTTCGGCGTTCCACACCGGCAGCGCGGCGTGCTCCTCGGGCATATTTTTTGGGTGCGTCGAGGCGACGCCGACGGTGGGCGCGAAATCGTTCATGGCCGGCACCGCCAGCCTTGTATGGGGCACGTCACAGCTGCCGGAAAACGCATCAAGGCGTCGAAATGCAAGACGTCTCCTCCCGTCAATCTTCTTTTGTAAATAGTATTTTCACATATGGGGTTGCGTTGCAAGCGTGAACAGGCGAAATTTTGGTTGCTCCCGCGCGCCGAAGCGCAGGCGGGCAGGGGAGGAAATCATGCGCAAGGATTGTCTGGTCTTTGTCGGCAGCCTGAACCGCGAGGCGCCGTATTTTCAGGGCGCTCGGGGCGTCGGTCTCGGCGTCTACAGCTTTGACGAGACGACGCTGGAAACACGAAAACTGGCCGAGACCAACGATGTCGACAATCCGACCTTCCTCTCGGTGACACCGGACGGCTCGCACATCTATGCCAATTCGGAAGTCTTCACCTGGCGCGAGGGCACCGTCTCCGCCTACAGCTTCGATCGAGCTTCTGGTACGCTCATTTATCTGAACAAGCAGCCGTCGCTCGGCAGCATCACCGCCCACAACACCATCACCCGCGACGGGACAAAACTGCTGGTCGCAAACTACGGCATGGGCGAGGGCGGCCCGGATCGCGCGGTGGCTGTCTATGGCTTCGAGGAGAATGGAGCGTTGTCAGCGCCGCTCGCCAGCGTTTCGCATGAGGGCAGCGGCCCGAATGCGGCGCGGCAGGAACGCTCGCATGCGCACAGCGTCACCGAAACCATCGGAGGTGGGACAGTCATCGTCGCCGACCTCGGCATCGACCGGCTGGTGTCTTACCGGATCGAGCGCGACGGCAATCTGGCCAAGCTAGCCGAATCTGCTTTGCCGCACGGCGCCGGCCCGCGCCATCTGGCGCTGCATCCGAACGAACGTTTCGTCTTTGTCATGAACGAATTGGATTCGACCATCGTGTCGATGGTACTGGACGAAGCCACGGGCAAGCTCTCGTTCATCGATGCCAAGCCGGCGGTGCCGGCCGAGGCACGCGACAGCAACCACTGCGCCGACATACAGATTTCCCCGGATGGCCGTTTTGTCTACGGCTCCAACCGTGGCCACGACAGCGTCGTCATCATGGCGGTCGACCAGCAGACAGGATCGCTGAGCCTCGTCGGCTACGTCCCTTGCGGCGGTGCGACGCCACGCAACCTCGCGCTGACGCCGTCAGGCGGCCATCTGTTTTCCGCCAACCAGAATGACGACCGCATCTCGATCTTCGCGCGCGACGCCGAGACCGGCATGCTCAGCGACACCAGGCGCGCCATCGAGATCGGCACGCCGATGTGCGTCAAGATCGTGCGCTGAACGCCCACAACTGTGAAGCCTTGGACAAAATCGCCCTGGGCTCAAGCCTGTTGTATCGCCGATAGCTTCCAATTCGAGCCATTCTCGCGCACGAATGTCCACAGCTCGGTCGTCTCTGTCGGATGATCATCGTCGCCCGCGACGACCTTGCCGCTGGCCCGTTCGCGCGTCACGTCACGAGACTCGTAGCGCAATGCGGCCGTGGCGTAGTCGTGGTCATCCTCACGCCAGCTTTCAGCGACGTCGGCCTGCAGCAAGGTGATGTCCGTTACCTCGTTCCTGAGACCTTTCTGGGCGTTGTCGGCCAGTTCTTCCGACAGATAGGACACCATTTCGGGGGTAACAGCCCGGCGCAGAGCGGCATGGTCTTCGCGCCCGAATGCTTCCTGGACATCGGTCAACAGCTGCTGGAATGCGTCGAGGTCGGTCTGAGCCAGCGTGATCTCATCGGAACCGATGGCCGGAGAGCTTCCGCCCGAACCACCGCCAAAGCCGGGAATTGTGAAGGAGCCTGCAGTCTGCTGCCCTGCCGTTGCGCGGTTCTCAAATTGCGAAGCCTGGGCATTGCCGGCACCGGCGAGCGCTGGCGCGGGACCACGCGCCGATTGCGAGCGGAAGAAGCGGATGGCCAGCATGATCGCGCCACCGATGAGCAGGGCCTGAAGCAGGAAACCGAACATGCCGGCCAGGCCGCCGAAGCCTTGGCCGACGAGCAGGCCGATCAGGCCGCCGAGCAGCAGGCCGCGCATCATCGTTCCACCGAAACCGCTCATGAAGCCGGGCCTCTGCGGGCCGGCCTGCGGCTGCCGGGCCGCGTTGTTCGCACCGGTGTTGGGCGTCATCGAACGCTCGACTGGAGCGGTCGGGGCCGGTGCGGTCCTGGTCGGCGGTGCCGATTGGAACGTGCGCATGCCACGACTGCCGAAACTGCCGCCGCGGCGCGCCTCGGCATGGTCTATCGCAACCATCGAAAACGCCAGGAACAGTCCTGCAAAGAGGGCTGCAAATCGGCTTGTACGGGAAGTCATCGGAGATGAACCTTTGTCTCTGCGGTTTCGGAAGTTTTCACCGCCGCCGGGTGCCGGCGTCATGCGGTCAATCGAACAACTCTTCGAAAAATGATTTCTTCCGCTTCGGATAGCGGTGGCCGTGGGAGCGGTAATAATCGTCGTCGCGGCCCTGGCCGTGTTGCGGCTGGGAGAATGCTGCCGGCTGTGGCTGCGGCGCGGGCGCCGCTTCCCTGCTGGAACGCTCGATGATCTTGTCGAGTTCTCCCCGATCAAGCCAGACGCCGCGGCACTGCGGACAGTAGTCGATTTCGATACCTTGGCGTTCGCTCATCACGAGCGCGACGCGGCAGGAGGGGCAAGTCATGCCAAGGAGGGAAGTAGATGTCATACGGGGCTCCAAACCGAAAAAGATTGAGCCCGCTTGACCGAAAACATGGAAACGAGCCCGTTAAAGCGGTCCGACATCACGATCGCCAAAAGCGATAGTCAGAGGGGCCCGGCCCGCGTGAGACAGTTAGGAATGCAACTCGGCGCCTTCAAGAGCGATATCGCCCCCAGGAACGATTTGTTTGTCAACTCCGCTCAAATCATCACCACGATTTTGCCGAACTGCTCGTTTGATTCCAGATACCGATGCGCTTCGACGATCTGGTCGAACGCAAAGGTCCGGTCGATGATCGGTCTTAGTGCCCCACTCTGCAGGCCTTCGACGATGAACGCCTTGGCGGCCTCCAGCTTCACCGGGTCGCCGGTGATCTCATGCACGAGGTAGCCGCGCAGTGTCAGCGTCTTGCTCAGCACCGCTGGCAGCGGGAATGGCGTCGGCGCGTGGCTCAGTCCGCCATATTCGATGAGGATGCCGCTATGCGACATGGCCGCCGTCAGCGGCTCGAAGATCGGGCCGCCGACCGCATCAAACACGACGCGCACGCCTCGCGGCCCGGCGATCTGGTTCAATCGCGCCGCCAGATCCTCCTCCGTCGAGGCCACGACGTCGGCCGCGCCGGCCTCGAGCAGCGCCCGCATCTTCGCCGATGTCCGCGTCACCGCGATCGCGGTCGCGCCGACCTTGTTGGCGATCTGGATCGCCGCAAGCCCGACACTGCTCGATGCTGCTGTGATGACGACGGCGTCTCCGCTGTGCAGCCCGGCGATGTCGATCAGCGCGCCATAAGCGGTGAGATATTGCATCCAGACCGCCGCTGCCGTTTGCCAGTCAAGCGACTGCGGATGCTTGACGACAAGTCGGGCGGGGTAGGTGGCAAGATCGCCATAGGCCGGCCAGCGGATCATCGATTGCGGCGGGATGACACTGACGCTGTCACCTGGCGCGAAATCCTTCACGCCGTCGCCAATAGTCTCGACGACACCCGCCGCTTCAAGACCAAGCCCCGAGGGGAGCGTCGGCGTCTCGATATAGGCCCCCGCGCGCAGCAGCGCTTCGGCGCGATTGAGGCCGAGTGCCTTGACCCGGATTTGAACTTCGCCCGGCCCCGGTGGGGAAAGCGCGACATCCTCGATGCGCAGAACCTCCGGGCCACCATGCTGGTGAAAGCGAACTACGCGTGTCATTCGGGATACTCCAAATCATCTGAACCGCATGAGCTATGCAGCTAGGCTTGCCGGGGATAAATGGCTGTAAGGGAAGAACAGTAGAAACCAGGAGTTTTGAATATGGATCGGCTTGAGAGCATGTCCGTGTTCGTCAGGGCCGTCGACCTCGGCTCGTTCGCAGCCGCCGCAGTCGCACTCGATCTGTCCGGACCAATGGTTGGCAAGCATGTGCGGTTCCTCGAGGAGCGGCTGGGCGTGCGGCTGCTCAACCGGACCACGCGGCGGCAGAGCCTGACCGACTTCGGGCGCGCCTACTATGAACGCTGCCGGGTGGTGCTGGCCGAGGCCGAAGCCGCCGATGCGCTCGCCGCCGACCAGTTCTCCGAACCACGTGGAAAACTGCGGGTCACCATGCCGGCGCATTTCGGCCGCCATTGCGTTGCACCCGTGCTGCTGCGGCTGGCGCGGCAATATCCGATGCTGGAGCTCGACCTGTCGCTCACCGACCGCTTCGCCGATCTTGCCGAAGACGGATACGATCTCGCCATTCGGACCGGTGCTCTGGGCGACAAGGCGGGGTTGATCGCACGCCGCGTCGCGCGCCAGGACATGGTCGTCTGCGCCGCACCCTCCTATCTCAGAATTCATGACGAGCCGCAGCGTATCGAGGATCTCGCTGATCATCAGGCGATTGTCTACCGCCGGCTCGGCCAGGTCGTTCAGCCGTGGCTGTTTGCGCGCGAGGGGCAATCCGTACAGGAGATTACGCCAACCGGGCGGCTGCGGCTCGACGATCTCGATGCCATCGCCGATGCGGCTGTTGAGAGCATGGGGCTTGCCTGGCTGCCCTGGTGGCTGGTGCGCGAGCGCATTGAAGCCGGTGCGCTGGTGGCGCTGTTGCCGGACCAGCCGCGATATCTCTACGACTGCTACGCCCTTTGGCTGCAGACACCGCATCTGCCGCTAAAGGTGCGGCTGGCCGTCGATGCGCTGGCTGCCGCCTTGCCGAGATCGATGGCCTGATTGCCAATCGCAGCCGCTTTCAGTTGAGGTCGCGCGGATACTCCTTGACCTCGCTGCGATCGACGACCACTTCATCTCCGTCATGGGCAGTGATGTGGGTCTCGATCCGCCAGACATCGCGCAGCGCGCGCACGGTCGCCTTCACCGAAAGGCGCGCCTGCCAGTCGCCGCGGCCATAGGACTTTTCCCAGGTGCAGGTGCCGACCGCCGAGTTCGGATCGTCGGGGTGGATGGTGAACCGGTCGACATGCCTCGCCGCAACGGTCATCTGCGTATGTGGATGCCGCACCGTACCGCCATCATTGACGACCTGATAGACGGTCTCGCCGGTGACCTGGTCCGTCGAAACAGAGCGCTGAAAGCCGTCGCCCTTGGCCAGAACCTCCTGCTCCATCGGCACAGCGCTTTCCGGAGCCAGGAAAGCCCCCAGCGTGTCGTCCAGCTTCTGCGGTGGGCGCACCGGCAGGATCAGCCGGCTGTCGCCGCAATGGATCGACAGCGTCGCCTGCTCGGCGGTCGGAAAGACGATGGGCCAATGCGATGTCGCCAGTGCCAGCCGGATACGCTCGCCAACCTCGAAACGCTGCCCGCAGCAGCGCAGCTTGATGCGCACCGTTTCCGCCTGGCCCGGCACCATGGGTGCGATGTCCAGATCATCGTTGCGATGGCTCAGGTTGAGGATGCCGTAGCTGATGCGCGAGGCAGCACCTTCCGGGAACACTTGCGACAGCGTGGCGGACAGAAGCGCAATCGGCTTATCGGAGGAGAGCTTGACCTCGAATTCGGGGAAACCAAGGATCTCGACCGCTTCGGTCAACGGCGCGGTCTCGAAGATCAGGGCATTGCCTTCCTCCGTGCGCTGGTCGACCGGCAAAGTCGGCATCACGCCATAACCGCACCAGGCGCCGGAAGATAGGCCGGCCGTCTGCGGCGATGAAATCTCCAGGATCGTACCTTCCCCCTGGGCTTCGCTCAGCACACGCGGGCCAAGGTGCAGCACCTTTTCGCCGACGCGGGGTCCCGGCCATGCCGGCTCCGCCACCCAGCGGCCGGGCCGCTTGGCTTGTCGACAAGGATGCCGATGGCGACGTCAACGCCGATGCGATCAGCTGGATGTGGGACGTCACCACGGTGCAGGACAAGAAGATCACCGAGGACAATGCCGACGGCATCATGTCGCGCGCCTACCGGCCGGGCCCCTATACGCCGCTGGAAAGCCAGACCTCGTTCTTCGTGCAGACCTATCTGTCGGAACTGCGTTCGCTGATCACCGGCACGCGCGGCGTGTCGGTCAGCCAATGGTCCGCGCCGAAGGAATTGTTCGCATCGCCGAAAGCGGCGAGCTGCAACACGCGCCTCTGACCCGCAGCCGAAGATGCCTCTTTGAGGCGTCGCGTTCCGATGCCATATGAAGGTGGCCGACGGAATGTTGCGGGAGACGGTTTATGACCAAAGGTTCGGATCTGTTCGTCGCGGCCCTTGAGAACGAAGGGGTCGAACGGATTTTCGGCATTCCGGGCGAAGAAAATCTCGATATCGTCGAATCCATCCGCCGCTCCTCGATCCAGTTGATCCTGACCCGTCACGAGCAGGCAGCCGCTTTCATGGCCGCCACCTATGGCAGGCTTACCGGCAAGCCGGGTGTGTGTATCACCACGCTTGGCCCAGGCGCGCTCAACCTTTCGACCGGTTCGGCCTATGCGCTGCTCGGCGCGATGCCGATGATCATGATCACCGGCCAGAAGGGCATCCTGTCATCCCGGCAGGCGCGCTTCCAGATCGTCGACATCGTCGCGGCGATGAAGCCGCTGACCAAGCTGTCGCGCCAGATCGTCTCGCCGAAGATGATCCCCTCGCTGGTGCGCGAAGCTTTCCGTGTCGCCCAGGAAGAGCGTCCCGGCCCCGTGCATCTGGAACTGCCGGAAGACATTGCGGCGGCCGAGTGCGAACCGATCGCGCTGGTGCCGACGCACCCGGTCGAACTGCCGCTGGCCAGTCCAGGCGCGCTTGATCGCGCCGCCCGTATGATCCTGGAAGCCAGGCGCCCGCTGCTGATGTTCGGCGCGGCGGCGTCGCGACCGCGCGTGACCCCCGATGTCGCGCAGTTCGTGCTGCGGACGCAAATTCCCTATTTCACCACGCAGATGGGCAAGGGCACCGTGCCTGGCGGCACGGAGCTCTATATGGGAACGGCAGCCCTTTCGGAGCGCGACTACGTGCACGAGGCCATCGAGCAGGCCGATCTGATCATCACCATCGGTCACGACACCGTGGAGAAGCCGCCCTTCATCATGGGGGCGAAGGGGCCGAAGGTCATTCATGTCGGCTACCAATCAGCCGATGTCGAGCAGGTCTATTTCCCGCAAGCCGAAATCGTCGGCGACCTCGGCCCTTCGCTGGCGCTGCTGGCCGACCGCATCGAGGGCAAGATCCCCAACGCGCAGGCCCTGCTGCCGCTGCGGGAAGGCATTCTGAGCCGGATCGCCGCGCGGGCCACCGAAGATCGCTTCACGCCGCAGCGCATCGTGCACGACGTGCGCGCCGTGATGCCGGCCGACGGGATCCTCGCCCTCGACAACGGCATGTACAAGATCTGGTTCGCGCGCAACTACCGGACGCGCATGGCAAACACGATCCTGCTCGACAATGCGCTGGCCACCATGGGCGCGGGCTTGCCGTCGGCGATGATGGCGGCACTGCTCTATCCGCAGCGCCGTGTCATGGCCATCTGCGGCGATGGCCGCTTCATGATGAACAGCCAGGAATTGGAGACCGCCGTCAGGCTCAAGCTCAACCTCGTCGTCCTGCTGCTCGAGGACCATGCCTATGGCATGATCCGCTGGAAGCAGGCGGTTGACGAATTTCCGGATTTCGGCATGACCTTCGGAAATCCCGATTTCGTCAAGTATGCCGAGGCTTATGGCGCCAAGGGAACCAGGGTTGCAGAGATCGCCGACTTGCGGCCGGCGCTGGAACAGGCCTTCACCGGCGGCGGCGTGCATCTCGTCGTTGTGCCTATCGACTATTCCGAAAACACCAGGGTGCTCGTCGACGAATTGCGCGAGCGTCTGCCTGCGCCGCAGACGCCCTGACGGCAGCGACAAAGCCGCCGTCAGGATTGCTTGGGCGGAAGACCCTACACCTTGCAGTAAGGCGTTACCGGCGCGATGGTGCCGAAATCCTTAGCGATCTCGTAGCCGATGCCGTCGGCCGCCGCCTTGCCTACATAGGAATGGCAGAGTGTGTGGTTGTTGGTGGCGTCGACGCGGATCTTGCCTTGCGGTGCGTCGAACTCGATCGACGGCAGCGCGGCCAATACATCGTCGTCCTTCAGCGATCCCGCCTTCTCCGCGGCCAGCGCGTAGAGATGCAGGCCGTTGTAGCCGGCCTCCCCGATGCCGTTGACCATCTTCTCCTGGCCGAATTTCTCACGGAAGCTGGAGATGAACTTTTTGTTGACCGGATTGTCCAGCGCCATCCAGTAGGGCTGCGGCGCATAGGTGCCGGCCGCAACGCCGGGCGGCAGCGCGTCCTTGTTGAAGACCTCGTCGAGCGGGGCGATCAGCGGCTGCTTGATGTCGAAGCTGCGATACTGCTTGAGCTGGGTGACGGCGTCGTTGCCGACCACCATCGACCAGACGACATCGGGCTTCAGCGACTTGATCTTCTGGAAGGCCGGGCCGAAATCTGTGGTCCCGAACGGATAGTAATCGGCGCCGATGATCTTGCCGCCGGCCTTCTCATAGGCCGCCGTGATCGCCTCGGTCATCTTCTGCGGCCAGGCATAGTCCGAAGCCATGACATAGATCGTCTTGCCGAGGTTCTCTGCCACCCATGGCATCATCGGGTCGACCTGCTGCATCGGAATCGGGCCGGTGGCGACGAAGTAGCGGTTGCATTCGCCGCCTTCGAAATTGGTCGGGTAGAAGAACAGCTTCTTGGCCTTCGAGGTGACCGACAGCGTGGCGCTGCGCTCAGGCGAAATGATCGTGCCCATGATCACGTCGACCTTGTCTTCGTTGATGAGCTTGCGCGCCTTGTCGATGGAGCCCTTGGTCGTGGTCTGGTTGTCCTCGATGATGAGTTCGACCTGGCGCCCGCCAATGCCGTTGGCGGCGTTGAGTTCGGCGGCGGCGAGCTTGTAGCAATTGAGCAACGTCTCGCCGAGGATCGCCTGCAGTCCGGTGATCGGGATCGACAGGCCGACCTTGACGGTGTCGGCGGCGCGCAGGATCGACGGCGCGCCGACTATGGCGAAGGCGGCGGCAGCGCCGCCCGATTTCAAGACAGTTCTTCTGCTTATCATTGTTGTGTTCCCTTCCAGTCCCAGGCGCGCCCCATGCACGCCTTACAAAGCCAACAGGTCCTTCAGCAGGGTCTCGTCGGCGAAGGTCTCAGGCGCACCTTCGTGGACGATCCTGCCCTTCTCCATCACCAGGCAGCGGTCCGATGCCTTGAGAACGAGATCGAGATTCTGCTCGACAAGAATGATCGCGATGCCGCGCTCGCGGGCGATGCGCGGCACCAGTTCGGCGATCGACTGCACGATGTTCGGCTGGATGCCTTCCGAGGGCTCGTCGAGCAGCAGCACCGAGGGCAGGCCGCAGAGCGCGCGGCCGATCGCCAGCATTTGCTGCTGGCCGCCCGAAAGCGTGCCGGCGACCTGCGCTTCGCGTTCGCGCAGGATTGGAAAATAGCCGAAGATGTCGGCCGGAATGCCGCCGTCGCCACGGTCCTTGGCAGCGCGGGTGCCGACCTCCAGGTTTTGCCGCACCGTCAGCTGGTTAAAGATCCCGCGCCCCTGCGGCACATGCGCAATGCCTGCGCGCGCACGGCGGAAAGCCGGCGCGTTGGTGAGATCCTTGTCTCCGAGAACCACCGCCCCGCCGCTTGCCCGCAAGCCGCCGGAGATGACGCGCAGCAGCGTTGTCTTGCCTGCGCCGTTACGGCCGAGCAAGCCCACGACTTCGCCCAGCGCGACGCTGAGGTCGATGCCGTTCAGCACGGGGAGCAGACCGTAGCCGGCCGACACCGCCATTGTTCGCAGCATGATCAGCGCCTCCCCAGATAGACATCGCGGACCATCTCGTCGGTCTCGATGTCATGGAAAGGACCGCTGCGCAGCCGGCGTCCCTGATGCAGCACCAACGTCTCGCAGTTCAGCGCCCGCACGAAGCGGATGTCGTGCTCGACGGCAACGATCGAGAATTCACCTTTGAGTCGCAGCAGCATCTGCGCCGTCGCCAGCGTCTCCTGCGGCGTCATGCCGGCAGTGGGTTCATCGAGCAACAGCAGGCGCGGCTCTATCGCCAACGCCATGCCGATCTCCAGCCATTGCTTCTGGCCATGCGCGAGTTCGCCGGCCAACGTGGCGGCGCGATTGGTCAGTGCGACCAGCTCCAAGAGTTCGCCAACCGGGCGCGCAGGCGAAGGCGCCCCAGCGCGCGACCTTGAGATTATCCTCCACCGAGAGGCTCGGGAAGACAGAGGGGATCTGGAACTTGCGGGCAATGCCGAGCCGGGCGATGCGATGCAGCGGCAAGCCGGCTATGTCGTGGCCGAGGAAGCGCACGCTGCCGCTGGTCGGACGCAGCGTGCCGGTCAGCACGTTGAGGAAGGTGCTCTTGCCAGCGCCGTTCGGCCCGATGATGCAGCAGAGTTCCTTGTCGCGCACCGTGAGGTTCAGAGCCTCCAGCGCCTGCAGCCCGCCAAAGCGGATACCGACGTTCTCGGCCTGCAGCAGGATGTCGCTCATTGCGCGCGCCTCCCGCCCTTGAACAGGCCTTTCAGCCGCGCGTAGATCGACAGGATCCCATCCGGCAGGACGAAGACGATGATGACGAAGACACAGCCGAGCAGAAGGGGCCACAGGCTCGGGTTGAAGCTGCTGATCGTCTGCTGCGCGCGCTGAATGAAGATGGCGCCCAGTACTGGCCCAAGCAGCGTGCCGCGCCCGCCGACCGCCACCCAGACGATCACCTCCGTCGACAGGAGCAGTCCGGACAGGTCGGGCGCCACCAGTCCTGCCATGCAGACATAGAGCGCGCCGGCAAGTCCGGCGATCGCCGCCGACAAGACGAAAGTAACGAGCAGCCGCAACGGCGCATTGTGGCCGAGCGCGGCCGCCCGGACTTCATTGTCCTGGATTGCGGTCAGCACCGTGCCCCAGCGGCCGCGGCTGATCGACCACAGCGCCAGCACCGTCACGGCGACGATAGCCGAGACGAAGATATAGGAGGGCAGATCCTGGCTCAGATCGACATGCAGGCCGCCAAGATCGAACTCGATCGGCGGAATGCCGATCAGGCCGCTGTCGCCGCCGGTGACCGAACTCCAGGAAACCGCGGCCTGCTGGCAGATGACGCCCATGGCCAGCGTGACGATGGTGAAATAGCTGCCACGAATGCCGCCGAAGAACAGGAAGTAGCCGATGATGGCGGCGACGAAGGCCGCACCCGCCACCGCACCGATGATGCCAAGCAGGCTTCCGAAGGGGATGGCATCATTGAGCGTAACCAGCGCCATGATGTAGCCGCCGATGCCGAAGAAGGCGGCGTGGCCGAAACACAGGATTCCGGTGCGGCCCCAGAAGAAGTCGAGGCTCGCCGCGAACAGGCCGAAGATCAGCGCGTCGCGGATCACCGTCAACTGATAGCCGCCGGCAAAGAACGGATAGATGATCGCGAGCGCCACGCAGACGGCAAAGATCATCAGCCAGTTGCGGTCGCGGGCGATCATCGCGACGCTCCGTTGAACAGGCCGTTGGGCCGCAGACGGACAGCGACGATGGCAGCCAGCAGCACGATCGCCTGCGCCAGCGACGGCGAAATCTGATAATTGAGGATGCTGGTCAGTCCGCCGACGAAGACGCTGCCGGCGACAAGGCCGCCGATCGAGCCGACACCACCGACGATGACGACGAAGAAGGCGTTGGCGAGATAGTTCACCCCCATCTGCGGCAGCACGATTGCCAGCGGTGCGACCAGTCCGCCGGCAAGGCCGGCGATTGCCGCGCCGAAGGTGAAGGCGATGGCGTAGGTGCGCCGGGTATTGATGCCGACGCCTTCGGCCATTTCGCGGTTCTGGATGACGGTGCGGATGTCGAGACCGAAGGGCGTCCGGCTGATCAACAGGATGACGCCGAGCAAGGTCAGCATGGCAATGCCGATCAGGATCAGCCGGTAGGCCGGATAGACGGTAAAGAAAAGATCGAGCGTGCCCTCGATCGGCGGCGTCACCGGCTTGGCGCCGAGCCCGAAGATCAGTTCCAGCCCTTGCTGCAGGATCAGGCTGACGCCCCAGGTGGCAAGCACGGTCGAGACCGGCCTGGAATAGAGATGGCGGATGATGGCGAATTCGAGGATACAGCCGACCACCGCGCCGGCAACGGGCGCCGCCGCCAGGCCCAGCCAGAACGAGCCGCCCACGCTCTGGACGAAATAAACCGCGAAAGCGCCGACGGTGACGAACTCGCCATGCGCCAAATTGGTCACGTTCATCAGCCCGAAGCTGATCGCCAGCCCGAGCCCGACCAGCATCAGGATACTGATCAGCGTCAGCGCATTGAGCAGCGTGGTGATGAGAAAATCCATCGCGTCAGGCCGCACTGGCGAGACGTTGGCGCAGGCCGGCGAGCAGGCCTTCGGCGGCATCGATCGCCGCGGCCTGATGCGACTGCAGATCCTGCCCCGCCCATTCGTCGATATGCTCCGACAACGGGTCGACCACTTCGGTGCGATGGTTGGCCAGAGTCTCGATGACGGCATGGCCGCAGAACGGCACATAGCCCTCGGAGTAGCCGCCCTCATGGGTCATCATCAGGCGCCCTTGCGAAGTTTCGGCGGCCAGCGCCACCATGCGCGCGGCGAGCCGCCTGAAGCATTCGCTGTTGAGCATCATGCGGCCGAGCGGATCAAAGCCGGACGCATCGAAGCCGGACGCGACGATGACGAGGTCCGGTCTGTAGGCACGCAGCGCCGGCGCGACGACACGGTCGAAAGTCGCTTCATAGGCGCCGGTGCCGCTGCCCGCCGGCAGCGGTATGTTTATGTTGTAGCCTTCGCCGGCATCTTTGCCGTTGTCGGCCAGCGCACCGCGCCCGGTCGGGTAGAGATTGTCCTGATGCAAGGAAATGGTCAGCACCGACGGGTCGGAATAGAACACCGTCTCGGTGCCGTTGCCGTGGTGCACATCCCAGTCGACCACTGCGGCGCGGCCAAGCAGGCCTTCATGCTGCAGCCGGCGGACAGCGACGCCGATGTTGGAGAACAGGCAGTTGCCCATCGCCTGATCAGGCTCGGCATGGTGCCCCGGCGGCCGCGCCAGCGCATAGGCATTGTCGACGCGTCCGGTCAGCACGGCGCGCATCGCGGCATAGGTGGTGCCGGCAGACAGCAGCGCGATGTCGAAGCTGTTGAGGCCGATTGGCGCCTGCGGCCCGGCGAAACCGGAGCCGCGCTCGCTGAGCATCCTGATGTCGTCAACGTGACGTTGCGTGTGGACGCGCAACAGGTCCTCGACCGAGACCGGCTCGGGGATAATCGGGACGAGATGGCGCGACAGGCCGCTGACCTGGATGAGGTTGTTCAGCCGCCGCTTCGAGCCAGGGGATTCCAGATGGCGGCCGGGTTCCACGAAACGGCCGGGAGGCATCATGTCGGCGCTGGAGCCGGTGTCATGCCACATCAGCTGTTCGTGAAAAACGTAGCCTGTCGCCATTCGCAGCGTCCTCTAAAAACCAGGTGACGCTAGCAGGCTAACGATCATCTGGCCCGACCCGAAAGAGGGGCTGCGCCTGTATCTATGCCCCTCCTTTCGGAGGGGTATAGGCGCCTGCTGACCCTTGCGCGGCGCGCACCGCCTGCACCCGGTTGGATACCGCAAGCTTGCCGAAAATGTTCTTCAGGTGCCATTTCACCGTGGTTTCGCTCACCGACAGCGCCAAGGCGATATCGCGATTGGACATGCCCTCAGTGAGATAGCGCAGCAGTTCGGCCTCGCGCTGGGTGAGCTGTTCCTTCTCAGCGGCTGGTGCGGCCAGCTTGCGCGCCGCCACGGGCATCGCCTGCGCTGCATCGATGATGCGCGTGGCATAGGCTGACAGCGCGGGGTCGGTCTTCGCCTGGGCAGCACGCAGCCGCATCAACCCTTCGACGACAGACCTTCCCTCGTCGACGAAGGAACGGATGAAGCCGGAAGGTTGGGCGAGACGCAACGCATCGAGGAGATTGCGGTCTGCCTCGCGTTGGTCGTGGGCAGCGCTGGCCGCTTTGGCTCGCAGGATCAGCGCCAATATATGGCGACGCATGCGCCCGCTGGTTCTCGTGCGCTCCAGAAGCGCGTCGAAAACCCCCGCTGCATCGGCATAGGATTTTTCCGCCGTCAGCAAACGGCCCTCGGCAAAGAACTCGAACTCGTTTGCGGTGGTGATGACCGTCGAAGTCTCGGTCTCTTCGCCGCGATGCTCGGCCAGCAGCGCGCGCGCCTCGGCATTGCGGTTCTGGTCGAGCAGCACACGTACGCGGTCATGCATGATCATCGATGCCAGGCGGCGATACACCGTGCCGCGCACGCGTTGATAGACGCGCTCCAGCATGTCCAGTGCGGCTTCGGTGCGACCGGTCAGCTGCAGCACACGGGCATAGGTCGGCACGCTGGCAAGGGGATAGACGATGACCGCCGCGCCCTCGATCTGCGGGCCGAGATTCTCGACCAGGGTCAGCGCTTCGCCCGACGCATTGGTCTCGTAGGCGAGCTCGGCTAGCAGCGTTCCGGCCAAGGCCTCGGCATAGGAATTAGCACCGATCCGCGCCCTGGCCTCGATGATGGCGTTGCGCAGCAGCCGCTCGGCGGCGGGCAAGCGGCCCGCCGAACGCTCGACAACGGCCATGTAGCAATTGGCAATGGTGACGCCGAGCAGGCTGCCGCTTCGCTCATGCGCCCGTCGCGCCGCATCGATCGCGGCGCGGGCACCTTCGAGGTCACCCAGCGCATAGAGGTTGTAGCCGATGACATTGGCGGTCGCGCCTTCCATGAACCAGGCATCGGGTGAGATGACGCGCAGGGCCGCAAGTGCTGTGTCGCGCGCCTGATCGAACTGCTCCAGCGTGCTGTGGACGGCAGCGGCGAGAACCACCAGTTCGGCCTCGATCGTTGTGCCGGTCATGGTGCCTGGGTCATTGCTGTCAGTCGGTCCGGTCTCGACCAGCTTGCGCGCATTGCTCAGCGTCTGCTGGGCAATCTCGGGTTGGCTGCTGTGCACCGCCAGCCAAAGCACCACCAGTTGCAGCCGGATGCGCTGGTCGATCAGTTTCCTAGGCAGCAGCGCGAGCAGCTGGCGCACGTAGAGAAGCTGGCACTGGGCGATGAGGTCGAGCGCGTTGTTTTCGACGAATACCGCCGCGCGTGCCTGGTCGCCGGCGGCCAGCGCGTACCCGATCGCCTCGGTCAGCATCTTGCGTTCGCCGAACCATTCGGCGGCCGCCAGATGCAGCGGCGCGATCATCTCCGGTTCGCGCCGTTCCATTTCGCGGCTGAGGAAATCGCGGAACAGATGATGGTAGCGGAACCAGCGTCGCTCTTCATCGAGCGGCACCAGGAACAGGTTGCGCGTTTCGATCTCGGTAATCGCCGCCTCGGCATCCGCCGCGCGCATCACCGCCCGGCAGGCTTCGGCGCTGAAGCGTTCGAAGATCGAACTGTAGAGCAGGAATTTTGCGATTGCCGGCGGCAGCTCCAGAAACACTTCGCCCATCAGGAAGTCGGCGACGTTGCGGTTGGCGCCGGTAAAATTGCCGATGACGGTTTCGGGTGCGTGTGCGGCACTCAGCGAGAGCGAGGCGAGCTGCAGGCCGGCGGCCCATCCTTCGGTACGCGAGCACAAGGTCTCCACTGTGCCGCTGCTGACGCTCAGGCCCAGCTTCTCGTTGAAGAAAGCCTCGGCCTCGGACGAGGCGAAACGCAGATCGTCGGGGCCGATTTCGAAGATGTCGCCCAGCACCCTGAGCTTGCCGAGTTGCAGATCGGGCAGGCTGCGCGAGCCGATGACGAAGGCGACGTTTGCCGGCGCCTGCCGGGTCAGGCGCTCCATGAACCGCTTCACCGCCGTCGCCTCGACAGCGTGGTAGTCGTCGAAGAACAGCGTGATGTCAGCTTCGCGCGCTGCAAGGCCCGTGACCAGTGCCGCGAGCATGACATCGAGCTGGGGGATCGGGCTGGACTGGAAGGCAAGGTCGAGTTCCGCTGGGCTCTGGACGAGATGGCGGAGCGCGCCCACCAGATGCGACAGGAAGGCGCCCTCGTCATTGTCGGTTGCCTCGCAGGATAGCCATGCGGTCAGCCGACCGTGGCGCGCGACCTCCGTGGCCCATTGCGCCATTGTCGTCGATTTGCCGAAGCCTGCGGGCGCGGCGAACAGCACGATCCGCGTGTCGATGTGGCGCTCCAGCGTCGACAGGATGGTCTCGCGGCGCACCCATCGGCGATGGTGCGGCGACGCTTGGCTGACGGATTGCGGAGCTGTTCTCATCTAGAGCGATTCCTATTTTGAGAGAATCGTAGGATTCCCAAAGCCGGATGTTTGTGATTCAAGATGCTGGCTGGATTGGAGGCCAGCATCTGATGACGCGAGC